>NZ_CP067420.1:877500-992500 GCF_016653635.2 Skermanella sp. TT6
CCGGCGTCCTGGTCCGCTCCCCCTGGTCGGTGCTGGCCACCGTCGCCATCATCGTGATCGGCAAGTCGCTCGCCGCCTACGCGATCGTGCGGGCGTTCGGACGCGCCAACGGAACGGCCCTGACCATTTCCGCCAGTCTCGCGCAGATCGGCGAATTCTCCTTCATCCTGGCCGGCCTGGGCGTCGGCATGGGCGTGCTGCCGGCGGAGGGTCGCGACCTGATCCTGGCCGGTGCCATCATCTCGATCATGCTGAACCCGCTGATCTTCGCCGCCGTGGACCGGCCGCGGTCCCGCAAGGCGCCGGACCAGATGCTCCCGGCCCCGGCCGGGGGGCCGGTCGCGGTCCCGTCCGGCGGGACGGCCGTGCCCGACGCGATACCCGACCTGACGCCGACCAGCCTGACCGGCCACGACGTCCTGATCGGCTATGGCAGGGTCGGCTCCCTGGTCGGTTCCGGCCTGCGCGCCGCCGGCCGCCCGGTCCTCGTGGTCGAGGAGCGGGCTGACGAGATCGAGGCGGCGCGCCGCGACGGCGCCGAGGTGGTGATCGGCAACGCCGCCGATCCCGAGATCCTGGCGACCGCCAACCTGTCGGCCGCCCGCCGGCTGATCGTCACCGTTCCCGAAGCCTTCGAGGCGGGCCAGGTGGTCGAGCAGGCCAGGGCTGCCAACCCCGGCCTGGAGATCGTCGCCCGCGCCCACACCGACGCGGCGGTTTCGCACCTGACCGACCTGGGCGCCAGCTTGGCGGTCATGGGCGAGCGGGAGATAGCGCTCCGCATCCTCGAGCGCATCCTCGAACGCATCGAGGCGAAGGATGGGGCGGATCGGCAGGGGGCCGACGGGTCCGGCCTCCAGGCCGGCCCGAAGCGCCAAGACCCGCCCGCGGAATAGCCGCCGGCCCGTCCCGCGTCCGGTCTCACCTCTCCTCCCCATTGCCGCCCATTCTCGAGAAAGTCGGCTTCTGCTTGACTCGACATTTCAAGCAGGTGAAGATGCTTTCATGAATGTGAATGGCAACGTGAAAACTGCCGGACGAACCCTCGACGTGTTCGAAGCCTTCGAGGATGTCGGCAAGCCCCTGACCCTGTCCGACCTGGCGCGCCGGCTGGAGATGCCGGTCAGCAGTTGCCACGGGCTGGTCGGCACGCTCAAGGCCCGGGGTTACCTGTACGCCGTCAACCGGCGCACCCTCTATCCGACGCGCCGGATCCTGGAGATGGCGCGCCGCATCGTCGCCAAGGATCCGATGCTGGAGCGGCTGGCCGGTTTCCTGGAGCGGCTGCGCGACGACACGGGGGAAACCGTGATCCTGGGCAAGCGCCAGGACGATGCGGTGATTTACCTGCACGTGGTCGAGGGGCTGCGGACGATCCGCTATTCCGCCAAGCCGGGCGAGCTGAAGCCGCTGCATTCCAGCGCGATCGGCAAGGCTATGCTGGGGGAGATTCCGCCGGCCGACCTCGCGGCATGGTTGGCCGGGCACCCCCTGGATGCCGTCACCGAAAACACGCTGGTGACGCCGGAAAGCCTCGGCGGCGATCTCGCGGCCGGGCGGGAGCGCGGCTACCACATCACGCGGGGCGAGAACGTTGCCGACGTCATGGCCGTGGCGACCGCCATCCACCTCAACGGCGAACCGCTCGGCGTCGCCGTCGCGGGACCGCTGGAGCGTATGAAGACCGGCCTCGCCGCACACACGGAAAGACTGCTGGCGATGAAATCGGCCGTCGAGGCCGGCGAGGAACATCCATGAGCGACGAGCTGCTGGCCGAACGCCGCGACGACATCCTTCACGTCACCCTGAACCGGCCGGAGAAACGCAATCCCCTGAGCCGCACCCTGCTGGAGGCGCTCCGCCGATGCTTCGAGGCGCACGCGGACGATCCAACCCTGCGCGTCGCCGTGTTGCGCGGGGCGGGCGAGAAGAGCTTCGCGGCCGGCGGCGACCTGAAGGATCTGGGCCAGCTCCGATCGGCCGAGGAGGCCGGCGAGATGGCGGACCATGCCAAGGCCGCGCTGGACGCGGTCCGCCGGTTCCCCGTCCCCGTGGTCGCCGCCCTCAACGGCGACGCGCTGGGCGGCGGGGCGGAACTGGCCGTCGCCTGCGACTTCCGCGTCGGCGCAAGACATGCCCGGATCGGCTTCGTCCAGGGCAGGCTGAACATCGCCACCGCCTGGGGCGGCGGCATCGACCTTCTCGACCTGCTCGGGCCCGCCGCGGGTCTGCGGCTTCTCGCCCGATCGGATCTCCTGGACATGGAGTCGGCGCGAGCCGTCGGGCTGGTCGACGCGGTGGCCGAAGCCGACCAGCCGCTGGACGATGCGGTCGCCTCTTTCGTTCAGCCGATGCTGCGCCAGGCTCCGCAGGTGCTCAGGGCCTTCAAGGCGCTGGCGGTGGCGCATCGCACGGGAGCATCCCGCTCCGACATGGAACGACTGGAAACGAGGCTGTTCGCCGGAACCTGGGTCCATGACGACCACTGGTCCGCCGTCGAACGGCTCAACCTGGGACGGAGGTAGAATGACCGCCGCGCAATCCACCAAGGCAGAAAGCACCAGGACGGCCGTCGCGGCCGAACTGGAAGCCGCGAGGCCGGGTCCCGGCGCGCCGAAGCCGGTGACCCCCTCGGGGATCGAGATACCGGCGGTGGTCACGCCCGACATGCTGACGCGGCCGGACCCCGGAATGCCGGGGGAGGCGCCGTTCACGCGCGGGATCTTCGCCGACGGCTATCGCGGGCGGCTCTGGACGATCCGCCAGTATTCCGGCTTCGGCACGGCGGAAGAGTCGAACCAGCGCTACCGTTTCCTGCTCGACGGCGGCCAGACCGGGCTTTCCGTGGCGCTGGACCTGCCGACCCAGTGCGGGCTCGACCCGACCGATCCTATCGCGAAGCCCGAGGTCGGCAAGGTCGGCGTGTCGCTGTCCAACCTCGCCGAGGCAGAGATCCTGTTCGACGGCATCGACCTGTCGAAGATCTCCACCTCCTTCACCATCAACGGCACGGCGGCGATCATCTACGCCATGTACTGCGCGGTCGCCGACAAGCAGGGCGTGCCGCGCTCCAAGCTGACCGGCACGATCCAGAACGATATCCTGAAGGAATACGTGGCGCGCGGCACCTGGATCTTCCCGGTGCGCCCGAGCATGCGCCTGATCGCCGACACCATCCTGTTCTCCAACGAGGAGACGCCGCGCTTCAACCCGATCAGCATCGCCGGCGCCCATGTGCGCGACGCCGGGGCCACGGCGGTGGAGGAACTGGGCTACACCCTCGCCAACGGACTCGCCTATGTCGAGGAACTGCTGCGGCGGGGCGGGGATGCCACCAAGTTCGCCCAGCGGCTCAGTTTCTTCTTCTATGTCCACATGGATTTCTTCGAGGAGGTCTGCAAGTTCCGGGCGGCCCGGCGCCTGTGGGCCAGCTTGCTGGAGGAGCGGTTCGGCATCACCGATCCCAAGGCGCAGCGGTTCCGGTTCGGCGTGGTGTGCGGCGGATCCTCGCTGACCTCGGCCCAGCCCTACAACAACATCGTGCGGGTCGGCATCGAGACCATGGCGGCCGTGATGGGCGGCGCCCAGTCGATCTTCACCTGCGCCTATGACGAGGTGTTCCAGATCCCGACGGAGTTCAGCGCCGAGATCGCCATGCGGACCCAGCAGATCGTGGCCCACGAGAGCGGCATCTCGAAGACGGTGGACCCGCTCGGCGGCAGCTACTTCGTGGAGTGGCTGACCGAGCGCATGGAGCAGGAGACCCGGGCCGTCATCGCGGAGATCGACGACTACGGCGGCGTGATCAAGGCCGTCGAGGACGGCTATCTGCAGATGCGGATCGCGGAGCGGGCCAAGCTCCGCAAGCAGGGCATCGACAGCGGCGAGACCGTCGTCGTCGGCCAGAACCATTTCCGGCGCGACGACCAGACCGACGATTTCGGCGAGGTCTTCCGCCTGGACCCCCAGGCGGCCCGCCGGGTGCGCGAGAAGTACGACGGCGTCATGGGGCGCCGCGACGAATCCCGCGTGGCCAGGAGCTTGGAGGCGCTGGGCCTTGCCGCGGCCGACGACGGCGAGAACGTCATGCCGCACCTGATCGAGTGCTGCCACGCCTACGCCACCGTCGGCGAGATGGTGGCCACGCTGAAGAAGCACTGGGGCGAGTTCCAGGAGCCGATCCGGCTGTGATTTCCCGCGCAACGCGGCAAGGAAACGACGGGCCAAGAAACGACAGGGGGAGGAAACGACGATGAGCCTGAAGGGCAAACGCATCCTGATCGCCAAGCCCGGCCTGGACGGGCACGACGTCGGCGCGAAGGTGATCGCCCTGGCGCTGCGCGACGCGGGGGCCGACGTGATCTATACCGGCCTGCGCAAGAGCCCCGACTACATCGCCCGCGTCGCGGTCGAGGAGGACGTGGACGCGGTCGGCCTCAGCCTGCTGTCGGGCAGCCACAACGAGCTGGTGGCCGAGACCCTGCGCTGCCTGCGCGACCTCGACGGCGGGGACATCAAGATCTTCGTCGGCGGCACCATCCCGGCCGAGGACCAGCCGGAACTGCTGCGGATCGGCGTCCGGGGCGTGTTCACCTCGGACCAGAAGCTGGAGGACGTGGTGGCGGCCATAGACCGGGAACTGGCCGCATGAGCGGGCCGCTCTCCGGCATCCGCATCCTCGAAGCCGGCCACATGCTGGCGGGCCCCTATTGCGGCATGCTGCTCGCCGACCTGGGCGCCGACGTGATCAAGATCGAATCGCCCGAAGGCGACATCGCCCGAAGGCTCAGCCCCCACCGCGTCGGTCCGCACAACGCCTATTTCGCCTCCCTCAACCGCAACAAGCGGAGCGTCGTCCTGGATCTCGGCTCGGCGGAGGGGCAGGCCGCCCTGGGCCGGCTGGCCGCGACCAGCCAGGGGCTCCTGACCAACATGCGGCCGGCGGTGATCCGCAAGCTCGGCCTGACCTACGACCGCCTGTCCGCATACAATCCCCGGATCGCCTGCCTGGCGCTGACCGGCTACGGCCTGGACGGTCCCTACGCCGACCGGCCCGCCTACGACTACGTGATCCAGGCGCTGGTCGGCATCATGGCGCTGACCGGCGATCCCGGCGCGCCGCCGGTGAAATGCGGCTACTCGGCGGTGGACAATTCCGCCGGCATCATGGGGGCGCTCGGGCTGGTCGCGAAGATCCTGGAGGGCAGGGGCGGGCAGGTCGACGTCTCGCTGTTCGACACCATGCTCTCGCAGCTGAACTATGTGGCCGGCGCCTGGCTCAACGCCGGCGAGCCCCCGAGCCGGTACGAGAGCGGCGGGCATCCCTACATCGTCCCGGCCCAGATCTTCGAGACCGCCGACGGCCACCTCGCCCTGTTCATCACCCACGACGACTTCTGGCGGCGCTTCGCCCGCGAGGCCGGCCGGCCGGAATGGCTGTCGGACGAGCGCTTCAGCACCATGTCGGGGCGCACCGCGAACCGCGACCTGGTGATCCGGGCGGTCGAGTCTCTGCTGCGGACCGGCGGAACGGCGGAGTGGGTCGGACGGCTGGCGCCCCTGGGCATCGTCGTCGCCGGCGTCGAGCGGCTGGAGGACGCGCTGTCCGGCGACCTTGCGCGCAGCCACGACATGGTGGTGTCGATCCCGACCGGCGACGGCGACCTGGCCGTCGTGGGCAATCCGATCCGCTTTCCCGGCGAACCGACCCGGTACGAGCCGCCGCCGCTGCTCGGCGAGCACACGTCGGCGCTTCTGGCGGCGGGGGAACGACCATGACGGGAAGCCCGTCCCGCCGCCGGGAACTCGGCCGGGCGCTCAGCCGGATCGCCCGGGCCGGCGTGCGGCAGACGCTGGCCGGGCACGGCGATGCCGCGCCGCCGGCCCGGCCGGCCTATCGCATCGGCATCACCGGCGCGCCGGGGGCCGGCAAGAGCACGCTGATCGCCCGCCTCGCCGCGCGGCGGCTGCAACGGACCGCGGGCGAGGTCGCCGTGCTGGCGATCGATCCGACCAGCCCGATCACCCAGGGATCGATCCTCGGCGACCGCGTCCGGATGGACGCCATCGCCGGCGATCCGCGCCTCTATATCCGCTCCCTTCCGAGCCGGGGCAGCCATGACGGCTTGGCCGACAACCTGCCGGACCTGCTGCTGGCTCTCGATCGGTACGGCTTCGACGAGGCGCTGGTCGAGACCGTGGGCGTGGGGCAGGCCGAGCACGCGGTGCGCACCCTGGTCGATTCGGTCGTGCTGGTGCTCCATCCCGAATCGGGGGACAGCGTCCAGGCCATGAAGGCCGGCATCCTGGAGATCGCCGACATCTACGTGGTCAACAAGGCCGACCTGCCCGGCGCCCGGAAGACCGCCGCCGAGATCCGCGCCGTGACGCGGCGCGTCGGGGACGGCGGGGCCTGGACGCCGCCCGTGGTCCTGTGCGCCCAGGGGGACGACGCCGGCCTGACGGAGCTGGACGAGGCGGTGGAGCGGCATCGCGCCTGGGCGGCGGAACGCCGCGATGCCGGTGCGGTCCGCCTCGCGCGCGCCCGGCACCATGCCCAGGCGCTGCTGTCCCGCCGGGCCGCCGAACTGATCGAGGAGTCCGACCCGGCCCTGTTCGACGGGCCGCTGGAGCCGGTCTACCATCGGATTCTGCGCCGCTTGGCCGATGATCTGGGAGGCAAATAATCCGGAAGATGACGATCCGGGGTGGCTCCCGCTGTCCGGATGGTCTTAAATGGATGAAAAGAGGGAGAAAATCCCCGGATCGAGAATGCAATCAAAAGAGGAGGAGACGTTCATGGGACATACAGGCATGTGGAAGACGGGCAGGCTCCTGACGGGGCTGGCGCTCGGTGCGGCGCTGACCCTTTCCGCCGCGGCGGCCGGTGCCCAGACCCTCAAGATTTCCCACCAGTGGAAGGCGCAGACCGATGCCCGCGACCGCGCCGTCCGGGTGTTCGTGGAGGAGGTCGGCAAGCAGGCGCCGGACCTGAAGTTCCGCATCTTCCCCGGACGCTCGCTGATCCAGAACCCGGTCGCCCAGTTCGACTCGCTCCAGAACAATTCGCTGGAGATGGCGATCTATCCGCTGGTCTACGCCGTCGGCAAGGTGCCGGAGTTCTCCATCACCATCATGCCCGGCCTGATCAGCAACCTGGACGAAGCGGTCAAGCTCAAGAACTCCCCCTATCACCAGCGGCTTCAGGAGATCGCCCACGCCAACGGCGTCCATATCGTCACCTGGTGGTGGACGCCCGGCGGCTTCGCGTCGAAGAACCGGGAGATCCAGGGACCCGATACGGTCAGCGGCCTCAAGATGCGCGCGGCCGACCCCTATTTCGAAACGGTGCTCCAGGCGGCCGGCGCCTCCGTCCAGTCGATGCCCTCCACCGAGATCTACTCCGCCCTTCAAACCGGGGTGCTCGACGGCGTCATGACCTCGGCGGAAAGCTTCGTCAGCATGCGGATCTACGAGCAGACCAGCAACGCGACGGTCGGCGGCGACAACATCCTGTTCATGCTGCTCCAGCCGCTGATCATGTCCAAGCAGGCCTGGGACAACTTGACCCCTGACCAGCAGAAGGCGTTCGAGGAGGCGGCCACGGTCAGCGAGAAGTTCTTCAACGGCCTCCAGCTTGAAGCCGACGCGGAGATGAGGAAGGCCTTCGAGGAGGCTGGGGCCGACGTGAGGCCGCTGACCGACGCGGAATTCGAGGCCTGGGTCGACCTGGCGCGCGAGACCGCCTGGAAGAAGTTCGAAACCGAAGTCCCCAACGGCAAGGAGCTGATCGGGCTGGTCGAGACCTCGCTCCAGAACGCCCAGTAAGACAAGAACCAAGAAAAGAAAGATGCGGGTGCCGCCGAGCCGGCGCCCGCGCATGCCAAACGGGGGAGGACAGTCGATGCGTGCAGTGATCGCGCTGATCGACCGCCTGTCGATATCATGTGCCGTCGTGGCGTCGGTGCTCTTGGCATCGGCGGTCGTGATCGTCTGTTACATGGTCGTGATCAGGACGTTGGGGTACTCAAGTTACTGGGAGATCGAGGCGTCGATCTACATGGTCGTCGCCGCCACCTTCCTGGCGTCGCCCTATACGCTGATGACCAGGGGGCATGTGTCGGTCGATTTCCTCCCCTGGATGATGGGCCGGCGCGGCGCCCGCGCGATCCAGGCGGTGATCGCGGCGGTCGGGATCGTGATCTGCCTCTACATGGCCTGGCTCGGCTGGCACCTCACCCTCGAGGCGATCGCCAGCGACGAGCGCAGCACCAGCATGTGGCGCCCGGTCAAATGGCCGCTGTACGTCATGATGCCGATCGGCCTCGGCCTGACCGCCCTCCAGTATCTGGCGGAGATCTTCCGGAGCGCTTCGGACGAGGCGCCGGCGAAGGCACCCCTGCCACGGATGGAGGCGATCCCGGAACCTGTCCCCGGACGCAACCCTCCCGGCCGGAGCGAAACCGAACGGAGGATGCCCGCGCGATGACCGAACTCCAGATCGGCTCCCTCATCCTCGTCTGCACGACGCTCGTGCTGTTTTCCGGCGTCCCGATCGCGTTCGGGCTGACCGTCGTCTCTATCGCGTTCCTCTACGTCTTCGACGGGCCCGGCAGCCTGTCGGCCGTGCCGCGCACCTTCCTGGACGAGATCAGCGGCTTCGCATTGCTCGCGGTGCCGATGTTCGTCCTGCTCGGCTCCCTGATCGGATCGTCCCGGGCGGGCGCCGACATCTACGAGGCGCTTCACCGATGGCTCGCCCGCGTGCCCGGCGGGCTGGTGATCGCCAACATCGGCGCCTGCGGCCTGTTCTCCGCCCTGTCCGGCTCCAGCCCGGCGACGGCCGCCGCGATCGGCAAGGTCGGGGTGCCGGAGATGCTGAAGCGGGGCTGCCCGGCGGGCCTCGCGACCGGCGCCATCGCGGCGGGCGGGACGCTGGGCATCCTGATCCCGCCGTCGGTCACCATGATCCTGTACGGCGTGGCGACAGAGACCTCCATCGGACGGCTGTTCGTCGCCGGCGTCGTGCCGGGTGTCCTGCTGGTGGCGATCTTCTGCGCCTATGCTTGGGCCGCCACCGCCTTCGCCGAGCGGAACGTCACCCAGCCGCGCGACCATTACACGCTTAAGGAGAAGATACGCGCGTCGGGCACCGTGATGCCCCTGTTCGCCATCATCGCGCTGATCATCCTGGCGCTCTACGGCGGCTATGCGACCCCGTCGGAGATCGCGGCGCTGGCGGCCATGCTGGCCTTCCTCTACGTGGCGCTGGTCTACCGCATCGTGAACCGGGATAACCTGTGGCCGATCTTCGGCAACGCGGTGCGCGAGAGCTGCATGATCCTGCTGATCATCGCGGCGTCGGGCCTCTTTTCCTACATGATGTCGCTGCTCTACGTGACCCAGACCATGGCCGACCTGCTGGTCGGCTGGAACCTGAACCGCTGGGTCATGCTGCTGGTGGTCAACGTCTTCCTGCTGGTGGCCGGCTGCTTCCTGCCGCCGGTGGCGCTGATCCTGATGACCATGCCGATCCTCCAGCCGGTGCTGGAGGCCAACGATTTCGACATGATCTGGTTCGGCGTGCTGATGACGATCAACCTGGAGATCGGCCTGATCACGCCGCCGGTCGGGCTCAACCTGTATATCCTGCGGAACGTGGCGCCCCAGGTGCCGCTGATGACGGTGCTGTGGGGATCGGTCCCCTTCGTCCTGATCATGATGGGGTTCATGGTGCTGCTCTGCTTCTTCCCCGGCATCGCCCTGTGGCTGCCCAACCAGATGTTCGGGCCGTGATGGGCGGGAGCGTCCGTTTCGAGAGCCGGGACGAGGTGGGGTTCGTCGTCATCGACAACCCGCCGCGCCGCAACGCGCTGACCGTCGGCATGTGGGAGGCCTTGGGCGAGCTGGTCCGCGGGATCGACCGGGAGGGTGGGCACCGCTGCCTGGTCCTGCGCGGCGCCGGGGAGGAGGCTTTCGCCTCGGGGGCCGACATCAGCGAGTTCGAGCGCGAGCGGTCCGACCGCGAGCAGGTAGCCCGTTACCACGAGCGCTATGTCGGCCCGGGGCTGGCGTCCCTGCTGGAGTGCGGCATCCCCACGGTCGCCATGATCCGGGGCACCTGCATGGGCGGCGGGCTGGAGATCGCGTCCTGCTGCGACATCCGGATCGCCGCCGACGACGCGAAGCTCGGCATCCCGATCAGCCGCATGGGCTTTCCCCTGGCGTTCGGCGAGACCGAACTGCTGTTCAGGCTCTTCGGCCGGGGCATCGCGGCCGAACTCCTGCTGGAGGGGCGGATCTACGACGCGCAGGAGGCCCTGTCCAAGGGGCTGGTCGAGCGGGTCGTCCCGGCGGAGCGGCTGGAGGAGGAGGCGCTGGCGACCGCCCGCCGGGTCGCCGCCGGATCGCCCAACGCGCACCGCAGCACCAAGGCCCAGTTCCTCCGCCTGCTGCGCGATGCCTCGCCGGTCACCGCGGAGGAGCGCGCGCAGTCCTACGATTTCGCCGATACCGAGGACTACCGGATCGGCTACCGGGCGTTCCTGCGGAAGGTCAAGCCGGTCTTCGAGGGGAGGTGACGGCGCGGCGCAGGGGTGGTCGGCATAACTGATTGTTTCCCGAACCTGTTATCTCCTTCAGAATGCCGCGACCAACGTTCCGCTGAGGAGATGGCCATGCAGCCGTTCAAGACCGTCGATATCGCCTTCGGCCGGGGTCACCTGACCGTGGGGCTGCCCGAAGAGGCCGAGGTGACGGTGATCCGGAAGGCCTCCCTGCCGAAGCTGGCCGACCAGGACGGCGCGGTCCGGGCCGCCTTCGCGAACCCCGTGGACTCGGCCCCGCTCGCGGAACTGGCGAAGGGCCGGGGCAGCGCCTGCATCCTGATCTGCGACATCACCCGGCCGGTGCCCAATCGCCTGTTCCTGCGGCCGATGATCCAGACCCTGGCCGAGGCCGGCATCCCGAAGGACCGGATCACCGTGCTGGTCGCGACCGGCCTGCACCGCCCCAACGAGGGCGCCGAGCTGGCCGAGCTGGTCGGCGATCCCTGGGTGCTGGAGAATGTCCGGGTCGAGAACCATTTCGCCATGCGCGACGAGGACCATGCGGACCTGGGCCGCACGGCCACCCGGAACACGCCGGTCCGCATCGACCGCCGCTTCCTGGACGCCGACCTGCGGATCGCGACCGGGCTGGTCGAGCCGCACTTCATGGCCGGCTGGTCGGGCGGCCGCAAGGTGGTGGCGCCGGGCGTCGCCGGGCACGAGACGATCCGGACGTTCCATTCCGCCCGGTTCATGGAGGATCCGCTGGCGGTCCAGTGCAACTTGGTCGGCAACCCCCTGCACGAGGAGCAGCTGGAGATCGTCCGCATGATCGGCGAGATCTACGCGCTCAACACCGTGATCGACGAGGACCGCGACCTCGTCCACGTCACCTTCGGCGAGATCATCGCCAGCCACCTGGCCGCGGTGGGCTTCATCCAGGACGTGACCCGCATCAGGCTGCCCCAACGCTTCAAGACCGTCATCACCTCGTCGGCCGGCTACCCGTTGGACAAGACCTATTACCAGACGGTCAAGGGCATGGTGACCCCGCTGGACATCCTGGAGCCGGGCGGCACCCTGATCATCGCGTCGGAATGCTCCGAAGGCATGGGGTCGAAGGAGTTCCGCGACGCCCAGGCGCGGCTGGTCGAGCTCGGGCCGGAGCGTTTCCTCGCCACCCTGACCGCCAAGTCGCTGGCCGAGGTGGACGAGTGGCAGACCGAGATGCAGCTGAAGCCGATGCGGATCGGCCGGGTCCAGCTCTACACCTCCGGCCTCGACGAGGAGGAGCGGCGGATCACCGCGGTCGAGGTGATCGCCGACCTGGACGCCGCCGTCGCCGACAGCATCCGGCGCCACGGCGACAGCCGCGTCGCGGTGATCCCGGAAGGCCCCTACGTCGTCCCCGTCGTCGAGGCGGCATGACCCTCCGCCACATCCACCTGGACGCCGTCGGCGGCATCGCCGGCGACATGTTTGTGGCGGCCCTGGTCGATGCGGTGCCGGCGCTCCGGGACCGGGTGCTCGGCGACGCCGCCGCCGTGCTGCCGTCGGGCGCCGGAACGCCCGTGTTCTCCGCCGGCGCCAGCGCCGGGATTTCCGTTCTGCGCTTCGGCCTGGAAGGCGGGCGGGGCGGGGGCTCGGACCATCACCACGACGGTGTCGGCAGCTACCGGCACATGGTCGGCCTGATCCGGGAAGCCCCCCTGTCCGAGGGAACCGCCGGCCACGCGGTCGCGATCCTGACCCTGCTGGCGGAAGCGGAAGCGGCGATCCACGGCGTTCCGGTCGAGCAGGTCCATTTCCACGAGATCGGCGACTGGGACAGCCTGATGGACGTGGTCGCGGCCGGCTCGGTCGCCGCGGCGCTCGACGCCGCCTGGAGCGTTTCCGACCTGCCTTTGGGCGGCGGGCGGGTGCGGACCGCCCACGGGATGCTGCCGGTGCCCGCCCCGGCGACGGCCCGCCTCCTGCAAGGGTTCGACTGGCGCGACGACGGCGTGTCGGGCGAGCGGGTGACCCCGACCGGCGCCGCCATCCTGCGCCATCTCGCAAAGGGCCCCGGCCGTCCCGGCGGCAGGCTGGAGGCGACCGGGAGCGGTGCCGGAACGCGGGAGCTGCCCGGCATGCCCAACATCCTGCGGGCCCTGGTGTTCGACACGGCCGCCGCGGAGGTCCGTGACGCCGGGCAGAAGGTGGCGGTGCTCAGCTTCGACGTGGACGACATGACGGGGGAGGAGATCGGCGTCGCGGCCGACCGGCTCCGCGCGCTGGACGGCGTGCTCGACTTGGCGCTGGCCCCCTTGGCCGGCAAGAAGGGCCGCCCGCTCACCGGGTTCCGCCTGCTGGTGCGTCCCGGCGCGCTGGGTTTCGTGCAGGAACGCTGCCTGCTGGAGACTTCCACCATCGGCCTGCGCTGGCGGACGGAGCGGCGGACGGTCCTGCCCCGCGTGTCCTCCGGCGAGACGGTCCGGGTCAAGCGGGTGGAGCGGCCCGGCGGCGGGACCACCGCCAAGGCGGAGAGCGACGACCTCGCGGGTCTCGACGGCCTCGCCGCCCGGCGGGCGCGCAAGGCCCGGGCGGAGATCGAGGCGGAGAGCGGGCCATGAGCGCGCGGGAAGCCCAGGCCCGCCTCGTCGCGGCGCTCGACCGCCATGCCGACCTGGTGATCGCCGTGTCCGGCGGGGTGGACAGCATGACGCTGGCCTTCGTGGCGCACCGTTTCTCCGGCGGCCGGGTCTCCATGCTGCACGCGGTCTCCCCGGCCGTTCCGCCCCACGCCACGGCGCGCGTCCGCGCCCATGCCGGGCGGGAGGGCTGGGACCTCGCCGTCGCCGACGCGGGGGAGTTCGCCGACCCGCGCTACCGCGCCAACCCGGTTGACCGCTGCTTCTTCTGCAAGTCCAACCTGTACGACCGCATCCGCTCGGTCACGCAGGCGACCGTCGCCTCCGGCACCAATCTGGACGACCTGGGCGATTTCCGGCCCGGGCTGAAGGCGGCGTCCCAGCGGGGCGTCGTGCATCCCTTCGTGGAAGCCGGCATCGACAAGGCGACGGTGCGGGCGCTCGCCCGGCTCCATGGCCTGGACGATCTCGCGGAGCTGCCGGCCCAGCCCTGCCTGTCCAGCCGGGTGGAGACCGGGATCGCGATCGATGCCGACGACCTGGGCTTCATCGATCAGGTCGAGACCGCCGTCCAGGCCCTGGTCCCGGCCGGGTCCAGCGTGCGGTGCCGGATCACCCATGCCGGCGTCGCCCTGGAACTGGACGACCCCGAGGCCGCCGGCGAGACGGCCGGGCGCCTGGTCTCGGAGCTGTGCGCCCGCACCGGCCGCGCCTTCGGCGGCGTGCGCCTCTACCGCCGGGGCTCCGCCTTCCTGCGGGATGCGCCATGAGCGACTTCGTGATGGACTGGGAGCGGGAAGGGCGCACCGGCGTGCCGGAAGCGGTGCTGTGCGCGTCGAAATCGGTGGCGCAGGTCGAGGCCATCCTGAAGGAGGCGGCCATGGCCGGCCGCCGGCTGCTGTTCACCCGGCTGGAGCCGGCCGCCTTCGAGGCCCTGGCGCCGGAATGCCGCGCCATGCTCGATTACGACTCCCTCTCCCGCACGGCATGGTGCGGGTCCCTGCCGCCGGCGGGGGCCGCGCGGGACGGCATCGGCATCGTCGCCGCGGGAACCTCCGACTTGCCGGTCGCCCGCGAAGCCGCCCGGACCCTCGAGTTCCTGGGGTTCTCGGCGCCGGTCGTCGCCGATGTCGGGGTCGCCGGCCTGTGGCGCCTGATGCGCCGGCTGGAGGAGATCCGCGCTTGGCGCGTCGTGATCGCGACGGCCGGCATGGAAGGCGCGCTGTTCAGCGTGCTGGCCGGGCTGGTCGACGCGCCGGTCATCGCCGTCCCGACATCGGTCGGCTACGGCGTCGCGGCCGGCGGGACCGCGGCCTTGCACACGGCGCTCGCGTCCTGTGCCCCGGGCGTCCTGGCCGTCAACATCGACAATGGCTTCGGTGCCGCCGCCGCCGCCGCGAAGATTCTGAATAAAATGTGAGACAATTTGATATTTGTCCGCCCTGCCATATGATGCGATAAAGGGGTAGGTACCGGGAGCGGAAAGGACCCCTCGCAGCGATGTTCCACTGGAAGAAGCATGCCCGGTACGAGGTGGTCGCCGAGCAGGCCGGCCATGCGAGCATCGACGGCATCTTCGAAACGGAACGCGAGGCGGTCGAGCGCGCGACCTACCTGCTCAGCCTCGCCAAATTCACCCGGGTGCAGGTCGTCCAGGTCGCCAAGCACACCCAGGCCGTCGTATTCGAGCGGGCATCCCAGGCCGGCGGGGCCGGGGTCGTCGGCATCACGGCGATCGAGGACGCCCATTTCTGCACCGACGTGCTGGACGTCTACGGCCATCCCAGCCGCATGACCCTGCTGCGCCTGACCCGCCGCCATGCCGACCGCCAGATCGCGATCCCGTGCGAGACTCTGCACGATTACCTGGCGCTCCGCCTGATCGAGCGGGAGGGCATGCTGCTCAATTCGGGCATCGCGCGGCTCGCCCGGGTGCAGTCCAGGGAGAACGCGACGGTCGCCGCCGAGCGCGAACGGGAACTCGGCGCCCTGTGGCTCCGCCTGAAGCAGCTCGCCCAGACCTCCGACAGCCTGGCCGGCTATGGCAAGCTGCTGATCCAGAAGGGGCTGGGCGCCTTGCAGGAACAGGTGGCCTCGACCTGCGCGCCGGCCGAATGCGACCGGGTCGTCAGCTACGCCTTCGCCCGCCTGCTGGAGGGCCACCGCGACTGGGGCACCAAGACCCGCGCGCTGATCCGGGTGCTGGAGGAGGACGACGGCGACGCCACCGGCATCGCCTGGGTCGATCAGGTCCTGGCGGAGACGATCGACGGCCGCGACCCGATCAAGGTCCTGATCGGCTATTCGCCCGACCTCGGTTCCGCGCTGGGCAGCCTGCTGGCCACGCTGAACGGCCGGCTCGACGACCGCCACCCTTTCACGCCGGTGCTGATGGACTTGAGCAACGCCCTGGCGCGCTGGCACCTGCCGGAGGTCGAGGCGGCCCTGCTGCGCCGCGTCGCGACCGGGCTGAACGGCAGCCAGCCTCTGACCAAGGAGGGGCCGATCGCCGATGCCGCCGCGCTGCGCCGGATCGTCGCCGGCCTCGCCTGCTTCAGCGGCTTCCGCGGCGGTCCCGAGATGAGCCAGGCGCTCCTCCGCCGGGCCAAGACGGCGCTGCGCTTCGGGGAAGCCGACCTGCCGTTCGAAACGGCGGTCCAGCAGCTCTGCGGCAGCCTCAAGGGACCCGGCGCCCAGATCGGTTTCCTGCTGGACCTCGCGGAGACCGAGCTGGGGCGCCAGAAGGGCGTCTTCCTGTTCGGCAGCCTGTCCCGCATCTTCTCCCGCCTGCGCAGCGCCCGCGACCTGGCGCCCGCCCACGTCCCGGCGGAGGACATCCGCCGCGAGCTCGGCGGCCGCCTGCGCCGCGCCGGCATCCCGCGCGACCTCGCCGACCAGCTGATGTACAAGATCTCGTCCCTGCCGGCCGAAGCGCCGAATGCCCTGCTGCGGATTCGTGAACCGTAGGTCGGCTGCCGCTTCGCTTTGGCCGACCTGCGGGGTGCGATGGCTTTCCCCGGGAGCGGTCCCCGATCAGGTTGAACCGCACCGGTTCTCGACGCCGGCCGTTCCACTCGACGCACTGTGTTGCGCCATGGGCGCAACCTACGGCTCGATGCAGGGCGGAGATGATGCGGTCCGACGATCGTAAATTGCGCCCATGGGCGCAACGCACGGCTCGATGCAGGGCGGAGATGATGCGGGCTGACGATCGTAGGTTGCGCCCATGGCGCAACGCATCGGTTCGGCTGCCCTGGGGCGGATCGACCTGTCGGGTACAGGTCTAGGCGTTCAGCAGCCACACCGAGGCGTTCAGCACCGCCGCGTAGCTGACCCAGAGCAGGTACGGCACGAACAGCCATCCCGCGAGCGGCCGGACGCGCCAGAACGCCACCATCGTGGCGGCCACGGCGATCCAGAGTGCCGATATCTCCGCGAAGGCCAGCCCGGGCTGCTGCATGCCGAAGAAGATCAGCGACCACAGGATGTTCAACCCGAGCTGGAGCCCGAACAGCAGCAGCGGGCCGCGCGCGCCGGCCAGGCCGCGGTCCCGCCAGACCAGCCAGCCGGCGACCGCCATCATGCCGTAGAGCACCGTCCAGACCGGCCCGAACAGCCAGTCCGGCGGATTGAACCAGGGCTTCTCCAGGCCGGCGTACCAGCCGTCGATCTGCGGCAAGGTCACGGAGGATGCCGTCGCCGAGGCGACGTCGACGAGGATCACGAAGGCCGCGAGCCCGATCAGGGACCGGCCGCGGCTGCCCGCCCGGCCGGGGGCGGCGATGGTGGACTGGGTCATCATGCTGCGTGACATCGGGCGCGGACCGGCGCCGGTCAAGGGTCTTCTATTCCGGCGTTCCCCCCAAGGGATCCTTGCGGCGGGGAACCCGGCGGCAAATGTCTGGGTCCTATCTCCGCTATCGCAACCTGGACCACCACCATGAAGCCGGAAGACATCATCGGCGCATGGCTGGCAGGCCTCGCCATCTGGGCGGCAGCCATGCTCTGCGTCGTCCTTTCCGGGCCGATCGAAGACCGGTCCGGTCCGGTTCCCACGCCGGCCGGGATCACCATCGACGACTGGTACGCCGGCGCCTGGCGGGACGAGGGCCAGCGGGAGTGGGACGAGGCGGACCGGCCCGATCGCCTCCGACCGGACCTGCCCCGGCTCCCCGCCGAAGGCCCTGCCGGCCGGCCGTCCGGGATCGAGGTCAGCCTATCGCCCCTCGCGCCGCCAGGCGGCCAGCAGGGCGCCGACGACCAGCAGGACGACCAGCCCGGCGGGAAGCAGTGACGCCTCGCTGACGCCGGTCACCACGTAGTCGCCGTTGGCCCGCAGCCCGATCCAGTTGCTGCCGGTCTGGTCGCGGTCAGGCCGGGTTCGCCGCACGTCCACGTCGCCGTCGGCCAGCCAGTGGACGCCGCCGCCGCTGGCCCGCGCCGCGGGCGCCATCGGCTCCCCGGTCGTGCGCACGTCGGCCAGTTCCGGCGGGTTGACCGCGCCGACCACGGCCAGGGCCGTGCGCTCCCCGTCGCTGACGCGGTAGATGCCGGGCTCGGTCGCCAGCACCGCGGCGGTCGCGAGGCCGTTGCCGTCCTCGACCAGATCGACCCCGCGCACCTCGTCCGACGGGCTGGTCAGCTCGACGGAGCGCGGGTCGGGTTCCAGGCTGCGGCGCTCGATCGTGATGCGGTTGCCCTCGACCTTGGCGCGCAGGTCGTTCTCCTCCAGCTCCGGCTCCTTCATCAGCCAGTGGGCGAGCCGCCGGAGCAGCTCGGCCTGCGGGCCGCCGCCCTCGTAGCCGCGGGACCACAGCCAGATCTGGTCGCTGGCGATCTGGGCGACCCGGCCTTCGCCGACCCGGTTCAGGATCATCAGCGGCCGCTGGTCGGCGCCTTCCATCACGACGCTGCCCTGGAGCGGCGTCACGTCGGTCTGGCGGAACCAGCGACCCCAGCTCGGCTCCTGCCCCTGGGGAGCGCCGGCCGGCACGTCGCCGGGCAGGCCGGCGGTGACGGGATGGCGGCGGCCCAGCTCGGTCACCGACGGCTTGAACGGCCGCTCGATCACCTCTCCGGTGGGCTCGCCGGGCAGCACGGCGCCCAGCGGCGTGCGGAACAGGCTCATGGCGGTCGAGAAGGTCGGTCCCCCCGCTTCCAGCAGGGCGCCGCCGTTTTCCACGTAGCTCGCGATGTTGCTGAGATAGAGCTGGGGCAGCACCCCGCGCCGCCGGTAGCGGTCGAAGATGATCAGGTCGAACTCGTCGAGCTTGATCTCGAACAGCTCCCGGATCGGGAAGGCGATCAGCGACAGCTCGCGGATCGGCGTTCCGTCCTGCTTCTCCGGCGGGCGCAGGATCGTGAAATGGACTAGGTCGACGCCGGGATCGGCCTTCAGCAGGTTGCGCCAGGTCCGCTCGCCCGCGTGGGGCTCGCCCGACACCAGCAGCACCCGCAGCCGGTCGCGCACGCCGCTGATCACCACGGCGGCCCGGTTGTTGGCCAGGGTCAGTTCCTGGGGGGCGGCGGCCACCTCCATCTCCAGGACGTTCTGGCCGCCATGCTCCAGGTTGAACTCCAGCGGCACGTCGCGGCCGACCGGCACCCGGAAGGGGCGCGGGGCGCCGCCGTCCTGGCGAATATTGACGACGGCGTCGGGCGACTGGCTGCCCGGCATGTCCTCGACCCGCACGGTCACGGTGACCGGCCTGCCGACCAAGCCGAAGCTGGGCGCCCGGACCACGGCCAGCCGGCGGTCCGCCTCGTCGTGCTCCCCCGTCAGCAGGGTATGGATCGGCCCCAGGTCCTCCAGCCCCTTGCCGCCGCCCGGAACGTCGTGGACCTGGCCGTCGGTGATGAAGACGGCGCCGGCCATGCGCCGGCGGGGCAGGTCGGCCATGGCGTTGTCGAGCACCTCGAACAGCCTCGTCTCCTCGATCGCGCCGCCGACGCCGCCCTCGGCGCCGCCGGTGCGCACGATCCGCACCTCCAGGTCGGGGAAGCGCGACAGCCGTTCCTGGAGGTCGGCCAGCGCCCGCTCGGTGCGGGCGCGGCGCTCGCCGATGTTCTGGCTGGGGGACTCGTCCACCACCAGGACGGCGACGTCCCGGATCGGTTCGCGGTCCTCCTGGACCAGCGCCGGGTTCAGCAGCGCCAGCGCCAGCGCCGCCAGTCCCAGGGCCCGCCACGCGGTCCCGCGGGCGCGCCGCACCAGCGCCACGAGGATGCCGGCCGCCGCCAGGGCGAACAGCGGGATCAGCGCCGCCCAGGGCAGCAGCGGGGAGAAGTCAACGGCGGTGCCGCCACCCATCATTGGCCGAGCCTTTCCAGTATGGCGGGCACATGGACCTGATCGGCCTTGTAGTTGCCGGTCAGGGCGTACATCATCAGGTTGACGCCGAAACGATAGGCCATCTCGCGCTGGCGCTCGCCGCCCGGGACGACGGCGTTGAGCGGCCGGCCGGCCTCGTCGACCGCCCAGGCGCCGGCCCAGTCGGCGGAGCCGATGATCACCGACGACACGCCGTCATTGTGCCGGCCCTCCTCGGCCTCGACCCAGACGTCGCCGCCGCCGAACCGGCCGGGGAAATCCTGGAGCAGGTAGAACGCCTTGGTCAGCACGTGCTCGGGCGGGACCGGCGCCAGGGCGGGCACGTCGAGCCCGTCCACCAGCCGGCGCAGCCGCTGGGCGCCCGGCCCGCCGCCGGTCAGCGCGGAGCCGGGGCCGTACTGCCGGTCGCGGGTGTCGAACAGGATCGTCCCGCCGTTGCGCAGGAACTCGTTCAGCCGGAGCCGTGCCGAATCGCTGAGGTCGGCCTGCGACGGCGAGATCGCCCAGTAGATCAGCGGGAAGAAGGCCAGCTCGTCCTGCTCCAGGTCGACCGCCATGGCGCCGGCGGTTTCGACCGCGGTGCGGCGGTTCAGGATCTCGCTCAGCCCCTCCAGCCCGGCGCGGGTGGTTTCGTCCACCGTCCGGTCGCCGGTCACCACATAGGCCAGGTAGGTCTCGCCGCTGGCCTTGATCGCGAACTCGTCCAAGGCCCGCGCAGGGCCGGCCCCGGCGGCGACCAGCCCCGCCGCGAGCAGGACCGCGGATGCCGCCGCGGCGGCGCGGCGCCGGCGGCCGAAGCGGATGTTGCCGAGCAGCCCGCGCAGCACCAGCGCCACGAACAGGTCGATGATCGCCAGCGCCATGGCGGCTCCCAGCAGCCAGGGTTTCAGGTCGATCTCGCCGCGCGCCGCGTAGGTCCCCTGGGCGACGCCGGCGGGCAGCCGGCGCAGGGGCTCGACCGTGGTCACCAGCGAGGTCAGGTTGAGCGCCCGGCGCGCCTCCTCCGTCCCGTAGAAGCCGGGCGGATGCCGGGGGCCGAGCGATTCGGGCCGGAACGCGTTGCCGGCGATCGGGAAGACGGTGGCGGGCGGCGGGACCAGCTGGCCCAGCCCGTCGAGCACCTCTATCGGAGCGAAGGTCGCCGCCTGGACGTCGCCGGACACGCCCTCGCTGAGCGCGGTCACCCGCCGCAGCATGTCCACGAACAGGCCGGACAGCGCCAGGTTCGACCAGTCCGAATTGGCCGTGGTGTGGACCAGCACGATCCGGCCTTCCTCGCGCTGCTCCGCCGTGACCAGCGGGGTGCCGTCGGCCAGCCGGGCCCAGGTCTTCTCGGCGAGGTCGATCGACGGCTCGGCCAGGACCTGGCGGTCGACCACCACGTCGGGCGGAACGGGCAGGCCGGCGAAGGGGCTGTCGGGCGGGAAGGGCGCCAGCCGCGCCGGCTCCGACCAGGACAGCGCGCCGCCCAGCGTCCTGTCGCCCAGGCGCAGTCGCACCGGCACCAGCTGGTCGGTATGCTGGGCCAGCCGCGGCCCGGCGAAGCGGACCAGCACGCCGCCGCTCTCCACCCAGGACTCCACGGCCTGCGCCTCGGTCTCGGTCAGGGCGCCGATGTCGGCCAGGATCAGCACCGACAGGTCGCGGCCCATCAGGTCCAGCACGCTGCCCCGCCGGATCTCGCTGAACGGGGCGAGCGCCCGTTCCAGGTAGTAGAGATCGCTCAGCAGCGGCTGGTTCTCGCCCTCGGGCCGTCCGGACACCAGGCCGACCGGGCGGCGCCGCCAGCGCTCGTCCAGCAGGACGGTGGCCCCGGCGGTCGCCTCGCCCTCGATCGACAGGCGGGTGACCTCGTTGCGCAGCTCCACGGGGAGCGACAGCGGGACCTCCAGCCTGTCCGAGCCGGGCGCGAAGGCGGTTTCCTGGCGCGCCAGCAGCCGGCCGTCGGCGGCGGTCGCGCGGACCGTGACGGGGGTCGGCAGGGTCGTGTCGGCCCGCCGCACCCGGGCCACCAGGTCGTTGCCCTCGACGCTGGGCGGCAGCAGCAGGTTGGGCAGGCGGTCGGCGCCGTTCATCAGCACCTCGGCGCCGCCCAGCTGCTGGAGCCGCTGGGCCAGCGGGATCGCCGCCGCGTCGGCCAGCCCGTCGGACAGCCAGACGGTATGGGCGGAGCCTTCGACCCGGAGGCCGCGCAACGCCTCCAGCACGGAGGCCCGGTCGGTCGGCCACGGGCGCGGGGCGAGCGACTGGGTCAGCCGCCTGGCGTCCGCCGGCCGGAGCAGGGTGCTGGGCTGCGGCTTCTCGCCGGAGGCGGACGGCGCGGTCGCCACCACGATCAGGTCGCGGCCGTTCCGCTCCGCCTGGTCCACCAGGTCGCCCATGGTGCGCTGGCGCGCCTGCCAGTCGCGGGCGGCGCCCCAGCCGTTGTCCACCACCAGGATGATCGGGCCGCTGCCCGGCAGCCCGGCGCGCGGGTTCAGCAGCGGCTGGGCCAGCGCCAGGATCACCAGCGCCGCCAGCAACATCCGCATGATCAGCAGCCAGAGCGGCGTCCGGGCCGGGGTCTCCTCCCGCGCCACCAGGTCGCGCAGCAGCCGGATCGCCGGGAACTGGACGATCCGGGGGCTGGGCGGCGTCAGGCGCAGAAGCCACCACAGCACCGGAAGGACGATCAGGGCACCGAGGATCCAGGGTGCGGCGAAGGCTATCGGTCCCAGTCCCAGCATATGTTCAGCTCTTCGGTGCTTGGGCAATCGCCCCGTGAAGTGCCAGGAGCGCCGTCTGCGGCGGCCGGTCGGTCCGGTGCGTCGCGAAGCTCCAGCCGGCGGCGCGGGCAAGGGCCGCCAAGCCGTCGCGGTGGGCTTCCAGCCGTTCCAGATAGGTCTGGCGGACCGCCTCGACCCGCGGGATCAGCAGTTCCTCCTCGCCCTCCAGGCCCTCGAACTCGATCCGCCCGGCGAAGGGCAGGGTCTCTTCCGCGGGGTCGAGCACCTGGACCAGGTGGCCGTGCACGCCGCGGCCGCTGAACGCCGCCACGGTCCGCTGGATCTCCTCCAGGGGCGACAGCAGGTCGCCGATCAGCACCGCCTGGGCGTGGCGCGGCAGGAGCGGCACCGCGGGCAGCCCGTCCCTGGGCAATTGGCCCTCCACCAGGGTCATGGCGAGCCGGTTCAGCGTCACCTTGTTGCCCGACGGAGGCACGCCCGATCCCAGCAGGGCGACCCGTTCGCCGCCGCGCACCAGCAGGACGGCGAGCGCCAGCAGCAGCAGCTCGGCGCGTTCCTTCTTGGTCGGCAGGCCGGGGGACGAGCGGTAGTCCATGGACGACGAGGCGTCGGTCCAGAGCCAGACGCTCTGCGCCGCCTCCCACTCGTTCTCGCGCACGAAGACGGGCTGCGATTTGCCCGACTGGCGCCAGTCGATCATCAGGGCGCTGTCGCCGACCTCGTAGCGTCGGTACTGCCAGAAGGTCTCGCCGGTCCCGACGCGGCGGCGGCCGTGGACGCCCTGGGCGACGGTGGAGGCGACCCGCTCCGCCGCCACCAGCAGGGGCGGCAGCCGCGACGCCAGCGCTTCCGACCGGTGCTGCGCCCGCAGCGAGGTCGCCGCGAGGTCGGGCTTTCCCATCCTGTCGCGCGCCATGCCCGGCTACCGCAGCGGGGCGCAGAGGCGGTCGATCACGTCGTCGAGCGTGATGCCGTCGGCGCGGGCCGCGAAATTGAGCGCCATGCGATGCTTCAGCACCGGCTTGGCCAGGGCCAGCACGTCGTCGAGCGAGGGCGACAGCCTGCCGTCGAGCACCGCCCGGGCGCGGGCCGCCAGCATCAGCGCCTGGCTGGCGCGGGGACCGGGGCCCCAGGCCACGTGGCTGCGGATCTCCTCCAGCTCGCTGGTCTCCGGCCGGCCCGACCGGACCAGGCCCAGGATGCCCTCGACCACGCTCTCCCCGACGGGGATGCGGCGGACCAGCCTTTGGGCCGCCATCAGGTCGGCCGGGTTCAGCACGGCGACCGCGGCCTCGTCCTCGGTCCCGGTGGTGGCGATCAGCATGCGCCGCTCGGCGTCGTAGTCGGGATATGTCACGTCGACCTGCATCAGGAAGCGGTCGAGCTGCGCTTCCGGCAGGGGATACGTGCCTTCCTGCTCCAGCGGGTTCTGGGTCGCCAGGACGTGGAACGGCTGGGGCAGGGGATGGTAATGGCCGGCGACCGAGACCCGGCGCTCCTGCATCGCCTGGAGCAGGGCCGACTGGGTCCGCGGGCTGGCGCGGTTGATCTCGTCCGCCATCAGGAGCTGGCAGAACACCGGGCCGGGGATGAAGCGGAACGACCGGCGGCCGGTCTCGTCCTCCTCCAGCACTTCCGAACCCAGGATATCGGCCGGCATCAGGTCGGGGGTGCACTGGACGCGCTTGTCGTCGAGCCCCAGGACGATGCCCAGCGTTTCGACCAGCCGGGTCTTGGCAAGGCCGGGAACGCCGATCAGCAGCACGTGCCCGCCCGCGAGCAGGGTGATCAGGGTCAGGTCCACCACGTCCTGCTGGCCGAAGATGATGCGGCCGATCCGGTCCCGCACCATGGACAGGCGGCCGCCCAGGGTTTCCACCTCGGCCAGAAGCTGGGCCGGATTCTCGATCCCGGCAGACCCGTGGCGCATTGCATCGGTAGCGGTCAAATCAGGGATCTCCTGTGCTCTCAAGACAACCGGCTCCGGAACCCCCGCCGGAAACCAGGCGTTGCGACGCCCGTTCTCAATCAGGGTATCGGACCTAGATTAGCAGTATGGCGAAATTGCGTACCCGGGTACCGATATTAACAGGAAATTCGGCTTCACAAGGGGGAAAGCAAGCCTATGACCAGTTCGATCCCGACGCCGGGCCTGCCGTCCGGCCTGTTCCGCCCCGACGACCTGAGGCCGGACGAGGGCTATCCGATTCGCATCGATCGCGACGGCACATGGCACTATCATGGGTCGCCGATCCGCCGGCTGGAGCTGTCCAAGCTCTTCTCGACCGTTCTCCGGCGCGACGAGGCCGGCGATTACTGGTTGGTTACTCCGGCGGAACGGGGCAGGATACAGGTCGACGAGGTACCGTTCACCGCGGTAGGGTTGACGGTCAGCGGCGATGGCCCAAACCAGCGGTTGATCTTCCGCACCAACCTGGACGCCGAGGTGACCGCCGGGCCGGATCATCCGATCAGGGTTGAGGAGGATGATGGAACCGGCGAGCCGAGACCCTATATCCTGGTGCGTGACAATCTGGAAGCCAGGATTACGCGATCGGTCTTCTACGATCTGGTGGAGCGTGCCGAGACGCGCGAGGACGGAGAGGAAGTTCAGGTCGGAATATGGAGCATGGGCACATTCTTTCCTCTGGGGCGTCCGATGAACAGGGCAACGGGGATCTGACCGTCGGCGACATCACCAAGGAGCGGATCAGGAGCCTGATCCCGCGTTTCGCGGCCGCACCCGGCCGCACCCTCGGCATCAGGGGCGATCACGACCTCAACCCCGGCACCGGCGCCCCGGCGCAGCTTCGCCACGCGGCGGTGTTGGTCCCGCTGGTCGAACGGCAGGGCGGGATGACGGTCATCTTCACCCAGCGCACCGCCCATCTGGCGGCGCATGCCGGGCAGATCAGCTTTCCCGGCGGAGGGATGGAGCCGACAGACCAGGACGCGCTGGCCTGCGCGCTGCGCGAGACCTCGGAGGAGATCGGGCTGGCGCCCGAGCGGGTGGAGGTGGCCGGGCGTCTGGACACCTACGTGACCCGCACCGGTTTCGAGATCACGCCGGTCGTGGGCTTCGTCCGCCCGCCCTTCATCCTGAACCCGGACCCGTTCGAGGTGGCGGAGGTGTTCGAGGTGCCGCTGGATTTCTTCCTGAAGCCGGGGGCCGCCCGCAAGGAGACCCGCCAGTTCCAGGGCACCGAACGGTACTTCTACGTGTTTCCCTACGAGCACCGATACATCTGGGGAGCGACGGCCGGGATGCTTGTGAACCTGGTCGACGTGCTGCACGGGCGATGCTGAGGAAACTTCTCCTGGTCGTGCTGCCGCTGATGCTGCCGACCCTGGTCTACATGGCCTACATGCTGGTCGAACGCCGCCGGGCCGGCGCGTCGGGCGGCACGGTCCAGCCCTGGTGGGTGGGCGCGCCCTGGACCCCGCTGATCGTCGGCGGCGTAGCGCTGGCCGGACTGACGCTGGTGACGGTGGCGCTGACCGGCGGTTCCGATACGACGGCCACCTACCATCCCGCCCGGCTGATCGACGGCCGGGTGGTGGAAGGCGATACGACCCCGCCGGCCGCCCCGGGCCGCTGAGCCATGCAACCGGCCGGCAGGATCGATCTGCCTCCCGCGATGGCGGCGCCCGGGACGGCGCGGGTGTTCGAAGCCATCGCGGCGGACGGGGCCGAGGCCCGCTTCGTCGGCGGCTGCGTCCGCGACGGCCTGCTCCGCCGCCCGGTCAAGGACATCGACATCGCGACCGATGCGGAGCCGGAACGGGTCATGCGGCTGCTGGAATCCGCGGGCCTGCGGGCGATCCCCACGGGGCTCGCCCACGGCACCGTCACCGCGGTGGCCGACGGTTCCCACTACGAGATCACGACACTTCGTCACGATGTCGAAACGTTCGGCCGGCACGCCCGGGTGGCCTTCACCGACGACTGGATGATCGACGCGTCGCGCCGGGACTTCACCATGAACGCGCTGTTCTGCGCGATCGACGGCACCCTGTACGACCCGTTCGGCGGCGTCGGCGACGCGCTGGCCGGCCATGTCCGCTTCGTCGGCGATCCGCGCGCCCGCATCACCGAGGACGTCCTGCGCCTGCTGCGCTTCTTCCGCTTCCAGGCCCATTACGGCCGCACCCCGCCGGAACCGGCGGCGCTGGACGCCTGCGCCGACCTGGCGCCGCTGCTGCCCCGCCTGTCGGGCGAGCGGGTCCAGGGCGAGCTGTTCCGGCTGCTGGGGGCCGCCGACCCGCTGGCCGTGCTGCGCCTCATGGCCGACCTGGGGATCATGGCGCACCTGTTGCCGGAGGCGACCGCGCTCGACCGGCTCGGACGGCTGCTCGGCATGGCGCCGGACCGGTCCGATCCCCTGCTGCGCCTGGCCGCCCTGCTGGACGTGGACCGCGCGGGCGCCCTCCGGGTCGCCGAGCGGCTGCGGTTTTCCAACGCCGACACCGACCGGCTGGTGCTGCTGGCCGCACCCCCGCTCGACCCGGGTTCCGCCGGTCTCCGCCCCGCGCTCTACAGGCTGGGACCGGACAAGCTGCGCGACATCGCCCTGCTGCATGCTCCCGGCCGCATGGCCGAGGTGGAGGCGGCCATCGAAGCCTGGGAAGACCCCCGCTTCCCGCTCCAGGGCCGCGACCTGCTCGACCTGGGCATTCCCCGGGGCAAGCTGGTCGGACAGCTCTTGCGCGACCTGGAGCGCTGGTGGGAGGATCGGGACTATCGCCCCGGCCGCGAGGAATGCCTGGCCGAACTCCGCGCCCGGCAGTGAGGTCCGGGAGAAGGACACCAGCGATGCGCGCCCTGATCGTCACCGCCGCCTTGGCCGCCGTCCTGATAGCCCTGGTCTTCGGCAACGCGGCCTTTTCCATCGCCGTGCTGGCCGACCGCATCGGCGGGGTCAACGCCTTCACCTACCGGATCGTCTCGACCGCCGTCCTGATCCTGGCGGTGGCCTGGCTGCACGCGCGCCTCACCGCCGGCCCGGGCTGGCTGCCCCGCGCCGTCCTGGCCGGCGTGCTCTGGCTCGCCGCCTCGGTCGCCCTGGAACTGACGATCGCCCGCGCCGTGATGGGCGTGAGCTGGCCCAACCTGCTCGCCAACTACGCCTTCTGGCGCGGCGAACCCTGGCCCTTCATCCTGCTGCTGGAACTGGTCGCCCCCATCCTGTTCGGCTGGCTGCGAAACCGAAGTCGGTAGCGCTATCCTGTGAGTGGTTTCGTTCAAGAGAATTTAACTTTTCCACAGATGAACGCAGATGGACACAGATATCTAAGCCCATCTGTGTCCATCTGTGTTCATCTGCGGACAATAAAAACCAGCGCCTAAGACTTCACGGCCACTTCACCTCCGGCGGCATCGACATCAGGATCGCTTCCACGTTCCCGCCGGTCTTCAGGCCGAAGGTCGTGCCGCGGTCGTAGAGCAGGTTGAACTCCACGTAGCGGCCACGCCGGATAAGCTGGTGGTCGCGCTGCTCGGGCGTCCAGGGGGCGTCCATGTGGCGACGCACGATCCGGGGATAGACGTCCAGGAAGGCGAGCCCGACGTCGCGGGTGAAGGCGAAATCGGCCTCCCAGTTCCCGGAGTCCAGGTTGTCGTAGAAGATGCCGCCGATGCCGCGCGGCTCGTTGCGGTGCGGCAGGAAGAAGTAGCGGTCGCACCATTCCTTGAAGCGCTCGTAATAGTCCGTTCCATGCGCGTCGCAGGCCCGCTTCAGCGCGGCGTGGAAATCGGCCGCGTCCTGTTCCGCCGGGAACATCGGCGTCAGGTCGGCGCCGCCGCCGAACCAGCCGAGGCTCGTGACGATATGGCGCGTGTTCATGTGGACCGCCGGGACCAGCGGCGAGCGCATGTGGGCGACCAGGCTGATTCCCGCGGCCCAGAACCGTCCGTCCTCGGCCGCGCCCGGCATGTTCTTGCGGAACTCGGGGCTGAAGGTGCCGTGGACGGTCGAGATGTTGACGCCGACCTTCTCGAACACCCGGCCGCGCATGATCGACATCACGCCGCCCCCGCCGTGCGAGCCCTCGGCGTCCGGGCGGTCCCAGGCCTTGCGCTCGAACCGGCCGGCCGGCATGTCCGAATGGGTGCCGGCCAGCTCGTCCTCCAGCGTCTCGAACGCGGCGCAGATCCGGTCGCGCAGCTCGGCGAACCAGGCGGCCGCGCGGGCCTTGTGATCCTCGGTCGGCACCGTGCGGTCCTTCGTGTCGTCCATCCCCTCAGTCCCTTCCCGTTTCCATTCCGATACCGTCGGTTCCCATACCGCCGGGGGCAGTCTGCCGCAACGCCTCGCCCAGCACCATGGCCGCGGCGAGGGCCACGTTCAGCGAGCGCAGGCCCGGCCGCAGGGGGATCCTGACCCGGGCGTCCGCGGCTTCCGCCACCGCGTCCGGCACGCCGGCGCTCTCGCTGCCCAGCAGCAGCGTGTCGCCGGGCCGGAAACCGAAGTCGAGATAGGGGACCGAGCCGCGCGTCGTCAGCAGGACCAGTCGGCCGCGATTCGTTGCGGCGACGTATTTTTCCCAGGAGGCATGGCGGGCGAGATCGAGATGATCAATATAATCCATACCGGCGCGGCGCAGCCTGCGGTCGTCCAGGATGAAGCCGCAGGGCTCTATGATGTCCAGCGGCACGCCCAGGCAGGCGGCAAGGCGCATCACCGCGCCGGTATTCTGGGGAATGTCGGGCTGGTAGAGCGCGAGCCTGATGCGGCTAGTGTCAGTCGGCGGAAAAATCAAGAGTCATTCTTTCTGCGAAACGACCCAGTCGGGCAAGCGCGACACTATGTCCCCGGAACTCCGACTTTCCTTGACCGGGAACCGGAGGTATATCCCTGTCGAAACTGCGGCCGGCGCGAACCGGCCCCTAGTCCCGAGGTTTTGGGCTCGAGGTTTTGGGCAAGGTCCGAAGCAGACACGGCCGAAAACTATTGTTAATGTCCGTCCGGTTTGCAAGCGCACGCCAGTGCGCTTGCCAGGGCCAAGGAGAGAAAAGCTAATGTCGGATACCATCCATCCGGCCGGTGCTGGCGGTCAGGGAGGCCATGAAGGCGAGGGAGCGACCCGTCGCGATTTCCTCTATCTCGCTACCGCGGCAGTCGGCGCGGTCGGCGTCGCGTCGGTCGCCTGGCCGTTCATCAACAGCATGAACCCGGCGGCCGATACGCTGGCGCTCGCCCAGATCGACGTCGACCTGTCGCCGGTCCAGGTCGGCCAGGCGATCACGGTCACGTGGCGGGGCAAGCCGGTCTTCATCCGCCGCCGCACGGAGGAGGAGATCGCGGCCGCCCAGGCGGTCAACCTTGCCGAACTGCCCGACCCCGCGCCCGACAGCGCCCGCGTCCAGCAGCCGCAATGGCTGGTCATGGTCGGCGTCTGCACCCACCTGGGCTGCGTCCCGCTCGGCCAGAAACCGACCGATCCCAAGGGTGATTTCGGCGGGTGGTTCTGCCCCTGCCACGGTTCGCACTACGACACCTCGGGCCGCATCCGCCGGGGTCCGGCACCGCTGAACCTCGCCGTTCCGGAATACGCCTTCCTGACGGACACCTCGATTCGCCTCGGCTAGTTGGTCAACTGGAGCTGAACATGGCTGCCCCGCAGTTCAAGAACCCCATAGTCCGGTGGATCGATTACCGCCTGCCGATCTTCACCGGGCTGCACCACGAGTACAACGAATACCCGATGCCGAAGAACTGCAATTATTTGTGGTCCTTCGGAGCGATCGCGATGGTCACGCTGATCATCATGATCGTTTCCGGCATCACCCTGGCGATGAGCTACACGCCGCACACGGCCTACGCCTTCCAGTCGGTCGAGCGCATCATGCGCGACGTCAACTCGGGCTGGCTGATCCGCTACATCCACATGAACGGCGCGTCGATGTTCTTCATCGCCGTGTTCATCCACATCTTCCGCGGCCTGTATTTCGGGTCCTACAAGGCCCCGCGCGAGATCCTGTGGATGCTGGGCGTCGTCATCCTGCTCCTGATGATGGCCACCGCCTTCATGGGCTACGTCCTTCCCTGGGGCCAGATGAGCTTCTGGGGTGCCACCGTCATCACCAACCTGTTCTCGGCCTTCCCGATCATCGGCGACCACATCGTGACCTGGCTGTGGGGCGGCTTCTCGGTCGACAACCCGACCCTGAACCGGTTCTTCGCGCTGCACTACCTGCTGCCGTTCGTGCTGCTGGGCGTGGTCTTCCTGCACGTCGCCGCGGTCCATGTCCACGGGTCCAACAACCCGGTCGGCATCGACATCAAGGGCCCGCAGGACAGCCTGCCGTTCCACCCCTACTTCACGATCAAGGACACCTTCGGCCTCAGCATCTTCCTGCTGGTCTTCGCGGGCTTCGTGTTCTTCGCGCCCAACTTCATGGGCCATCCGGACAACTACATCCCGGCCAACCCGCTGGTCACCCCGGCGCACATCGTCCCGGAATGGTACTTCCTGCCGTTCTACGCGATCCTGCGCGCGGTTCCCGACAAGCTGGGCGGCGTGCTCGCCATGTTCGGCGCCATCGCGGTCCTGTTCTTCCTGCCCTGGCTCGACACCTCCAAGGTCCGCAGCTCCAACTACCGGCCGATCTACCGCCAGTTCTTCTGGGTGCTGGTCGTCGCCTGCCTGGTGCTGGGCTATGCCGGCGCGATGCCGGCCGAAGGCATCTGGCTGACCCTCGCCCGCGTCGCGTCGATCTACTACTTCGCCCACTTCCTGATCATCCTGCCCCTGCTCGGCAAGCTGGAGCGCCCCAGGCCGCTTCCCAGCAGCATCAGCGAACCCGTACTGGGCGGTGGTCGCATCGCGACCGCGGCAGCCGCCAAGCCGATGGAGAAGGCCTAACATGCGCGCGTTGAAGACGGTCATCCTGGCCGCGGCCTTCGGCCTCGGCCTTACGGGCACCGCCCTTGCCGCGGGCGAGGCTCCGGTTCCGCCCAAGCAGGAATGGTCCCACAGCGGCATCTTCGGCACCTTCGACCGGGCGGCGCTCCAGCGCGGCTTCCAGGTCTACAAGGAGGTCTGCTCGACCTGCCACGCGATGAACTTCGTCGCGTACCGCAACCTCGAGGCGCTGGGTTTCAGCGAGGACGAGGTCAAGGCGATCGCGGCGCAGTACGAGGTCACCGCGGGGCCGAACGACAACGGCGAGATGTTCGAGCGGCCCGCCATCCCGGCGGACCATTTCAAGAACCCGTTCCCGAACGAGCAGGCCGCCCGCGCGGCCAACGGCGGCGCCTATCCGCCCGACCTGTCGCTGATGGCCAAGGCCCGTCCGCATGGCGAGGACTATCTCTACGCCCTGCTGGTCGGCTACGAGGATCCGCCGGAAGGCTTCAACGTGCCGGACGGCCAGTACTACAACAAGTACTTCCCCGGCCACCTGATCGGGATGCCGCCGATCCTGCAGGACGACAGCGTCACCTACGCCGACGAGACCCCGGCCACCCAGGCCCAGTTGGCGCACGATGTCGCGGCTTTCCTGACCTGGGCCGCGGAACCTCACCTGGAAGCGCGCAAGCAGACCGGCGTGAAGGTCATCCTGTTCCTCCTGGTCTTCACGGGTATGATGTACGCCGTGAAGCGCAAGGTCTGGGCCGACGCGCACCCCTGAGTGCCGCCGGTATCCATCGGACACCTGGAAAAGGGCGCCTCGGGCGCCCTTTTCTGTTTTCAGGCCCCGCGAGGCCAAGGGGAGGAATCGACGAATGATGACGTTCCATGACATCAACGGCTTCTGGTTCGGTCCGGCGGCCCGGCCGAACTGGTTCGAGAGGAGCGACGCCTTCGACGCCGAGGTCCGGCGGCTCCTGCTGCCCGCCCACGAACAGGCCGCGGCGAACCGCCTGGCCGAGTGGCGAGACGATCCGCGCGGCTGCCTCGCGCTGGTGATCCTGCTCGACCAGGTGCCCCGCAACGTGTTCCGCGGCAGCGCCCGCGCCTTCGCGACCGACGCCGCCGCCCGCGACCTGACCAGGCTCGCGGTCGAGCGCGGCTACGACGGCGGCTTCGACCGGGACGAGCGTACCTTCCTCTACCTCCCGCTGGAGCACAGCGAGGATCTGGCGGACCAGCGCCTCTCGGTCGAACTGTTCCGCGACCGGGTGGGCGATCCCGGCTATCTCGACTATGCCGAGCGGCACCTGCGGATCATCGAGCGGTTCGGCCGCTTTCCCCACCGCAACCGGATCCTCGGCCGGGTGTCGACGGAGGAGGAAGAGGATTTCCTGAAGCAGCCGGGATCGTCGTTCTGATGGCCGCCCCGGTGATCGGCCCGATCTCGGGCATCGACCATACCCTGGTGGGCGTCGGGGACCTGGAGGCCGCGCGCGCGACGTGGGGCCGCCTCGGCTTCACCGTGACTCCCCGCGGCCGCCACATCGGCTGGGGGACCGGCAACTACTGCATCATGTTCCCGGGCGATTATGTCGAGTTGCTCGGCATCGTCGACCCAGGCCAGTTCCTCAACCGCCTGGACACAATGCTGGAGACGCGGGGCGAGGGGTTCCTCGGACTCGCCTTCGCGGCCCCGGACCCGGATGCCGTCCACTTGGCCCACCCCGACCTGACCGAACCGCCGAAGGACCTCGGCCGGTTGCTGGAGTTGCCCGAGGGCACCGTCACGCCGCGCTTCTCGCTGGTCCATTTCAAGCCGGAGGCGACGCCCGGCCTGTCTGCCTTCTGCTGCACGCACCTGACGCCCGGCCTGCTGCGCCGTCCGGAGTGGCTCGACCACGCCAACGGCGCCATCGGCCTGGAAGGAGTCACCGTTCCGGCGGAGGATCCCGCCGTGCTGGCACCCGCCTACGAGGCCCTGTTCGGCCCGGCGGCGCTCCAGGCAGGCAAGGGCCGCCTCGACGTCCGCGCGGGGGCCCATGACCTGCGCTTCGTCGCCCCGGACCGCCTCGCCCGCCGCTATCCCGGCCTGGAGCCCGCTCCGGTCATGACGGTTCTTTGCCGCGACCTGGCCGGGACCGGCGCTTTCCTGCAAGGACAGGGGATATCCACGCTGGAGGTCCCGGGCGCCCGGATCGTCGTGCCGCCGGAGCATGCCAACGGCGTCATCCTGGAGTTCGCCCTGTCCTGAGTCCTAGACCGCCAGCCGGCGCACCAGCGCCGGGATGTCGGCGACCGGTGTCGGCGGCGCGAACAGGAAGCCCTGCATGCGGTCGCATCGGTAGGCCCGGAGGAAGATCAGCTGCTCCTGGGTCTCGACCCCCTCGGCGACGACGCGCATCTTCAGGGCATGGGCCATGTTGATGATCGCGTTCACGATGGAGGCGGCGTCGGGATCCTCGACCATGCTCTGGACGAAGCTCTTGTCGATCTTGATCGCCTCGATCGGGAAGCGCTTCAGATAGCTGAGCGAGGAATATCCGGTTCCGAAATCATCCAGCATGAAACGGACGCCGGATGCGTGGAGTTCGAGCAGCGCGTCCCGGATCCCCGGCGTGCTGCGGAACAGCGCCGTTTCCGTCAATTCCAGCTTCAGGTGCGATGCCGGCAATCCTGAGTCCTTCAGGATCGCCAGCGCCTTCCGGCTCAGGTGCGGGTCGCTGACCTGGCGGCCCGACAGGTTGACGGAAACCGGCACGTCCACCACGCCGTCGCGCCGCCACTCCGCCATCTGGCGGCAGGCGTCGCGCAGAACCAGCTCGCCCAGGGGAATGATGAGGCCGGTCTCTTCCGCAGCCGGAATGAACTCCCCGGGGGAGATCAGGGCTCCGTCCTCGCCCCGCCAGCGGACCAGCGCCTCGAAGCCGGTCAGCTTCAGCGTCTCGACCTCGATCTTGGGCTGGTACAGCAGTTCGAACTGGTCTGCGTCGATCGCCCGGCGCAGGCGGCTCTCCAGCGAAAGCTGGCGGGCCGCGTGGGTCTCCATGTCGGGAGAGTACAGCTCGTACCGCGAGGTGCCGAGATCGCGGGCGCGCTGCAGGGCGGCCCCCGCCATCCGGACCAGCTCGTCCGGTCCGGTGGCGTCGGCCGGGAACAGGCTGACCCCGATCATCGGCGGCAGCAGGAAATCCTGCCCGTCGGCCTCGATCGGCGTGCCGAAGGTGGCGATGATGCTCTTCACCGTCGCCAGCGCCTCGTCATGGTCGGCCAGGTCCGGCAGCAGCACGGCGAACAGGTCGTCGCCGATCCGGCCGACCAGGTCGCCCGGACCGAGCGCCCGGCGCAGCCGGTCCACCAGGCGCCGCATCAGGTGTTCCGCGGCGCTGCGGCTGTGGGCGAACCGGATCGGGTCGAGCCGGTCGAAGCTGATCGCCAGCAGGGCGGCCACCCGGCCGGCGGCTTCCGACTGCTCCAGTGCCGCGGCGACCCGCTCGCTGAACAGCGACAGGTTGGGCAGCCCGGTGACCTGGTCGAAGGAGGCGAGGTAATGGATGCGCTCGCGGGCGCGGCGGGTTTCCGTCACGTCCTCGAACAGGCCGATGATGTATTTGGGCCGGCCCAGCGGGTCGCGCACCAGCGACGCCGTGGTGCGCGCCCACAGGGCGGTCCCATCGCGGCGCTGGAACCGGCGCTCGGTCTGGAACGTGGCCCGGCGGCCGCTCAGCAGTTCCTGGAAACGGCCGGTGACGTGGGAGATCTCGTCGATATGGACGAACTGCTTGAAGGACTTGTCGATCAACTCGTCGCGCCCGTAGCCCAGCATGGTCTCCAGGGTGCGGTTCACGTCGATGATCCTGCCGTCCACGGCCGCGTAGCCGATGCCGACCCCGGCATGCTCGAAGATCGAACGGAAGCGCTGCTCGCTGTCGCGCAGCGCCTGCTCGGCCACCACCCGTTCCGAGATGTCGATGCTCGACCCGAACAGGCGGGTGACCTGCGACCCCGAAATCCCGCCGGTGATCGGCACCAGCCGGGTTTCCCAGTGGCGGCGGCCGGTCGGCAGGTGGAGCACTTCCTGGAAGGTGGTCGGCAGCCGGCGCTTGACGCAAGTCCGGTAATGGGCGAGGACGCTCGCGGCGTCGTCGGGCGGCAGGACCTCCTCCGGGCTGCGGCCGATCACGTCGGCCGCGACCAGGCCGGTCTGCTCCTCGTGCCGTCGGTTCAGCATCGCATAGCGGAAACGGCCGTCCGGCAGGACGTCCACGATGAAGACGGCGGCCAGCAGGTGGTCGATGACCAGGCTGATCTGGCCGTCGCTCGGGCCGGTATCCTCGGTGACCAGGATGTGCGAGGCCGGCCCGGTCGCGCTGATCGGCTGGACGATCAGCGCGACCGGGCCGGCCGTCAGGTTGAGGATGACCGTCGCGACCTCGTCGGCGGCCAGCACCTCGGCCAGGCGGGCGACATCCTCCGCGCGGGCCGACCGGGCGGCCAGCTCGCCCAGCGGGCGTCCGACGATCTCGTCCGCGGTCGCACCCAGCAGGTGCATGAAGCGGCTGTTCACCGCGACGACCTCGGGCTCCGCCGGAGGCGCCGCCGGCCTCTTCAGGATCGCGTGACCGGTTCCTTCGGACGCCGGGTTGCGCGGACGCGCGATCAGCGTTTCCAGACCAGCGGCCATCACATCATACATGCCTGTACTTAAACCCATTGGTCCGGCCCATCGATCCGGCTCGTGCCGCACTAGCTCCTGTCACAAGTAACACAGTAGGCCGGATCATTGCCCCATTTTTAGTAAAAAAACTTTGCCTCCATCGTTCGGAGTAAGGTGATAATGGCTTTTCAGTCTTACACGTTGAAGCGGAAATGGAAGATATCGCCGTCCTGGACGACATACTCCTTGCCTTCTTGCCGCATCTTTCCCGCTTCTTTTGCGGCCTGCTCGCCGCCCAGTGTGACAAAGCTGTTATAATCGATCGTCTCCGCCCGGATGAATCCGCGTTCGAAGTCGCTATGGATCGCGCCGGCGGCTTCGGGTGCCTTCGAATTCCGCCGCACCGTCCAGGCCCGCGCCTCCTTGGGACCCACCGTGAAGAAGGTGATCAGGTCGAGCAGGGCGTACCCGGCGCGAATCACCCTGTTCAGCCCCGGCTCTTCCAGTCCCAGGGTCTCCAGGAATTCCGCTTTCTCCGCCGCGTCGGCGAGCTGGGCGACCTCCGACTCGATCGCCGCGGAGACGACGACGCTGGCCGCACCCTGCGCCTTCGCCATTTCGGCGACCTTGGCCGACAGGGCGTTGCCGGTCGCGGCCGAAGCTTCCTCGACGTTGCAGACATAGACGACGGGCTTGCCGGTCAGCAGCAGCAGCGACTTGAACAGCGGCTGCTCGTCCGCGGACACCTCCATCGTCCGGGCGGGCTTGCCGGCCTGGAGGACGGCCAGCGCGCGCTCCATCATGTCGGCGGTCGCCTTGGCTTCCTTGTCGCCGCCCTTGGCTTTCTTCTGGGTGGCGGTCAGCCGGCGCTCCAGGCCGTCCATGTCGGCCAGCATCAGCTCGGTCTCGACGGTCTCGGCGTCGCGGATCGGGTCGATGCCGCCCTCGACATGGGTGATGTCGTCGTCCTCGAAGCAGCGCAGCACATGGACGATGGCATCGACCTCGCGGATGTTGCCCAGGAACTGGTTGCCCAGCCCTTCGCCCTTGCTAGCACCCCGGATCAGGCCGGCGATATCGACGAATTCGAGCTGGGTCGGGATGATCTTCGCCGACTTCGCTATGGCGGCGATCTTGTCCAGCCTGGGATCCGGCACGCCGACGCGGCCGACGTTCGGCTCCTTGGTGCAGAACGGGAAATTGGCCGCTTCGGCCGCCTGGGTGGCGGTCAGCGCGTTGAACAGAGTGGACTTGCCCACATTCGGCAGGCCGACGATGCCGCAGTTGAAACCCATGGGATGCCGTCGCTTTCAAGAGATTTGCCGAGGGCCGGCGTCCGGCCCGTCTGGCAGCTTATATGCGGCACCGGGGACTAAAACGAAAGTCCCGTACGGCCCCGCGCGGCTCATGCTATGATAGCCCTATCGAAGAGGGGAGATTCGCCGACCATGTCCGATCCGCGCCAGGAACTGCTGCGCCAGATGGCCGCCCTGCGGAGCAGCCTCGATCCCAAGGTGATCAAGCGCCTCGATCTCGCCAGCGAAGGCAAGGTGCCCTACGACCGGGAAACCGCGCAGAGCGCGGTTCGCCAGTTCCTGGCGACGCGGCGCGACGGCGGCAGGTTCCAGGCCAAGCTGGTGGATGCGCTTAAGAAAGGCGGCGGGAAAGACTGAAGGGCAGCGGGCTCAGGCGCCCAGCGCGACGCGGCTGGCGAACTTCTCCGGCTGCCCGGCGACCATCAGCGGAAGCTCCCGCGACACCGTGTCGAGCAGCGGTTCCAGCCAAGCCTGCTCGGTCTTGCTGAAATCATGCAGGACATAGCCGTGGACCTGGTCCTTGTGGCCGGGATGCCCGATGCCGAGCCGGATCCGCCAGTAATCCTTGCCGATATGGTCGTCGATCGAGCGCAGGCCGTTGTGGCCGCCGTGGCCGCCGCCCTGCTTCACCCTGACCTTCCCGGGGGCGAGGTCGAGATCGTCGTGGATCACGATCACCTGGGGCGGGGCGAGCTTGAAGAAGCGCATCGCCTCCCCGACGGACTGGCCGGAAAGGTTCATGAAGGTGTGCGGCTTCAGCGCCAGCACCTTCTCCGCATCGACCGAGCCGTCGCAGCTCTGGCCCTGGAAGCGCCTGCGCCAGGGGCCGAAGCCATGGCGGCGGACGATCTCGTCCACCGCCATGAAGCCGATATTGTGCCGGTTGCGGGCATATTCCGACCCGGGATTGCCCAGACCCACCAGCAGCAGCATGGGCTTACTCCTGCGCCTCCGGCTCCTCGCCGGCGGCTTCGGACTTCACCGCCGACGGGGCGGCGATGGTCGCGACCGTGAAGTCGCGGTCGGTGATGGTCGGCTTGACGCCGGCCGGCAGCGTGACCGCGCTGATATGGATCGAGTCGCCCAGGTCGAAGCCGGTCAGGTCCACGGTGATGTGCTCCGGGATCTCCTCGGCGCCGCACTCGACCTCGATCGCGTGGCGGACGATGTTCAGCATGCCGCCCCGCTTCAGGCCCGGCGACTTGTCCTGGTTGACGAACTCGACCGGAACTTCGACGGTGATCCTGGCTTCCCCGGTGACGCGCAGGAAGTCGACATGGATCGGCGTGTCGGTGACCGGGTCGAACTGCACGTCGCGCGGCAGCACGTGGTAGGACGCGTCGCCGACCTTGACGTCGAACAGGTGCGTGAAGAAGCCCGGGGTGCGCAGGATGCGGTCGAACTTCAACCGGTCCAGCGAGATCATCACCGGCTTTTCCTTGTTGCCGTAGATCACGGCGGGGATCCGGCCTGCGCGGCGCGTCTGACGGGCAACCCCCTTGCCGGCCCGGTCGCGCGCCTCGGCGGCGAGAACTGTAGCTTCGGACATACTCTACTACTCCAATGACAAGGCGGCCGCTCCGGGCCGCCTTTGGGTGAACGCCAGCCTCCAGGGGTGCTGGCGTACCGCGGCCGCCTTGCTCGGCGCCGACCGCAGGTCCCTGTGCGGGGAGCCTTTCCCGGCTCCCGCGAATTCCTGAATGATCCGGTCAGTTGAACAGGCTGGAGACCGACCGTTCCTCGCTGATCCGGGTGATCGCCTCCGCGATGAGCGGCGCGATGGTGAGCTGGCGCACGTTGCGCGACACGCGCACGGCCTCGGTCGCCTGGATGCTGTCGGTGGTCACCAGCATCTCCAGCGGCGACGACGACACGCGGGCGACGGCACCGCCGGACAGCACGCCGTGGGTGACATAGGCGCTGACCGACTTCGCGCCCTCCTTCATCAGGGCGGCGGCGGCGTTGCACAGGGTGCCGCCGCTGTCGACGATGTCGTCCACCAGGATGCAGCGCCGGCCCTCGACCTCGCCGATGATGTTCATCACCTCGGACACGCCGGCCCGCTCGCGGCGCTTGTCGATGATCGCCAGGTCGGCGTCGAGCCGCTTGGCGATGGCGCGGGCGCGCACCACGCCGCCGACGTCCGGCGACACGATGACCAGCTGGTCGCCGTGCTTGGTGGTCTCCTGGATGTGGCGGACGAAGACCGGCGCGCCCTCCAGGTTGTCCAGCGGGATGTCGAAGAATCCCTGGATCTGGCCGGCGTGCAGGTCCAGCGTCAGCACGCGGTTGGCCCCGGCCATGGTGATCAGGTTGGCCACCAGCTTGGCCGAGATCGGCGTCCGCGGACCCGTCTTGCGGTCCTGCCGGGCATAGCCGTAATAGGGCAGCACGGCCGTGATGCGGCGCGCGGATCCGCGGCGCAGCGCATCGATGGTGACCAGCAGCTCCATCAGGTTGTCGTTGGCGGGGTACGAAGTCGACTGGATGACGAACACGTCCTCGCCGCGGACGTTCTCCAGGATCTCGACGAACACTTCCATGTCCGAGAAACGGCGAATGCTGGCCTTGGTCAACGGCACGTTGAGTGCGGCCGAGATCGCTTCGGCCAGCGGCCGGTTGCTGTTGCCGGCAATGACTTTCATACTTCGCGGCTCTCTTCTGGAAATAGTGCCGTTGACGCCGTCCCGACTGTCGGGAACAGGTGCAACACGAAATCGGCCGGGACCATATCAGCCCGCCCCCGTCATGTAAATGTTCGATGACGGCCGTCGCGGCCCCCATGCACCCTGCACATGGGGTCGGCGCACCGCGGCGGCCCCCTGTTCCTCGCCGGGCGGAAATCCGCCTCAGATGACGCAGCTCACCATCAGTCCCAGCACACAGAAAGCGATGAGCATGATCGTATAGGGCATCGGCGCGGGTCCTCAGGCCTGCCGGACGATGACCGAAATGCCGCGGCCGTAGTCCGCCTCGCCGCGCAGGGTCGCCCGGCGATAGCTGAAGAAGCGGTCCTCCTCGGCCACCGTGTCGTTCGGGCAGCGCTGGAGCGCCGCGACCCCGCTGCGGCCGAGTCGGCGCGCGACATAGCCGCCGACGTCGAACATGAAGTGCCCGGCCCGGCGCGCCGGCGCGAAGAAATCGCCGTTCGCCGCGTCCTCGTCGAGGAACGGCGCCGGGAACTCCGGCCCGACCTCGTAGGAGCGCTGGGCGATGCAGGGGCCTATGGCCGCGACGATGCGGTCGGGACGCGCGCCCAGGGCCGCCATGGCGCCGACCGTCGCCTCGATCACGCCGGCCCTGGCACCCTTCCATCCGGCATGCGCGGCCCCGATCACGCCGGCCTCGGCGTCGGCGAACAGGACCGGGACGCAGTCGGCGGTCAGGATGCCGAGCGCCACGCCCGGCGCGGCGGTGACCATGGCGTCGGCGCGGGGCGGCGTCTCGCCGGGCTGCCAGGGCCGTTCCACCGTGACCACGTCGGGGCTGTGGACCTGGTAGAGCGTGACCAGCCGGTCGGGTTCCAGGTCGAACGCCGCGGCGCAGCGGCGCCGGTTCTCGGCGACGTGGCGCGGATCGTCGTTCGATCCGAGCCCGCAGTTGAGGGAGGCGTAGATGCCCGTGCTGACGCCTCCCCGCTTGGTGAAGAAGCCGTGCCGGACGGCCGGAATGTCGTTCAGCGCGCCGAGTGTGATCACGTCAGGGTCCAGTGCTCCAGTAGTGCTCCGGTGTAGGGTGCTCGGCCCGTCAGATCCCCGCGGCGCCTTCCTGCCGGGGATCGGTGAGGGCCAGGACCTTGAACAGTGTGCCCATCTCGGAACCGTCGATCAAGCGATGGACGGCCGAATCGATGTCCGCCGCCTGCTCCGGCGTCGCCCGCCGGCGCAGCTGCGCGGCCCGCTCCCGGATGCCCAGGGCGGCCAGGAAGGCGCCCTGCGTGGTCGGCCCCCAGGTCCGGGCGCCGCCGGACCGGGCCGCGTCGGCCAGCATCCCGAAATCCACGTGGGCCGTCAGGTCGGCCGTCCCGGGCGCCTTCAGCACCGGCACGAAGGCGTGGCGCCGAACCGCCTGGAGCGTCTCGCCGGCCGCGGAGACCGGATGGCCGTAATCGACGATCAGGGCGGCCCCGCCCGACGCCGCCAGCCGGACGCCCAGCTCGTGCGCGACCGCCATGGCCGCGGGGCACGCCTCGAACACGCTGCCCGGCGGCGCCTCCCGTATGGCGGCCGGGATCAGTGCCTCGACGGGGCCCGGCCGGCGGTCGAGCACGAAGCGGAAGCAGCCGCCTTCCTCGTCGAAATCCACCATCCGCTCGGTCCAGCCGTGGGCGGTCTTCTCGAACTGCCGGATCGGCAGGGCGTCGAAGAACTCGTTGGCGATCACCAGCAGCGGGCCGTCCGGCACCCCGGCCAGCGTGTCGTGCCAGCGGGGAGGGCGGTCCCCCAGCGCCGGCGCCAGCAGCTCGCGCTGCCGGTCGCGCAGGACCGGGCTGGTCTCGACCAGGTGGACCCGGGCGGCGTCGCGGAACTGCGGCACCATGGCGGCGGCCCGCAGGGCGTCGCGCATCAGGGTGCCGCGCCCGGGTCCCAGCTCCACCAGGCTGACCTGGTCCGGCGCGCCCATCGCCGACCAGGTATGGGCGCACCACAGGCCGATCAGCTCCCCGAACATCTGGCTGATCTCCGGCGCCGTCACGAAGTCGCCGGCGGCGCCGAACCGGTCGGCGGTGATGTAGTAGCCGTGCTGCGGGTGTCCCAGCGCGTCGCCCATGAAGGCCGCCACGGAGATCGGCCCCTCCACGGCGATGCGCCGTCTCAGGTGCCCGGCCAGTCCGCCGTCATCCATCCCGCGCATCCGCCCGGCCGACGGGTCCATGGGAGTCCACCCGGCCCTTGCGCCGGGCATGGACCACCAGCGCCAGCCCGAACAGCACCATGGGGACGGACAGGATCTGGCCCATGGTGGCGTGGCCGCCCAGCAGGAAACCCAGCTGCGGGTCGGGCTCCCGGAAATATTCGGCGAAGATCCGCGACAGGCCGTAGCCGATGAAGAAGATCCCGGCCAGCAGCCCGGGCCGCGCCCTGACCGACCGGCGCCGCGCGAGCACGGCCAGCACGGCGAACAGCACCAGCCCTTCCAGCGCCGCCTCGTAGAGCTGGCTGGGATGGCGGGGCAGGCCGCCGGCCCGTTCCCCCGGGAAGATCACCGCCCACGGCACGTCGGCCACGCGGCCCCACAGCTCGGCATTGACGAAGTTGGCGATGCGCCCGAAGAAGAGGCCGATCGGCGCGGCGCAGGCGATCAGGTCGCCCAGCGCCAGCGGCGAGAAGCCCCGCCGGCGCGAGAACAGCAGGATCGCCGCCATGACCCCCAGCAGGCCGCCGTGGAACGACATGCCGCCGTGCCAGACCGCCAGCGCCTCCAGCGGATTGCCCAGGTAGTATCCGGTATTGTAGAAAAGCACGTAGCCGATCCGGCCGCCCAGGATCACGCCGATCACCGCCCAGGTCAGGAAATCGTCGAAATCGACCGAGGTCGGCGGCCGTTCGTCCTTGCGCGCCAGATGGATGCAGTAGCGCCACCCGGCGACGAAGCCGACCAGGTAGGCCAGGGCGTACCAGCGGATTGCGATGGGGCCGATCTGGATCGCGACCGGGTCGATGGCGGGGAACAGGATGGCAAGCATGGCGCGGTTCGACTTCGGTGCGGCGGCGGCCCCGGGAAAATCCGCCCGCGGGACTGGCCAGGGGACGGGGTAACCCGCCGGGGCTGGCGACCTTATAGGCTTCCTTGCCGCACCGCCGCAAGGCGCCCCTGCCGTCCCGGACGCGTCCCGCCGGCCGATGCGGCGTTGATTCGGCCCCGGCCCGTCCCCATAATAGTGTCTCTTTGGAGGATACGGATCCATGCAGGTCGATAACAAGCTTCTCGACGATCTGGCCCGGGTGGCGGGCGGCGCGGTCGGCGCGCTGACCGGATTGCGCGGTGAGGTCGAGGCACAGGTGCGCCAGCAGTTCGAGCGCATCCTCAGCCGGATGGACCTGGTCAGCCGGGAGGAGTTCGAGGCGGCCCGCGAAATGGCGGCCAAGGCCCGCTCCGAGCAGGAGGACCTGACGGACCGGGTGACCGCGCTGGAGGCGCTGGTCGCGACCCTGCTCGCCGAACGCGAGCTGGCCCACGGGACGGCCGCCCCGAAACGCCCGGCCGGCGGCCATGCCGCCAAGCCCGCGGCGGACGAGGCGGGGGACGCCAAGCCCGTTTCCGCTTCCGGCGGCGCCTGACCGTCCCCACCCGGCCGGCGATACGTCCGCGGCCCGCCCGGTCGCGGGCAGCCGGCCGCTTCATGTGCAAATTTATGGAATTCTGTTGCGAGCGCGGGGCCGTTCTGTCACGGTCCTCGGGGTAGTAGCCCCATGACCACCTGGATACGACATCTCGGGGCAGAGTAGATCAGACGGTATAAGCCGGCTGGGCCCTCGGGATCGGGCCGTTTCCGGTGTCGGCCGGGGCGAACGCCGTTCACCGCGCGATCAGGGAGTCGCAGGCATGTCGGCAGTCGCCGTCGAAGAAACGCCCACGTCAACGCTCAATCCGCTGGATATCGTCGAGGAGATCGTCGTCGCCAACGAGTGGCCGTTCGACCGTTCCAACGAGGATGAGCTGATCGTCGAGATCGCCGCGCGCTGGTGCGATTACCGCCTCTATTTCGTCTGGCAGGGCGAGGTGAGCGCGATGCAGTTCTCCTGCCAGTTCGACATGAAGGCGACCAAGGCCCGCCGGCACGAGCTCAACGAGCTGCTGTCCGAGGTCAACGCCAAGATGTGGCTGGGCCATTTCGACGTCTGCCCCGACGAGCACACCCCCATGTTCCGCCACACGACGCTGCTGCGCGGCGCGCCGCGGGCGAGCGTCGAGCAGATGGAGGACCTGGTCGAGATCGCCCTGATGGAGTGCGAGCGCTTCTATCCCGCCTTCCAGTTCGTCATCTCCGGCGGCAAGTCGGCGTCGGAAGCCGTGACCGCGGCCATCCTGGACACGGTGGGGGAGGCCTGAGCCATGGGTTGCTCGCTGCTTCTGGTCGGGTGCGGCAAGATGGGCGGCGCCATGCTGGACGGCTGGTTCGGCGCGCGGACGGTCGACGACGTGGTCGTGGTCGAGCCGCAGGGCGCCTTCGGAGCCGACGCGCCGCCCGGGGAGCACCGGATCGTGCGCTGCGCCGGACCGTCCCGGATCCCGCCGGGCTTCGATCCCGACGTGGTGGTGTTCGCCGTCAAGCCGCAGGTGATGGACGAGGTGGTTCCCGCCTACGCCGCCTTCGCCCGTCCGGGCACGGTGTTCCTGTCGATCGCCGCCGGCAAGCCCATCGGCTACTTCGCCGGGCGCCTGGGCGCGGAGGCGGCCATCGTCCGCGCCATGCCGAACACCCCGGCCGCGGTCGGCCGCGGCATGACCGTCGCCGTTCCCAGCGCCGCGGTCACCGAGGAACAGCGCCGCCTGTGCGACACGCTGCTGGGCGCGGTCGGGCAGGTCGCCTGGGTCGAGGACGAGGGGCTGCTGGACGCCGTCACGGCGGTATCGGGCGGCGGCCCCGCCTATGTCTTCCTGCTGATCGAGACGCTGGCGAAAGCCGGCGTGGCCGCCGGCCTTCCGGAAGACCTGTCGATGCGGATCGCCCGGGCCACGGTCGCGGGCAGCGGGGAACTGGCGATGCGGTCGGCCGAGCCGGCCTCCGTGCTGCGCCGGAACGTCACCAGCCCCAACGGGACCACCCAGGCCGCGCTGGAAGTGCTGATGGCCGGGGACGGGATCCAGCCGCTGTTCGACCGCGCCATCGCGGCCGCCACCGCCCGGTCGCGCCAGCTCGCGGGCTAGAGCGCCGCCCGGCAACCGATTGGAGGCTCTTTCCGCCGACCGGCTGGGCCAGCACAGCATTCGGATCGATGATCAGCGGCGGGTCTGCTTCGAATGGCGGGACGGCGATGCCTATGATGTCGAGATCGTCGATGACCATTGACCGTGAGGCTGATCATGGCGGATTTCCCATCAGCGCATCCCGGAGACGTCCTCGGGGAGGACTTCCTCAAGCCGTTGGGCATGAGCGGTTCCGCGCCGGCTCCAGCCATCGACGTTCCCGAATCGCTGGCCGGCGATCTGCTCGACGGCCGATGCGGCGTGACGCCCGACACGGCCCTGCGGCTTGCCCGGTATTTCGGCACCTCCGCCGAGTTCTGGCTCGGTATGCAGACGACCTATGATCTGGAATCGGCCCGCGATGCGGTCGGGGCAGAGATCGAGGCACGGGTCCGGCCCAGGGCTGCCTGATCCCGCTCCACCCACCCTCGATGCCGAGGTGCGGAGCCGCCGGCGCTCCGGATCGGACGGCCGGTCAGCCGCCCGGCATGCCGTGGACGGCGGCCAGCGGCTGAAGCATCTCGCGCAGCCGCAGCAGGGCGCGTTTCTCGAGCTGCCGCACCCGGTCCTTGGAGATTCCCAGTTCCCGCCCGATCGCCTCGAAGGTCGGTGCCGCCTCGCTCATGTGGCGGTGGCGGATGATCGCGGCCTCGCGCGCCGGCAGCATGGCCAGCGCCCGGTCGATCAGGCCGCTCCAGGCCCGGCCCGTGCTGCGCTGCTCGACGATCTCCTCCGGGCTCGGCTGGTCGGCGGGCAGCCGGTCCAGCAGGCTTTCCGCCTCCTCGCCGTCGCCGGCCGGCAGGTCGAGCGATTGGTCCAGCCGCGCGATGCGGTGGGCAAGGCCCGAGACCTCGGCGGGCGGCATGTCGAACCGGGTCGCCAATACGGCCAGCGCCTCGTGGTCGAGCCCGTCGGACGAGGTCTTCCGTTCCGCGGCGACCTTCTTCAGGGCGAAGAACAGGGCCTTGTGCGCGGCGGTCTTGCCCACCCGCACCAGCGACCAGGACCGGACCACGTAATCCTGGATCGAGGCCCGGATCCACCACATGGCATAGGTGCCGAGCCGCGCCCCGCCGTCCGGGTTGAACTTGCGGACGGCCTGGATCAGGCCCAGCGTGCCCTCCTGGATCAGGTCGTTCACCGGCAGGCCGAACCGCCCGTAGCTGCGGGCGATCCGGACCACGACGCGCAGGTGGCTCGCGACCAGCCGCTCGGCCGCGACCTGGTCGCCGGCCGCCGAGCGCAAGGCCAGGTCGCGTTCCTCATCGGGAGTCAGATAGGGAAGCCGGTGAGCCAGCGTCATGAGGCAGCCGGAGGCCCAGCCGAACGAAGCAGTCATGGTTTTCATGCCCGAAGCAGGTTTCGCGCCCGACGGGGGAGGCGCGGCAGCATCGCATGCCCTTGCACACAGTCAACTCCTCATCGCGCGGATCGTCACCGCCGGACAGGGCATTTCGGGCCCGGGGGCTTTGGCATCCGCGCCGGCGGCCCAATCTTAAGGGCATGACGAACGAACTGCACGGGAATCACGGAAACCATGGCCAAGAAGGCTGATCTGTCGCGTCAAATCATCGATGCCGCCATGAAGCGGGCCGCGGACAAGGGATGGCGGGCCACGACCATGGCCGACATCGCGGCCGAGGCCAAGCTGTCGCTGGCCGACATCTACCGGATCTTTCCGGGCAAGCCCGATATCCTGCGCGGGTTCACCCGCCAGATCGACGAGGCCGTGCTGTCCGGAGGCGGGGAGGTCGACGAGGGGGAGACCCCGCGCGACCGGCTGTTCGACGTCATGATGCGCCGCTTTGACGCACTGACCCCCTACCGGGCCGCGGTGGAGAGCATTTCGCGCGACCTGCGCTCCGATCCGGTCGCCGCCGCGTGGCACGCCTGCTCCCTGCGGCGCTCGCTCGCCTGGATGCTGGAAGCCGCGGGGATCTCGGCGGACGGTTTCGCCGGCGCGCTCCGGGTCAAGGGGCTGGGGGCGGTCTACCTGGCGGTGATGAGGGTCTGGCTGACCGACGACAGCGCCGACCTCTCGCGCACCATGGCGGCGCTCGACGCCAGGCTGCGCCAGGCCGAGCAGTTCTCCCGCACCCTGCGCTCCCGCGGGGGCGCTCCCCGGCCGGACGACTCGCCGGCCCAACCCGGCGTAACGGCCTGAGGGGCGTTGTTGTTGCGCTGCACAAAAGAAGTTGACGCAGAATTGCGCAATCTGCATGATGCGGCATCACACCTGTTGCGGCGCAGCAACGACGAATGCTCTCAAGGGGATGGCACATGGCAAAGACTAATCCGTTCTTCGACGTCGACGTTTCCAAGTTCACCGACGTGTCGAAGCTGATGTCCGAATTCAAGCTTCCCGGCGTCGATGTCGAGTCCGCGTTCGCCGCGCAGCAGAAGAACATCCAGGCCCTGACCGCCGCCAACCAGCTCGCGTTCGAGGGCTTCCAGGCCGTCGCCCGCCGCCAGTCCGAGATCCTGCGCCAGGCCATCGAGCAGACCACCTCCATCGTCTCCGAGCTGCTCGCCGCCGGCTCGCCGGAGGAGAAGGTCGCCAAGCAGGCCGACCTCGTTAAGGCCGCCTTCGAGAAGGCCCTGGCCAACACCCGCGAGCTGGCCGAGCTGGTCACCAAGTCCAACACCGAGGCCGCCGACGTGATCAACAAGCGCGTCAGCGAGAGCCTGGAAGAGCTGAAGTCGGTCGTCGCCAAGGCCAAGGCGGCTAAGTAAGCCCCATCGAGACGGGATCCGGTTCCCTCCGGATCGCGGCCGCCGCCGGGCAACCGGCGGCGGCCTTGTTTTTCAGGATTCCCGCCGGTAGCCTGCGCGCCCTGAAGAAGAAGGGGAACTGCGGATGACGGGCAAGACCGGGGCGACGGCCACCACCAATATCGGCTTCGAGGATTTCCTGAAGGTCGATATCCGCGTCGGGACGATCACCGCCGTGGAGCCCTATCCCGAGGCACGCCGGCCGGCTTACAAGCTTCAGGTGGATTTCGGTCCGGAGATCGGGATGCGCCGCACCTCCGCCCAGATCACGCGCCACTACACGCCCGAGACGCTGGTCGGCCGCCAGGTCGCCGGCGTCGTCAACTTCCCGCCCAAGCAGATCGGCAAGTTCATGTCCGAAGTCCTGGTCCTGGGCTTTCCCGACGAGAACGGCGAAGTCGTGCTGGTCACGCCGGAGCGCAAGGTCCCGGACGGCGGTCGGCTGTATTGACCTCGCGTTCCCGGCTGCGGTCGATAAGAGTCGTTTGAGGAAATTCCCGCTCGTTCATCCGATGTAAAGCGGTGATGACTTACTGCGTCCTGTAAATGGCGATGCATCAGGCTCGCCGTTATTACAGTTTTGCGGTAATTCATGAAAAATCCAAGAAGCCTTTCCACTCTCCTGTCCGCCAGCATCGCGGTGCTGTGCATCGCGCCGGTGGCCGGGGTCAGCCTGCTGGCCAACGGGACGATCGGCAGCCGCCTCCGCGACCAGGCGGGCGCCGCGGCGCTGGATCTCAGCGCCCAGATCGCCGACAAGCTGGATCGCAGCATGTTCGAGCGGTGGCTGGACATCCGGATGATCGGCCGGATCCAGGAAACCTTGGAACCCGACTCCGATCCCGACCGGCTGCGGGTGAAGCTCGAGACCCTCCAGCGCAGCTCCCCCGAATATGCCTGGGTCGGCCTGGCGAGCCCGGAGGGCAGGGTCCTCGTCAGCACCGGGCGCCTGCTGGAGGGCGCCGACGTGTCGGGCAGGCCGTGGTTCCGGGCCGGCAGCCGGAACATGTTCGCCGGCGACGTCCACGAGGCGGTGCTCCTCGCCAAGAAACTGCCGCCGAACGCCAACGGCGATCCCCTGCGCTTCGTCGACGTCGCCATGCCGCTCAGGCGTGCCGACGGCGTTCCGCTCGGCGTCCTGGGAGCCCATCTCAGCTGGTCCTGGGGAGAGGAGATCACCGCCTCGGTCCTCGATGTCCGGGGCGAGCGGAGCGAGAGCGCCGAAGCGCTGATCGTCAGCGCCGAAGGCGACGTCCTGCTGGGGCCGGACGGCCTGGTCGGCGGGAAGCTGGACCTGCTCAGCCTGGGCGCCGCGCGCCAGGGCGGCACGCGCCACGGCCTGGAGACCTGGCCCGACGGCCGCGACTACCTGACCGCCACCACCCTGACGACGGGGCATCGCGACTATCCGGGGCTCGGCTGGGCCGTGGTCGTGCGCCAGGACGCCGACAAGGTCCTGGCCCCGATCCGGCGGTTCCAGTGGAACCTGGCGCTGCTCGGCCTGGGCGCGGCACTCGCCGCCGCGTTCGCCGGATCGGTGCTGGCCAGGCGGATCACCCGGCCGCTGCTGGAGATCGCGGAGGCTGCCGACCGGATCCGCGAGTATGACCACGACGCCCGCATTCCCTATACCCGGTCCTACGCCGAGGTCTTCCGGCTCTCCAGCGCGCTGGTCGACCTCGACGCGAGGCTGCGCCGCCGCGCCGTCAACCGGCCCAAGGCTCCCGCCGCCTGAGGCGGCGGGCAACGCGCCGCCGGCGGCCTACTGGGCCGCCCGGCTGCCGAGCCCGGCCAGCAGGCCCCGCCAGTTCACCCGCGACACGTTGAGCTGGTAATTGTCGGAATAGATCTTCCGGATCATCCTGTCGCGGGTTTCGGCGTCATGCAGGAACTTCACCACGAAGGCCCCGTCGCGCGCGTTGACGACGGTGACCGGCATCACCCCGACTTCGGCCAGATGGAGCAGGAAGCCCTCGCCGGCATCCGTCGGGACGGTCCCCTGGATGCGGGCTCCGCCGAGAGAGATGTCGATCAGGCGCGCCGGGATCATGTCGCCGGACAGCTCCATCTCCACCTGCTCGTCGGTCGGATAGCGCTCGTCGCCGCGCAGGCGGGGCAGTTCGATGCACACGGTCATGGCCAGCATCAGGACGATCAGGTTGTAGAAGCTCCAGAACAGGATCACCAGCTTGCCGTCCCCGGCGCCGCCGTCCGGGGCGTAGTCCGACAGCATGGCATAGACCATGCCCCCGACCGTCATCAGCATCAGCGCGCCGAACCGCCGCATCATGACCCACTGAACGATCCGCCGGCTGCGCTCGCCGCCCTTCGCCGTGACCTTGAACTTCTGGCCCTCCGGCCGCAGCAGGCCGGCGAACACCGCCCGGTTGATCTCGAACATGGTCAGCACCTGGCTGACATCGTTCATGATCGGGATGATCTTGCCCCCGGTGGTCCAGTTCAGCGCGATCATGACGGCGACGAAATAGGGAACGAAATAGGCCACCACGTCGGTGAACGACGCGTTGACCGCGCTGATGCCGAACCACCAGTAGAGCGCCGGGATCACCAGGCAGGCCAGCCGGAAACAGAAGGTCGAGCTCCAGTAGATCAGGGCGTCCGCCAGGCCGAGCCGGTCCATCCAGTCCAGCCGGTTGCGCCGGAACGGGCTGAGCGGCCCGCGGATGATCTGCATCAGCCCCAGGCACCAGCGTCCGCGCTGGGTCACGTACTCCTTCATCCCCTCGGGAGCCAGCCCGTCGCTCAGGCGCTCGTTCAGGTAGACCGTGCGCAGCCCGTGCTGCTTCAGGCGCAGGGTGACCAGGAAGTCCTCGGTCACGCTGTCGGTCGGAAACCCGCCGATCGCCCTCAGCCCGTCCCAGCGCATCATCGACGAGGTGCCGCAGCAGAACGCGATGCCCCAGGCGTCCCGGCAGGCCATCAGATGGTCGAAGAAGAAGCGCTGCTCGTCCGGATAGGCCCGGCCGATCCGCAGGTTCGACTGGATCGGGTCGGGGTTGAAGAAATGCTGCGGCGTCTGGACCAGCCCGACCGTGGGATCGTGGAACAGCGCCAGCGTGCGGCTGACGAAGTCGTCGTGGGCGACGAAGTCGGCGTCCAGCACGACGATGAATTCCGGCTCGGCCTCCAGGGTCGCCAGGTGCGCCAGGCCGTTGTTGATGTTGCCGGCCTTGGCGTGGCTGTTGTCGGGCCGCGTCAGGTAGCCGACGCCCCGGGCGGCGCACAGGTCGCGCAGCCAGTCCCGCCGGCCGTCGTCCAGCACCCACACCCGGAGCCGGGGATGGTCGATGCCCAGCGCGCCGGCGATCGTCCGCGACAGGATCGCCTCCTCCTCGTTGTAGGTGGTGATCAGGACGTCCACCTGGGGCGGCCGGTCGGCCGGCCACCACCGCGCGTTCGCCGTCGCCTCGTCCCGCCGGTCGAGGGTCCTGGACAGGATCAGCGACGACAGGGTGGACCCCAGCATCACCAGGATTTCCAGCGCCAGGAAGGCGACGCCGCAGACGAAGTCGGCGTCGAGAGCCGGCGGCGGCAGCGTCTCGGCCGCCCGCCACGCGATGTAGCGCCAGCCCATGCCGACCGACACCGCGAACACCAGGACGCGCACCCGCACGTCGGAGGTCGAGCAGAACGGCAGCGCCGCCAGGGCCAGCCCGGCGATCACCAGCGACGGCGCCAGGCCGGCCTCCAGGGCTGAGAAGACCATCGGCCTACAGGCCCAGCCAGGAGCGCAGCCGTCCGGTCGCGTCGCCGATGCCGGAGAACGAGACCTTGCCGGTCCGGCCGACCGCGCAGTTCGCCTCAGGGTCGTGCAGCAGGCCGGGCACCGACAGGGCCACGTCGTAGCGCTGGAGATGGTCCGGCCCCGGGCTGATCGCCATGTTGTTGTAGACCGTCGCGGCGCCCGAGCCGGCGAGCCGGAGGACCACCGCGTCGTAGACCCGGCGCGTACCGGCCAGGCGGAACCGGGCGGGGTCGCCGACCCGCAGGCGGTTGTAGTCGCGCTCGCCGACCGAGGCGGTGACCACCGTGGTCGAGCAGTCCAGCAGGCGCAGGATGTCCTGGCCCTTGCGGGCATATTCGCCGGCGCCCAACGCCGCTTCCCAGACCCTGCCGTCCACGGGGGAGTTCAGGAACGCTTCGCGCATCCGGCCGACCCGCTGGCGCTCCACGGCGATGTGGTCGCGCACCTTGGCGAGCCGGCCGGCGCGCTCCTCCAGGTCGGCGCGCAGTTCGGCGGCCAGCAGGTCCAGCTCCATGGTCCGCTGGCTGGAATAGGGCGTGTCGTTGTAGCTGTCGCCCAGGAAGGTGCCCTTGGACGCCGCCGCGTGCTGGATCCTCAGCGTCTCGACCCGGGCGGCGGCCGCCTTCGCGGCCAGGGCCGCGACGCTGTGGCTGGCGCTCGCCTTGTCCAGCACGGCCGCGGACTGGATGCCCTTGGCCTTCAGCTCCTCGGCCCGCACCAGGGTGGCTTCGGACTCCTGGCTGGTCGCCCGGGCGCCGGCCAGCATGGCCTCCGCCTCGTCGATCTGGGCGCGGAGCTGGCGGAGCCGGCCCTCCTGGTAGGACAGGGTGCGACCGGCCAGTTCCGCCCTGCTGCCCTTCAGGTCGGCGAGCCTGGCCTGGAGCAGGGCGGTCTCCGCGGCCAGCGCGTCGGCGGCGCGCTCCAGGTCCTGGACCCGCGCATCGTCGGCCCGCTCGTCCGTGACGCTGCCCAGCGGCTCGCGGGCATGGACCCGCTGGCCGATCGCCAAGGGCTTCATTTCCAGATATCCGTCGATCGGAGACCTGACCATGGCGACCCGGGCATTGATCACGGCGTCGCTGCTCACGATCGAGAAACCCTCGCCGATCAGGATATATATACCCAAACCGGATATTACCGCTCCGGCCATCAGCTTAGCCGATTTGTTGGGCACCTTGATCTTCCTATGTAATATACTTCAAAGTTCGGAAAGTATTACTGGAAGATCGTTGAGAATCGGTAAGCGTACCGGGGTATGTAGGGCGCCGGCGCCAAGGGGTCAGACCGGCAGCCGCACCACCGCGCGCAGGCCGCCGCGCGGGCTTTCCGCCAGCGTGATGTCGCCGCCATGGCTCCTGATCACGTCGCGGGCGATGGTCAGGCCCAGGCCGACGCCGCCGGTCGACCGGTTGCGCGATTCCTCCAGCCGGAAGAAGGGGCGGAACACGTCCTCGTGGGAACCGGCCGGTATGCCGGGACCGTCGTCGTCCACGGTGATCTCGATCGCGTCGTCGCGCCGCCCGGCCTGGACCCAGACATGGTCGGCGTAGCGCCGGGCGTTGCCGATCAGGTTGGCCAGGCAGCGCTTGACCGAGTTCGGGCGGAGCGGCAGGCTCATCTCGTCCTCCAGGTGGACGTCCACGACGGCCCCGTCCCGGCGCGCGGCGCTGACCGCCTCGTTGATCAGGCGGTTCAGGTCGGTCGGGACCGGCGTCTCGGCGCCCTCGCCGCGGGCGAAGGCCAGGTAGCCCTCGATCATCTGCTCCATCTCGATCACGTCGGTCTTCAGGTCGTCCACGTCGGGCCCGTCGCCGAACAGCTCCAGCTGGAGCTTCATGCGGGTCAGCGGCGTGCGCAGGTCGTGGGAGACGCCGGCCAGCATCTCGGTCCGCTGGCTGATCTGGCGCTGGATGCGTTCGCGCATCACCAGGAAGGCTGCGGCGGCCTGCCGGACCTCGGCGGCTCCCTCCAGCTTGAACCGGGTCACGTCGCGGCCCTTGCCGAAGGCGTCCGCCGCCGCGGCCAGCCGGCGGATCGGCCGGATCTGGTTGCGCATGAAGATGATCGCGATGGCGAACAGCACCATGGCGGCGCCGACCATCCAGAGCAGGAAGATATAGGTCGTGGAGCTGAACAGGCGGCGCTCGGGCGCCATCACCGACAGCACGCCGTCGGCCATCTGCACGCGGATCTCGACCCAGTTGCTGGCGACCCGGGTGTCCACCGTGAAGGGCTTCCGCACGCGCTCGTCCAGCGCCATGCCCAGCGTGCGCTCCAGCAGGCTGCTCAGCTCCTGCCGCCGGTTGGGGATGACCGCCTCCGGCTCGAAGGTGATGATCAGGTCCATGGTGCGCGCCGCCATGGCCAGCGTGTCCGTCCGGTCGGCCATCGAGACGTCGCGTTCCAGCTGCTCGATCACCATGCCGATCTCGCCGGCCACCGCGAAGGCGAGCCGGTTGGTCATGGTCTCCCAGTGCCTGTCGTAGAAGATCCAGGTGGCGACCACCTGGAGCAGGATCACCGGCGTGACGATGATCAGGAGCGACCGCCCGAACAGCGTCTGGGGCAGCATCCGCTTGATCAGCCCGCGCGGCCCGCGCCGGTCGGGACCGTAGCTGCGCGCGGTCAGTTCATGTATCGCCGTCATGGCCCTGCCTCGTGAACCCGGGAATGGGACCCGGCCGGTATAGTCATTCCGGTCTCAGAACATAACCCTCGCCGCGCACGGTGTGGAGATAGCGCGGCAGCCGGGGATCGTCCTCCAGCTTGCTGCGCAGGCGGCTGACCTGGACGTCCACGGTGCGCGCGTTGCCCACGATGCCGGCGCGGTCGGCCAGTTCCTCGCGGGTCAGGATGGCCCCCGGCCGGCCCGCCAGGACCCTCAGCAGGGCCGCCTCCGCGCTGGTCAGGCGCACCGTCTCGTCGCCGGCCCGCAGCTCCTCCCGGTCGGGCACGAAGGTCCACCTGCCGATCCGCAGGTCGGCCATGGGCTCGACCGGGCGCGGCACCCGGCGCAGGATCGAGGTGATGCGCAGGACGAGCTCGCGCGGCTCGAAGGGCTTGCTCATGTAGTCGTCGGCGCCGGCTTCCAGCCCGGCGATGCGGTCGTCCAGCTCGCCCCGCGCGGTCAGCAGCAGGATCGGCACCTGGCTCTCCCGCCGCAGGCTCTCGGTCAGGTCGAGGCCGCTCTCGCCCGGCATCATGACGTCCAGCACGATCAGGTCGAAGGCGAGGCTGCCCAGCTTGGCCCGGGCGTCGGCCGCGTGCTGCGCGGTGGTGACCATGAAGCCGTTCTTCACCAGGTACTTGCGCAGCACCTCCCGCAGCCTCAGGTCGTCGTCGACCACCAGGATATGGGGCATCTCCTCGGTCATGGCGGCATCCTGTCAGCGTTGTCCGGTCAGCGTTTGGGGGGCGGGCGGTCCATCCTGGCGGTGAATTTCGGGCGGTCCTCGTCGTCGATGATGCCCAGCATCACCTCGCGGAAGCCCTCCACCGCGACGGCGCCGGCCTTGCGGTAGGCCTTGGCGATCCGCTGGCGCTGGCTCTCGGACAGCTGGCGCTCCAGCTCGACGCCCTTCTCGGTCAGCTCCAGCAGCCGCTGGCGGCGGTCGCGCACCCCGGGGCGCTGCGTCACGAAGCCCAGCCGGACCAGCTCGCTCAGCACCCTGGACAGGCTCTGCTTCGTTATGCGCAGAATCGATAGCAGCTCTGTAACGGTGATCGCGGGGTTCCGCCCGATGAAGTAGATGACCCGGTGGTGGGCACGCCCGAGGCCGATTTTGCCAAGGATTGCATCGGGTTCGGCGGTGAAGTCGCGGTAGGCGTAGAACAGCAGCTCCATGCCCTGGCGCAATTCCTCCTCGCGCAGGAAGAGGGGGTTCACCCCGGTTTTTACGTCAGCCATGTTGACACAAGTGCAATCCGAATGTTACGTGTTACCCGCCATGCCGAGACATAATCTAACAATGAAAGTGCTTTGTGATGTCCATGCTTCCCTTCGATGACCGCGAGGGCCAGATCTGGTTCGATGGCGAACTGATCCCGTGGCGCGACGCCAAGGTCCATGTGCTGACCCACGGCCTGCACTATGCAAGCTGTGTATTCGAAGGTGAGCGGGTTTACAACGGTTCCGTCTTCAAGCTGACGGAACATTCCGAACGGCTCGCCAAGTCCGCGGAGGTGCTGGGCTTTTCGCTGCCCTACACCGTGGAGGAGATCGACGCGGCGACCCGGCTCGTGGTCCAGGCGCAGGGCTACACCGACGCCTATGTCCGGCCGGTCGCGTGGCGGGGCAGCGAGATGATGGGCGTCTCCGCCCAGCAGAACACCATCCATGTCGCGATCGCCTGCTGGGAGTGGCCGAGCTACTTCTCGCCGGAAGCGCGGATGGCCGGCATCAAGCTGCAGACCAGCAAGTGGGCGCGCCCCGCTCCCAACACCGCGCCGACCAGCAGCAAGGCCGCCGGCCTCTACATGATCTGCACCATGAGCAAGCACGCCGCCGAGAACGAAGGCTTCCACGACGCGCTGATGCTGGACTACCGCGGCCGCGTGGCCGAGGCGACCGGCGCCAACTTCTTCATGGCGGTGGACGGCAAGTTGCACACCCCGACCCCGGACTGCTTCCTGGACGGCATCACCCGCCGCACGGTGATCGACCTCGCCAAGCGGCGCGGCATCGAGGTGGTCGAGCGCGCGATCATGCCGGACGAGTTGAAGACGGCCGACGAGATCTTCCTGACCGGCACCGCCGCCGAGGTGACCCCGGTCGGCCAGATCGACGACCTGAAGTTCACGCCGGGCCAGATGTGCAAGACGCTGATGACCGACTACGACACCCTGGTGCGCGGCGCCACCGCGGCGGCGGCGGCGGAGTAATCTCTCCGGCCCAGTCACGGGACGCCCGGGGGCGGCGGAAGTTCAGGCTTCCGCCGCCCTTTCGCTTTGCTCGGGGGCGGCTTCCGTCCGGCCGTTCCAGGCGATCCGATGTAGTGATGCGATCCTCTTCTTGCCTTGGCTGTATCCGTCGGATGCGAACATTATGCTGATGTGGCATTACGAAAATTACATAGACTTATAAGTTTTGTCATGAGCTCTGCGACATCTTGTTCGGACACAATCCCGAACTTCCGACTATTCTGGTGTCGGGATGCCGCCGCCGGTTCGCCAGCTGCATCGTGGCGCTCCCTGGGTGCGCAACCCGTGGAAGTCGGCTTTGGGGTTTTAAGGAGGGTTCGTGATGGGAGGGCGTGAGGAGCAAGGCTCGGGGCCGGGCAGGAGCAGGTTTTCGCTCAGGAGCATCAACCAGAAAGTCATCCTGTCCGTGGCGCTGCTGCTGATCGGCGGGCTCGGCGGGCTCGTCGCCTATCAGAGCTACACGTCGCGCGTCCTGGCGCTCAGCACCTTCGACGACAGCAACGCCATCCTCACGGCGACCTTGGGCGACAACATGTCCAGCGCGGTGAAATATGCGCGGACCGAGGCGCTCGCCAACTCCTACAAGGAGATCGCGCAGAACCCGCGCGCCGGGCTGGACGGGGTGATGGTGCAGACCGCCGACGGCAAGCTCCTCAACGAGTTCGCGCAGCCCGGCTTCGACAAGGCCCTGCTCCAGGCCTTCGTCGAGTCCCACAAGCTGCCGGCCGACAGCAACATCGTCACGGACGCGACCGACGACCACACCTACATGATCATCCCCGTCGCGTTCGGCGCCCAGCGCGAGCGGATCGGCACGCTGGCGGTGGCCTGGAGCCGCGCCGCGGTGATGAAGGCGATCGCGGACGACACCATGGCGTCGGCCCTGATCTCCATCGGGATCGTGGCGGCGCTCGTGGCCGCGCTCTACCTGCTGCTGCGACTCGTCGTGATCCGCCCGACCGGGGTCATCTCCGAAGCCATGGCGAAGATCACCCGCGGCGACCTGGATTTCGAGCTGGACCTGGTCCGGCGCGGCGACGAGATCGGCACCATGGCGCGGGCCGTCGGGGTCTTCCGCGAGAACGCGCTCAAGGTCCTCGACTTCGCCCGCGAGCAGGACCGCCTGAAGGCGGAGGCCGAGCAGAAGCGGGTCGAGCTGGTCGGCAGCATGGCCAACGACTTCGATCGCAAGATGGCCACCGTGCTCGACACCGTGTCGCGGTCGGCGGAGGAGATGGCCTCCTTCGCCCGCGCCATGTCGGAGAAGATGAACGAGGCCGAGCGCGGCACCGCGGAGATCACCCGGGCCACCGACAACACCATCTCCAACGTCGGCAACATCGCCGCGGCGACGGAGGAACTGTCCGCCACCACCAGCGAGATCGCCCAGCGGATCAACGAGAGCGTGGACGTCGCCCGCAAGACCGCCACCGCCGCCGACCAGACCAGCCGGACCATCGCCGACCTCGCCGCCCAGGCGCTCAAGATCGGCGACATCGTCCAGCTCATCAACGACATCGCGGGCAAGACCAACCTGCTGGCGCTGAACGCCACCATCGAGGCGGCGCGCGCCGGAGAGGCCGGCCGGGGCTTCGCCGTCGTCGCGTCGGAGGTCAAGGCCCTGGCCAGCCAGACCGCCCAGGCGACCGACGAGATCACCCACCAGATCATGGGGGTCCAGCAGGTCACCAACCGCGCCGTGGAGGAAATCCGCACGATCTCGGCCGTCGCCGACGGCGCGCGGGAGATCGCCTCGGGCATCGCCGCCGCCGTGGAGGAGCAGAACATCACCACCCAGGACATCTCGCAGGCTGCCGCCCACGCCGCCAACGGCACCCAGGCGGTCGCCAGCAACATCAACGTGGTGACGCTGGGGGTGGTCGATGCCAGCCAGACGACCCGCCAATTGCTGGAGGCGAGCCAGGAGGTGACGAAGCAGTTCGACTACCTGCGTGCCCAGGTCAAGCAGTTCCTCAACGACATGCGCGCCGCGTAGAGATGTGCCCGATCAGGTTGAACCGCTCCGTTCCTCTCGCCGCACCGTGTTGCGCCATGGGCGCAACCTACGGCTCGATGCAGGGCGGAAGTGATGCGGGCCGGCGATCGTAGGTTGCGCCCATGGCGCAACGCATCGGTTCGGCTGCCCCGGGGCGGATGGACCTGATCGGGTACCGCTCTAGCCGCGGCGCGCCTCATCCCCCGTCTCAGCGCCCGCCTCGACCGATGACCCGGTGCAAGGTGCTCGACAGGGCGTTCTTGATCCTCCGCTGCGCCCTGTTGGACCAGCGCTGCTCATAGGCACGCTTGCGCTCCAGCCGCGCGGTCGGCTTGTCCAGGTTCCAGGGATAATCGACCGCCACCACCGGCTCCGGCTTCTGCACGGCGAACAGCAGCGAATAGACCTTGCGGGGCTGGCTCGACAGATTCGGCCCGGCATAGTGAAGCGTGCGGCTGTGATGGATCGAGACGGAGCCCTTTCGCATCGGGACCGTCACGGCCTTGTCCAGATCGACCCCGACCGCCTCCAGGCCCTCGATCCGCTTGTCGTCGCGGTAGTTGCGGTGCGTCAGCATCGGCCCGGTGTGGCTCTGCGGGACGAAGGTCAGGCAGCCGTTCTCCTCGTCCACGTCCTGCAGGGGCAGCCAGATCGTGATGTTCTCCACATGGCTCCCGGCCCGGTGGAACGCCTGGTCCTGGTGCCAGGGGGTGGCGGATTCGGGGTGCGGCGGCTTGCTGATCGCGTGGTCGAACGAGAAGCGGGCATCGGCGCCGAGCAGGGCCTTCGCGACCGCCTCGGCATTGGCCCAGAACACCGTTCGCAGAAGTTCCGGCGCGTACTTGGCGGGGTGGAGCAGTTGGGGCAGCTTGAACTCGTCGCCCTGGTCAAGCCCCGCGATGTCGTAGAAGTCGCCCTCCTTCCAACCGGCACGGGTCCGGAACAATCTCTGGAAGGAACGATCGATCTCGTCGACCTGGGCCACGTCGATGAAGTCGGGGATCGTCAGGTACCCTTCCTTCCAGAAAGTGTCGATCTGATGCTTGCTGAGCGCCACCCGGGGCTGGCGCTTCACCAGGTTCCAGCGCATGTCGAATGGGAGCGTCTTATCGAGAACCACGTCGAGGACGGTCAATTCGATCTCCGAACGATACTAATTACAGTTGATCCGATGCCGTTATCTTCCACGCTGAGGTAATGAAAATCATTCCGGAAGTTGTTCTAATCCGAGGTCGCGGCGCAGGAACCCCCGGACACGCCGCCCTGGGCGCAAAGGTCGCGCCGGCCGGGTAGGCAAATCGGATTGCGACAGGGATCCGTCCGATCCATCACCTTCTCCGGTTGGTATCCCATTGGAGGTCGGACCAACGCCGGTCGGGCGGAGGACTTCACCGATGCGCGTCGAGGAGGAATGAGCCGGAAACTCGGGCCGCATGTCTCGTGCCGCCGGTGACCGGCTCGTGGCTTTCGGCGGAGCAGGGGGCCGTAGGTCGGTTTCGGCCAAAGGCCGACGCCGGCACTCCCGCGAGTGGACGAACACTACCGTGCAGGAACTCCAAGGATTTCCCCGTTCCCTGAACTCCGTTCCGTCCGATCGTATTTGTTCTTGTTTTGTTCATAAGATCCCGATAAATTTAGACATCCTCCGCTTCCGCTCAAGGTCCGCCGCCATGCAACCAGCCCCCCCTTCCTCATCCACCCCGGTGATCCGCCTGACCGCCCGCCAGGAGGCGTTCTGCCAAGCCATGGCCGAGAATGTCGGCGGGGCGGAGGCGGCCCGGCGGGCGGGGTATTCGCCGAACGGGGCGAAGCAGCGCGGAGCCTTCCTGATGACCCGGCCGGAGATCCGCATCCGGGTCGATCAACTCCGCGCCGCCCGCAACGGCAGCCACCAGTCCGACCTGGAGGAGGCGGCGGAGACCGTCAAGACCATCATCGCCGAGGCCATGGACAGGAAGTCGCTGTCGCTCGCCCTGCGCGCGGTCGAATTGCGGCTCAAGCTGCGCGGCGTGATCCGGGACAAGCGGATTCCCCACCACTATGTCAGCGACGCCCCGCATCCCGACGCCGACCTGGAGCAGCTGGATTTCGACCCGGCCGAGGATGACGACGCCCCCGCTGCCGAGATGCCGGCCGAGGCCCCGGAAGAGGCCGCGTCAGAGGCCCCGGCCGAAACAGTGACCTCCGATAGTGACCCTGCGCCGGCCCCCGCCGGCGCCGGGCGGCCGACGTCGGCAAACCCCACGCAAAAGCCCTTCCGCCACCGCGAGCGGGGCGGCGGCCCGGGCCGCGAAGGGCACCGGGACCGCCGCGCCGCTTAAACAGGCCCCGCCGCGCCCCGCAGCACCTCAGAACTTGTAGCGCAGCGACGCCGCGATGATGTCGACGCTGCCCTCGCTCACGGCGCGGGTGTTGGTGGACAGGGCCGCGACGGCGCCGGGCTGGGTGGTGTTGATGTCGGCGTCGTCGATGATGATGTGGGTATAGGCCACGTCCACGACGAAGCTCTCCGACAGGGCGTAGGAGGCGCCGGCGCTCAGCCAGTAGCGGTCGGCGTCCGGCGTCCGGGTCGAGCGGAAATTGTCCACCGTCGGGGTCTCGTCGTACTGGAAGCCGCCGCGGACCGTCCACGCATCGTTGATCTGGTACTGGGCGCCGACGGCCAGCGAGAAGGTGTCCTCGTAGTTCTGGCCGACGACCTGGTCGGGCAGTCCTGGGCGCTTGACGCGGATCTCCTCGAAGTTGCTCCAGCCGTACCAGTTGTACTCCGCCATCAGCGTCAGCTTCGGGGTCAGTTCGTGGACGACGCCGACCGCGATGATGTCGGGCAGGTTGAGGTCGGCGGTGCCGGAAGAGGTGTTGAACGTGGTGCCGGCCCGGCTCAGCTGCACGTCGCCGTCAAGCGTGTGCTCGATCTGGGACCGGTAATGGATGCCGATCCGCGTGGTCGGGATCGGTTCGAACAGCACACCCACATTGTAGCCGAAGGTCCAGTCGTCGCCCTCCACCTTGGAGATGATGTCCGGGCCGGTCCCGGTGAACACCGCGTTGGTCAGCTTGGCGTCGGCATACTGGATGTCGATGCCGCCGCCGATCGAGATCCAGTCGTTCACCCGGTACGCGACGCTGGGTGCGATGTTGAGGGTCAGCAGGTCCGTCTCGATCGAGTCGTAGCGGCCGAACCAGTTCGCATCGTACTTGTTGGCGAGGCCGAACGGGGCGGAGACGCCCAGGCCCACCCACAGGTCCCGGTCCATCAGCGGATAGGCGAAATAAGCGTTCGGCACCGGCGTCGGGTCATAGGGATTGCCGCCGTCGTTGCCGACGATCGGGCGGGTCAGCGCCCCGGCGGGAGTCTGGACGGTCGCGGTCGAGCCGCGGTTCTCCAGGTCGGCGCGCGGGATCAGCAGGTGGACGCCGGCGGTCGCCTCGGGCCCTTCCAGCCGGGTCATCCCGGCGGGGTTGAAGAAGATGGTGCTGGCGTCCTCGCTGATCGCGGACTCGCCGGCGAAAGCGCGGCCCAGCCCGGTGACGCTCTGCTCCTTGATGTAGAAGCCGGCGGCCTGGACGGCCTGGGTGCCGGCGAGCAGGGCGATCGCCGAGGTGGCGGCCAGGATCGACGCCGTCGCACGTCCCGGGAAGCGCTTGATGGGGTTCATTGGGTGTCTTCTCCCGATTGATTCTTTCTTCCGCGGATCGTTGATCTTTCCCGCGGATATGGGAGAAAGGGGTACTAACAGTTTACGTAAACGTCAAGCTCCCCGTGCAAGGAGGGAGACGAAGCGCCCGCAGGTGTGGCGCTTCGCCTACACTGGCCCGACACGGCGGGCCGGCGTCACCCCTGTCCGGTCACGTAGCCGCGCAGGGTCTCCACCTCGAGTTCGGTCTCGTCCAGCCGCTGCTTGACCACGTCGCCGATGCTGATCATGCCCAGCAGCTTGCCGTCCTCGACCACGGGAAGGTGGCGGAAGCGCCGGGTGGTCATGACGGTCATGATCTCGGCGATGGTATCGGAGGGGGAGCACTGCTGCACGTTGCGGGTCATGACCTCATCGACCCGCCGGTTCAGCGTGTCGGCGCCGAACCTGGTCAGGGCGCGTATGATGTCGCGTTCGGAGATGATGCCGCGGATGCCCTCGTTGTCGTCCATCACCAGGACGGCACCGATCCGGTTCTCGGTCAGCAGGTTCGCGGCCTCTCCGATGGTTCGCTCGGGCGCGATGGAGACGACGCTGGAGCCCTTGCGCTTGATGACGGCTGCGACATGCATGGAACCTGCTCCTCCTTGTCAGGGCGGCCCGTGGGCAAGATGCGGGCGGGCCGCCATCGTTGGTCTTGTCATTCGACGGGCCATGATACGTCCATTCCCGGGGCGCCGTGCAAGCCGGAGTTGTCGCTCCTCTCTTTATTGTCGCCAGCCCTCATCACCCGGCCCTCATCGCCCAGCCGGCGTCGCCGGGGCGGCAACCTGGGCCAGGCAGTTCTCGATGATGGTCTGGCACTGGGCCAACTGGCTGCCGCCGACGCCCTCCGGACCGCCATAGACGATCCGCTCGACGACGCCGTCGCGGAGCGTGAATGTCGCGTTGCAGCTGAAGCTGCGGAAATCGTAGGTCGGCGCGAAGGAGCCGTAATAGGGAAAGCCGTAACCATAGCCGTGATAGGGATAGCGGCCATATCCAAGGAGCGGCGAATAGCTCTGGTAGACCACCGTGCGATTGCTGGAGTAGGTGAAATATTCCAGGTTGCCGACCTCGGCCATTCGTTCCGGGACGCCGGCACAGGACAGCAGCGTCTCCTTGGGCATGCCCACGAAGGCGGTCTGGGCGAACAGCGCCTCGTCCGCGCGCGGATTGGCGCAGGACGCCAGTGCCCCGGCGCAGAGCGCCAGCAGGGCGAAGCGCAGGGAGACCGTTGCAGGGGAGATCATGGCTCGCTTCCTTCTTCAGGGCGCCCGCAACCGCTCCGGCGCCAGATCCGTGGCCTTCACGCCGAGGGCGGCGAGATCCTCCGGCACCCGCCCGTCGGCCAGCAGCCCGGCGGCGGTCCGCGCCATTCCAGGCGCCGTCTGGATGCCGTAGCCGCCCTGGCCGGCCAGCCAGAAGAATCCTTCCGCCTCCGGGTCGGGACCCACCACCGGACTCTTGTCCGGGGCGAAGGTGCGAAGCCCGGCCCAGCGGTGGCCGATCCGCCGGACCTTGAACAGGCACGCCCGCTCGATCCGGTCAACCGTCAGGGCAACGTCGAGTTCCTCCGGCTGGACGTCGCAAGGCTCGACCGGCGTCTCGTCGGCCGGCGAGCCCAGGAGCCGGCCGCCCTCGGGTTTGAAATAGAACGTTTCGTCCACGTCGCAAACCATCGGCCAGCGGGGCAGGCCGGCCTCGTCCGGGATCGGCGTGGGATCGAAGGTGATCGCCGTCCGGCGTTTCGGCACCAGGCCGACCGGGGCCAGCCCCGCCATCCCGGCGACCGCGTCGGCCCAGGCCCCGGCGGCGTTGACGATCCAGGGGGCCTCGAAGGCTCCGGCGCGGGTCTCCGCCCGCCAGGTCCCGTCCCGGCGGCTCAGTCCCGTCAGCTCCGCGTCGGTCACGACCTCGCCGCCCCGGGCGCGCAGCCCGCGCAGATAGCCCTGGTGGATCGCGTGGACGTCCATGTCCATGGCGTCCGGCTCCCACACCGCGCCCGCGACATAGTCCGGCCGAAGCATCGGGGCGAGCGCCAGGGTCGCCTCGCGGTCCAGCAATTCCACCGACGGCGTCAGGACGCTGCCGGTGCGGAAGGCGCCGTCCAGGCCGTCCCTCTGGTCGTCCCGCCCGACCAGCACCACGCCGCGCGGGGTCAGCACCGGATGCGCGGCGAAGCCCGAAGCCACGGCGGCGTCGTAGAAGGGGCGGCTGCCGACGGTCAGCGCCCGGATCGCCGCGTTGCCGTAGGTCTCGGTATAGAGGGCGGCGGAGCGGCCGGTCGAGTGGTAGCCCGGCTGGGCCTCGCGCTCCAGCAGCACGACGCGGCCGCGGGACGAGAGCTCGTAGGCCGCGGAAGCTCCGGCGATGCCGCCGCCGATGATCAGGAAGTCGCAGGAAGTCATGGTGCGCAGTACCGGTCCGCCGTCAATGGTCAGGGATTTCCCACAGTCTATGCCCGGCGGACCGCTTAGTCACATCCCACGGAGGCGGATGGGCACGGAAGAGGCTGGCGGGATCAGGCGGCGCCCCGCAGTTCCTCGGCGCGGCGCAGATCGACGGACACCAGCTGGGAAACGCCGCGCTCGCCCATGGTGACGCCGAACAGCCGGTCCATCCGGGCCATGGTCAGGCGGTGATGAGTGATGATCAGGAAGCGGGTGGCGCCGACGCGGGCCATCTCCTCGACCAGGGTGCAGAAGCGGTCGACGTTGGCCTCGTCCAGGGGCGCGTCCACCTCGTCCAGCACGCAGATCGGCGCCGGGTTGGTCAGGAACACGGCGAACAGCAGCGACAGCGCGGTCAGCGCCTGCTCGCCGCCCGACAGCAGGGACAGCACCTGGAGCCGCTTGCCCGGCGGGCTGGCATAGATCTCCAGCCCGGCGTCCAGCGGGTCCTCCGCCTCGGTCAGCTTCAGGTACGCCTTGCCGCCGCCGAACAGCCGGACGAACATGTCCTGGAAATGCCGGTCCACCGTCTCGAACGAGGCCAGCAGCCGTTCCCGCGCCTCCCTGTTGAGGCTGGAGATGCCCTGGCGCAGGCGGCCGATCGCGGCGACCAGATCGGCGCGCTCGCTCTGCATGCCGGCGATCTGCTGGTCCAGCTCGGCCGCCTCGGCCTCGGCCAGCAGGTTGACGGGTCCCATGTTCTCGCGCTCGCGCGCCAGCTTCTCCAGCCGCGCCTCGATGCCGGCCGGGTCCGGAAGCGGCTCGCCGGGCGGCAGGTCGGCCAGGGCGGCCGTCTGCTCCGGCGCGCATTCCAGCTTCTCGGCGATCCGCTCCCGCACCGCCTCCAGCGTCTGGCGGGCCGAGGCCACGGCGGCTTCCGCCCGCACGCGGGCCTCGCGGGCGTCGCCCAGCCCTGTCTCGGCCTGTTTCAGGCGCTTCTCGGTGGCGGCCAGCGTCGCTTCGGCCTCGTTCAGGGTGTCGGCGGCGCGCTTGCGCACCCGTTCGGCATCGGCGATCCGGGTCGCCAGGTCGGCGCGCTCCGCCTCGATCTCATCGGGCCGGCCGGCCAGCTCCTCAAGCTCGGCCTTCGCGGTCTCGGCGCGCTCCATCAGTTCGGCCAGGCGCTCGTCCGCCCCGTCGGACCGGTTCGTCCAGCCGCGCCGTTCCGCCTCGATCGCGGCGAGGCGCTGGCGCCGGCCCTGGGCCTCGCGCAGGGTGCGGTCCAGCGCGTTCTGCCGGCCGGCCAGATCGGCGCGGGTCTCCGCCAGGGTGGCGCGCAGCTCGGCGACCCGCTCCCGCGCCCGGCCTGATTCGGGCAGCGCGTCCAGGGCGGCCCGCGCCTCGGCGACCTGGCGCTCGGCCTCGCGGCGGTCGGCGTCCAGGCGGTCCACCGCCTCGGCCAGGGCGGTCAGGCGGGAGGCCGCGGCGGCAGCGGCCTGGGCCAGCTTGGCGTGCTGGTCGCGGGTCCGGCCGACCGCGCCGAAGGCGTCCCGCACGGCGTCCCGGCAGCGCCGTTCCTGGGCCGCCGCCTCCGACGCGGCGGTGCGGGCGGCCTCGAACTCCTCCCGCGCGTGGACGGAGGTATCCTCGGCGCTTTCCAGCTCCAGGCGAAGCTCGGCGAGGCGGTTGCGCTGCTTCAGCCGGATCGCGGCCGCCGTCGGCGCTCCCGCCGCGACCGACAGCCCGTCCCAGCGCCAGGACGCGCCGTCGCGCGTGACCAGGATCTGGCCGGGCAGCAGGGTCGGGGCCAGGGCGTTGCCCTCCTCGGCACCCGCGACGACGCCGATATGGTCGAGGCAGCGGGCCAGGGCGGGGGGCGCCTTGACCCGGGAGGCCAGCGGCTCCGCCCCGGCGGGCAGCGGCGCGGTCCGGTCGAGCGCCGGGTGCGCCCGCCAGTGGACCGCCGCCGCCTCGTCCAGCGGTGCCGTCAGGCCGTCGCCCAGCGCCGCGGCGATCGCGACCTCGTAGTCCGGCGCCACGGCGACGGCATCGATCAGCGGCGGGAACAGGTCGCCGGAGCCGGACTCCAGAAGCTCCGACAGCGCCGTCTCCTCCGCCTTCAGCCGGGCGCGGGCGCCATCCGCCGCCTGCAGGGCATCGCGGCTCCGGGCCTGCGCCGCTTCGGCCGCCGCCTTGGCGTGTTCCGCCGCCTCGGCCCGGTCGCGGGCGAGGTCCAGCGCCTCCTCCGCGGCGGCGACGGCTTGCTCCGCCGCCTCGATGTCGGGGCGGGACGCCAGCTCGGCCTCCAGGGCGGCGCGCTGGCGCTGCTGCTCGTCGAGCCGGCGGGTCGCGGTCGCCAGCCGCTGGTCCAGGTCGGCGGACTGCCGCTGAAGGGCGGTGCGCCGGGCATCGTCGGCCGCGGTCCGCTCGGTCAGCGCCGTCAGCTCCCGGTCCAGCGCCTCGACACGCTCGCGGGCCTCCGCCAGGGACTCGCGGGCGGCCTCCTCGACGGCGGCCTCGTCGCCCTGTTCCTCGACCAGGCCGTCCCGCTCGTCGGCGAGGCGGGCCAGCGCCGTCCCGGCGTCCTCCGCCAGCGCCCGCTCGCGCGCCAGGTCGGTCGCGACCTGGGCCAGCCGGCGCTGGTTGGCGGTCCGGGCCTCGGCGACCCGCTTCTCCTCCGCGTCCAGCGCCTCGCGGGCGATCACCAGCCGCTGGAGCGCCTGAGCCGCCTGGGCCTCGGCCTGGCGGAGGCGGGGCAGCCCCTCGGCGTCGGCGGCGCGCCGGGTGGTCTCGGCCGCGACCTCGCCCATGCGGTCGCGCACCAGCACCTCGGCATCGTTGAAGGCGAGCCGCGCCGCCGCTAGCGCCGCCTGGGCCGCGATCCATCTGATGTGGAGCAGCACCGCCTCGGTCCGGCGGACCTGTTCGCTGAGGTTCCGGTAGCGCGAGGCCTGCCGCGCCTGCTTGCGCAGCGTGCCGAGCTGGGCGTCCATGGTGACGATCACGTCGTCCAGGCGCATCAGGTTGGCCTCGGCCGCCTTCAGGCGCAGCTCCGCCTCATGGCGCCGGGAATGCAGCCCGGTGATGCCGGCCGCCTCCTCCAGCAGGACGCGGCGCTCGGTCGGCTTGGCGTTGATGAGGGTGCCGATGCGGCCCTGGCTGACCAATGCCGGGGAATTGGCGCCGCTGGCATTGTCGGCGAACAGCAACTGGACGTCGCGGGCGCGCACCAGCTTGCCGTTGATCCGGTAGTCGGACCCGGAGCCGCGCTCGATCCTGCGCTGGATCTCCAGGTCGTCGAACTCGTTGAAGCCGGCGGGGGCGGTGCGCCGCGAGTTGTCCACCCCCAGCGTCACCTCGGCGATGTTGCGGGCCGGCCGCCTGTCGGTCCCGCCGAAGATGACGTCGTCCATGTCGTCGCCGCGCATCTTCTTGGCCGAGGTCTCGCCCATGACCCAGCGGAGCGCCTCGACCAGGTTGGACTTGCCGCAGCCGTTGGGACCGACGATGCCGGTCATGCCCGGCTCGATCACCAGTTCGGTGGGGTCGACGAACGACTTGAAGCCGGAGATGCGGAGCTTGACGAACTGCACGGCGCGGCCGACCCCAATCCTGTCCGGTACCTGCTGCGATTGCCCGCCCGAGCGCCGCTCAGGAACCCAGCTTGTCGAGCACGCGGGCGAACTCGGCGATCGGCTGGGCGCCCACGATCTTCTCCGTGGCGTCGCCGCGCAGGATCACGAAGGTCGGCGTGGACTGGACCTGGTACTTCTGCTCGGCTTCCAGCCGGCGCTCGATCAGCTTGTTGGCCAGCGCCTCGTTGCCCATGCAGGCCTGGAACTGCTGCTCGCCGACGCCCGCCAGCTTGCCGGTCTGGGCCAGCGCCTGGGCCGGATCGCTGGCGCCGGCCCACTTGTTCTGGCTCTTGAACAGCACGTCGAGGAAGCCGAAGTACCGCTCCGGGTTGGAGCAGCGGGCCAGCATGCTCGCCTGGAGCGCCGCCCGGTCGAACGGAAAGTCCCGGAACACCAGCTTGGCCTTGCCGGTGTCGATGTAGTCCTTCTTCAGCTGCGGCAGCGTGTTGGCGTGGAAGCTGGCGCAGTGCGGGCAGGTCAGCGAGGAATATTCCAGGATCGTGATCGGCGCGTTGGGGTCGCCCAGCACGCGCTCGCTCAGCGGGTCGTTCTTCTCGGCGGCCTGCGCCACCTGGGCCTGGGCCGCCTGGCCCTGGGCGAGCTGGGCCTGGACCACCTGGGTCGGCTTCGGCGTGGAGTCGTCGTCCGGGACGGTCCCGGCCTGCGCGGGCGCGATGACTTCGGGTGCCGGTTTCTCCTTGGCGATGACGCCGGTGTTCACGAGGCCGACGCCGGCCCCAACAGCGACCACGGCGACCATGGCCAATCCCAGCATATAGCGGCGCAAGATGCCCTCCTGCATACAAGAGCTAGTGAGTATAAGGTCGGCCTACCCGATCGGGCAAGCGCTGGACGGGGTAAGGGGGCGAATCAGGAACTCGTCTTGGCGTGGATCGCCCTTCCGAGCCGCACCAGCGCGTCGCGCAGGGTCGGATCCTCGACCGGACCGGCGGCCCGCTGGATGCCGGCCTCCTCCTCCGGCGTCATGGGGCGCTGGACCTTGGGGCGCCGCGGCGCGCCGGGCAGGGGACCCTGGATCAGCTTGATCCGGTCGACGGCCCGGTAGCCGAAGAAGGCGTTGATCCGTTCGATCACCTGGGGTTCGGAGTGCTGCACGTCGAGAGCGGCGGCGCCTGAAACCTTGAGGTGCAGCGTGGCCCCCTCGCGCTGGCCGGGCGGGAAGGCCAGCTTCTGGGGCAGGGTGCTTCGGGCCAAGTCCGGCCCCATGATGGTCGGCCAGTCCGTGATCAGGGTGCCGAACGCCATGCCGCGCTTGCCCAGCGCCTTGCCGGCCACCTTGGGCACGATTCTGGCGAGTGGGCGGGGGGCTGCCATTGGGGGATCTCCGAAACGTGAGGGACTGAAGCGGGTGGGTAAACGGAGCGCAGAGACTATTCTCATCGAAGCTATTGTTAAAGCACCTGTTGCGGGGCGACAACACACCATGACATTGCACTCGGAACCAAGCCTTTTCCCCGCGCCGCCGGCCCGGACCCCAGCCCGGATCATGGAACCGGACGAACTGGCCCGGTCGATGCTGGGCTGGTACGACCGGCACCGGCGCGTGCTGCCCTGGCGCGCGCCGGCCGGCAGGACCGCCGACCCCTACCATGTCTGGCTGTCGGAGATCATGCTCCAGCAGACCACGGTCGTCACCGTCGGACCCTATTTCCAGGAACTCCTGCGGCGCTGGCCGACCGTCGCCGACCTGGCGGCGGCCGACCTCGACGCCGTCCTCCACGCCTGGGCGGGGCTCGGCTACTACGCCCGGGCGCGCAACCTGCACAAGTGCGCCCGGGTGGTGGCCGACGGGCACGGCGGCCGGTTTCCCGATAATGAACAGGAATTGCGGCAACTTCCGGGCATCGGCGCCTATACCGCCGCGGCCGTCGCCGCCATCGCCTTCGACCGCCGCGCCACCGTGCTGGACGGCAACGTGGAACGCGTGATGGCGCGGCTTTTCGCGGTCGAGGAGCCGCTGCCGGCCTCCAAGGAGAAGCTCCGCGCGCTGGCCGACACCATCACGCCGGACCGGCGCCCCGGGGACTATGCCCAGGCCGTGATGGACCTGGGCGCCACTGTCTGCACGCCGCGCAAGCCGAAATGCCCGCGATGCCCCTGGCACGACGGCTGCGCCGCCCGGGCCGCCGGCATCGCCGAATCGCTGCCGCGCAAGACGCCCAAGGCGGAGAAGCCGACCCGCCGCGGCACGGCGTTCTGGCTGCTCAACCCCGAAGGCGCGGTGCTGCTGCGCCGCCGCCCCGAGAGCGGGCTGCTGGGCGGCATGATCGAGGTGCCGTCGGGCGACTGGCTGGAGCGGCCGGCCCAGAGCCTGGCCGCGGCCTCGGTCCAGGCGCCGTTCGCTGCGTCCTGGCGGCTGCTGCCCGGGCTGGTCCGCCATACCTTCACCCATTTTCACCTGGAACTTCAGGTCGCGGCCGCCCGACTCGGCGCCGGGGATGGCGACGGCTGGATGCGGGCCGACGGCATCTGGGTGCCGGTCGACCGGCTGTCGGAACACGCCGTTCCCACGGTGATGCGCAAGGTGGTACGGCATGCGCTGGGCAGCATTGGAGTTCCCGAATGATCCTCATCCGAAGCCTGGCCGCGGCCGTCCTCCTCCTGCTGGCCGGCGCCGCCGCACGGGCCGACCAGCCGGTCGACCTTGAGTTGGTGATGGCCGTGGACGCGTCGGGCAGCATCACGACGGGCGCGCTGGAATTCCAGCTGCGCGGCCACGCGGCCGCCTTCCGCAGCGCCGAGGTGGCGGAGTCCCTGACCGTCGGCGGCACCCGGTCGGTCGCCGTCACGCTGGTCCAATGGGCGGGCCCCAACACCCTGGAGATCGTGGTGCCCTGGGCGCGGGTCGCGGACGCCGCCGACGCCAAGGCCTTCGCCGAACGGATCGGCGCGATGACACGGCCGCCCCTGGACGGCAGCACCGCCATGGGCAGCGCCATCGACCGGGCGGCCGACCTGTTCGACGGCAACGGCTTCGAGGCGCCCCGCCGGATCATCGACATCTGCAGCAACGGCTTCAGCAACAGCGGCGTGGACGTCGAGGGTGCCCGCGACCGCGCCGTGGCCCGGGGCATCACCATCAACGCCCTGGCGATCCTGGACGAATACGACTGGCTGGAGGATTATTACGCGGAGAGCGTCATCGGCGGCCCCTTCTCCTTCGTCCGCACCGCCGAGAACCGCGACAGCTTCGCCGAGGCCATCCTGCGCAAGCTGGTCGAGGAGATCGCGGGAGGGTACGGGGGGCTGGAACGGCGGCGGCTGGCGGCGCGGTGAGTCGCGCTTTGAGGATCGGTCCTTGAAGCCATCGATTGCCTGGGCACTGTCCTGACGGAGGACATCACGGTTTCAGGCGAACTGGGTTCTTCAGGGTGCTCTTGGACGTAACGTCAGGTGTTTGGAATCCAACCCTTGCTCTGCAGGGTCTGGAAGGCGATGCCGATCTGGCGTGGAGAAAACCGCTTCTTGCGCTCGTTCCAGGCATAGGCCCTGGAAACCGCGGCTTCTCGGCTGACGGCATTCTCCTTGGTCGCTACCCAGTGCACCGTGGCGAGAAGTTCCAACCCGAATGGTGTCTCGAATCCTTCCACAAGCCGGGCGACGCGATCGAAGCGCACTCTCGTTTCTTGCTTGTCCGACAAGAAGGATCCGGCGTCCTTGACCGCGCCTGGAACCAGTTCGAGCTGCTTGTCCGGTGAGTCGCCGCCATCGGCGTAACCTGATACAAGGTGTCCTTCGACCGCGCGCAGAACATGCCGGAGATTTTCAGCATATGGGCCATACGGCCCTTTCGTGTACTGAAGCCGCAACGGTTCACCCGCTTCCTGCATGAAGTACATCAGCTTATGCAGTTCGATCAGTGTCACGAACGGATCCATCAGTCCGCCGAGATAGCGATGCATCAACGCCACGAGCGCAGCACGCCCAGGCGTCATGGCCGGAATCTCGCGCGACTTAGTGGTGACGAGTGTATTGTTAGGTTCAAAGACGATCACCCGCAGATCATCGAAGCTGGACAAAGCTTCCACGATCCGTGGGCGCACATCTGCCCAATCGAGTCCTCCAAGGCCGCTGCCGAGCGGCGGGATCGCGATCGAGCGAATGCCGCGTGCATGGATTTCTTCGACAAGCGCCTTCAAACCGGAGTCGATGTCTTCCATTCGGCTATTGCCACGCCAATGCCGCTTGGTAGGAAAGTTGATGATGAATCTCGGATTCGTGAGGGAGCGGGTTTCGAAGACGAACATATTGCCGGGCTGCACTTCGTCGCGTGCGCAAGCCGCTTCATAAGCTTTGAAATTTTCAGGAAACGCATTCTTGAACTGAAGGGCAATCCCCCGGCCCATGATTCCGACACAGTTGACTGTATTGACGATTGCTTCGACGTCTGCCGCCAAAATATCTCCTGTCCTGAAATTAATCACGGGTGTTCTCCATCAATAGTACCAATCTTTTTTTACTTTCACTTTTGGTCTGTGCTCAGTTTTTCCTAGGGCTGCGATCGCACGGGTGCCAGTTCGTTCCGAGTATACGGCGACTCCCCTGACTAGCTCCCATGGGAAGTTCTCGTGCATAAGAAATTCTGCCATCTTGTGATCTCGGCAGGAAGCCCAGTTTCTTGCAGCAATCGCTGCCCAATTCAGCCTATCGAGATCAGCAAGATCATTGTAGAAATCAGCCGCCCGACTGGCCGCATTGATGTCCGTGAATGCCCAGCGACGCTCTTTGACGGCTGCCCAGGCTACAACCTCCTGCATGTCCGCTACGAGATGCACGACCGGTTCCTGACCATCCTTGTACGTTACATTGGGATGGTTGCGCTTAGAAATGACATAGAGCATCACCGAGCGCGGGCAAAGATAGAAAGGAACGTAGTCGCCGACGTAGGTACCCGCATGGCAATCAACGGGCAGATGCAGTCGATCAGCCTTGATCTCGCTGTTTCCAATAACTGCCGCCCTCTGCCGCTTTACCATGACGGAGTCCGGCCACAAGCACCCGTCCGCGACTATCGACGCGAGATTATCCACGTGAACGATATGGTAGATCTTTGGACGATCAGGTATCGGCATTTCAGGCGGCTGTTCTCACATCACATGTCTTCGCCGACAGGCTTGTTGAGGATGGCTGCTCCGTCTTCCGCCGCCATCCCGTCCAGTTGCCCATTTATAGTGGCCCGGCCCAGTCAGAGTCGTTGAAAATCGTATGGCATGCCCCGGCGCCGATCGATGTCGGCTGGCCAGTGACCCACTTCACCCGGCGTCTTGCGCGTCGCTCGCCAGCACCGTCTCCTCCGTCAGCTTCGGCTTCGGGTCGGCAGGCGTCCGGCCGGGCGGGATCAGGCCGTCGCGCTGGCGCAGCAGGTTGTGGATCGCGGTCGCCGCGACCGCCGCCTGACCCATGGAGACGGAGATCTGGTTCAGCCCCTCCACCACGTCGCCCACGGCGTAGAAGCCGGGGACGGAGGTTTGGCAGTGGCTGTCCACGGCCAGGCGGCCCTGGTTGTTCATGTCGGCGCCGAGCTGGCCGGCCAGCGTCGAGCGGGCCAGCGTGCCGAGGGCGGAATAGAGCGTGTCGAAGGCCAGCTCGGCGCCGCTCTTCAGGATCACCTTGGTGATCCGGCCGGCCTCCTCGGTCACCCGCTCCACCTGTTCCTCGACGATCGCGATGCCCAGGTCCGACAGCTTGGCACGGTCGTCGGCCGTCAGGTTCATCGGCGTGCCGAGCGTCAGCAGGGTCAGGTCCGACGTGTAGCCGCGGATGAACAGCACCTCGCCCAGGGCGTCGCGACCGTGGCCGATCACCGCCACCTTGCGGTCGATCACCTCGTAGGCGTCGCAGATCGGGCAAACCCGGATCAGGCCGCGCTGCACCGTGTCGAACAGGTTGGGCAGGCGGGGCTGGTCGTCGATCACGCCGGTCGCCAGGATGACGGTCTCGGCGTCCAGCTCGACGCCGTCGGCGGTGGTGGCGCGGAAACCGCGGTCGCCCAGGCGGCGCAGCGAGGCGATCGAGCCCGTATCGATGCGGGCGCCGTATTGTCGGGCCTGGCACCGCATCCGCTCCAGCAGCTCGATGCCGTTGATGCCCTCCATGAAGCCCGCGTGGTTATGGGAGTTCGGGATCCAGGCGCATCGGCTCTTATCCTCGTCCACCACCAGGATGTCGCGCCTGTAGCGCACGAGATAGATGGCGGCCGTCAATCCGCCGGGGCCGCCGCCGACGATCAGGCAATCGAGCATGCCGGACATGGTTTCCTGGACTCCAACGCTATGGCTGAAGCCATCAACGGGACTCGATGCCGGCCGTTCCCCCGCTACTTCGGGCAGGCGTGACGCGCGGATCCCGGTTCCGCGCGCCGTGCCCGCAAGCTTCTATCAGCCGGCCAGCCTGGCCTTCAGCTCGCGCCGGCGCCGGTGCAGGACCGGCTCGGTGTAGCCGTTGGGCTGCTCGCGGCCCTTCAGGACGAGGTCGAGGGCGGCCTGGAACGCGATGCTGCCGTCGAAGTCGTCGGCCATCGGGCGGTAATCCGGATCGCCGGCGTTCTGCCGGTCGACGACCGCGGCCATCCGCCTCATCGTCTCGATCACCTGTTCTTCCGAGCAGATGCCGTGGCGCAGCCAGTTGGCGATGTGCTGGCTGGAGATGCGGAGCGTCGCGCGGTCCTCCATCAGGCCGACATTGTTGATGTCGGGCACCTTGGAGCAGCCGACGCCCTGGTCGATCCAGCGGACCACGTAGCCCAGGATACCCTGCGCGTTGTTGTCCAGTTCCTGCTGGATCGCTTCCGCCGTCCAGTTCGGCCGCTCGACCAGCGGGATGGTCAGGATCTCGTCCACCTTGGCCCGCTTCTTCCCGGCAAGCTCGGCCTGGCGGGCGGCCACGTCGACCTTGTGGTAGTGCAGCGCATGGAGCGTCGCGGCGGTGGGCGAGGGGACCCAGGCGGTGTTGGCGCCGGCCTGCGGGTGGCCGATCTTGGTGGCCAGCATCTCGGCCATGCGATCGGGCATCGCCCACATGCCCTTGCCGATCTGCGCCTTGCCCTTCAGCCCGACGGCAAGGCCGGTATCGACGTTCCAGTCCTCGTAGGCCTTGATCCAGTTGGCGCCCTTCATGTCGCCCTTGCGCAGCACGGCGCCGGCTTCCATGCAGGTGTGGATCTCGTCGCCGGTGCGGTCCAGGAACCCGGTGTTGATGAAGGCGACGCGGTGCCTGGCGGCGCGGATGCACTCCTTGAGGTTCACCGTGGTGCGGCGCTCCTCGTCCATGATGCCCATCTTGATCGTGTATTGCGGCAGGCCCAGGGCTTCCTCGACCCGGCCGAACAGCTCGTCGGCGAAGGCCACTTCCTCCGGCCCGTGCATCTTGGGCTTCACGATGTAGAGCGAGCCGGCGCGGCTGTTGCGGAGGTCCCCTTCGCCCTTCTTCAGATCGTGCATCGCGATCAGCGTCGTGAACACGGCGTCCAGGATGCCTTCCGGCGCCTCGCCGCCGTCGCTGAGCTTGACCGCGTCGATCGTCATCAGGTGGCCGACGTTGCGCACCAGCATCAGGCTGCGGCCGGGCAGGGTCAGGGTGCCGCCATCGGGCTTGGCATAGGTGCGGTCCGGGTTCAGCCGGCGCTCGATCCGCTTGCCGCCCTTCTCCAGGGTGGCGGTGAGCTTGCCGGTCATCAGGCCGAGCCAGTTGCGGTAGACGGTGACCTTGTCCTCCGCATCGACCGCGGCGACCGAGTCCTCGCAGTCCATGATGGTGGTCAGCGCGGATTCCGCGACGACATCGGCGATGCCGGCCGGGTCGTCCTTGCCGATGAAGTGCTGGCGGTCGAACCGGATCTCCAAGTGCAGGCCGTGGTTGGCCAGCAGCACGGCGGACGGGGACTCCGCGTCGCCCTGGTATCCCGCGAACCGCGCCGGGTCCTTCAGGCCGGTGGTGCTGCCGCCCTTGAGCGTGACGGCCAGCTTGCCGCCCTCGACGGCATAGCCGGCGGCATCGGCGTGGGAGCCTTCGGCGAGCGGGGCCGCCTCGTCCAGCACCTGGCGCGCGAAGGCGATCACCTTGGCGCCGCGATGCGGATCATAGCCGCCGACCGGCGTCTTCTCGTCGTCGGAAGGGATGGCGTCGGTGCCGTAGAGCGCGTCGTACAGGCTGCCCCAGCGGGCGTTCGCCGCGTTCAGCGCGTAGCGGGCGTTCATGACCGGTACGACCAGCTGCGGGCCGGCGATCGTCGAGATCTCGGGATCGACGTCGGCGGTCGCGGCGGAGAAGTCCTCGCCCTCCGGCAGCAGGTAGCCGATCTCGCGCAGGAAGGCCTTGTATTCCTCCAGGTCGATCGGACGGCCGCGGTGCTCGCCGTACCAGGCGTCGATCCTGGCCTGCAGCTCGTCGCGCTTGGCCAGGAGCGCGCGATTCCGGGGAGTCAGGTCGTGCAGGATGGAATCCAGCGCGGTCCACAGCTGGCTGGGCTCCACACCGGTTCCGGGCAGCGCTTCCGTCTCGATGAACTCGTGAAGCTCGGCGGCGACCCGCAGTCCGCCGATCTGGATCCATTCACTCAAAACCCCATCCTCCTGTATTTCGTTCGTATTCATGCCAACCCGTCCGGCACGCCGCCGGAGCGCATGCCTCGTATATAGTCAGGCCAAACGTGTTTGTGCACCGCATCAACGCCAGAGTCAAAAATGCCGTCGGCATGGCTGCCGTTCCGCGGGTTGCGGCGGGAGTTGCGGCGCGGGCGGGCCGGGGTCTATAGCTGCCGGCGCGGGAGGCCGGCGTTGCAAGTCCGGAACTGCTGCCCCACATCATCGCCACCGCCGCAGCTCCCCGGGATCCCGATCCCGGGGCTGCGAAGCTCGAAATCACGTACGGAGACGAGAGACCATGCGGCAATTCCTTTCCTCGCGGGTCCTGGTGCTCGCTTCCGCCCTGATGCTGGCCGTGGCGGCCGGCATGCCCTGCGCCGCCGACGCGGCCGACGCCGGAGGGCTGGTCAACGCGCTGACGTCGCAGCTCGGCGTCACCAAGCCTCAGGCGGAGGGAGGCGCCGGCGCTCTGTTCAACCTCGCCAAGCAGCGGATGAGCCCGGATCAGTTCGGGCAGGTCGAGAACCAGGTGCCCGGCATCGGCGGACTGATGAGCGCCGCTCCCGGCGCGTCGTCGGGCCGGGCCGGCGCATCCGGCGGCGGGGGGCTGTCCGGCATGGCGTCCGACGCGCTCGGCGGGATGGCGGGCGGAAGCGGCGGCGGTCTCGGAGCCCTCGCCCCGCTGGCAGGCTCCTTCTCGTCCCTCGGCCTGTCGCCGGACATGGCCTCCAAGTTCCTGCCGGTGGTCCTGGACTACCTCAACTCCAGCGGCGGGGGCGGCGCCGCCGGCCTGCTCAAGGGCGCGCTGACGGGCTGACGGTCCGCAGGCCAGCGCAGGGGGGCGCCCGATCACATGCTTGCGGTCCTCGCCGACTACGGCGCCTTCGCCCACGATCTGGTGCCGGCCTCGGCGCTTCCGGACGCGTTCCGCGCGTTGCTGGACCATGGGAAATCCATGACCGCGGTGCTGACCGACCATTGGCGGGCCGAGATCGTCGCCGAAGTCGCCTGCCACACCCTGGCCGGAGGGACGGCGGCCCTCGTCCGCCGGGTCGTCCTGATGACGGAGCCGGCCCGCCTGCCGGTCGAGATCGCGGAGATCCGGGTGGAGCCCGGGGCGTTCGACGGCGCGCTCCTGCGGCGGCTCGCCGGGACGTCGGTCCCTTTCGGCAGATCGCTTCAGCGGGAGGGGATCGCCTTCGCCACCGAGCCCGTCGCCTTCTTCAAGGTGACCGCGGCCGGATCCCTGGCCGAGGCCGGACGGGTGGAGGAGGGCACCGTCCTGTTCGGTCGGAAGGCCAGGCTTCTCGGCCGTGACGGCAGGCTGCTGGCCGAGACCGTGGAGATACTGCCGCGGGCCTGAGCCGGGCTCAGCGCAGCGCTCCGATCAGGCGGGCGACCTCCGCGGCGCGGGTCCGCCACAGCGTCGAGCCGGTCTCCATCTCGTCGCGGGCCGAACCGGCCTGCGCCATGACGACGGTCTTGCACGCCGGAAACCGGGCGGCCAGGGCTGGCGAGGCCGTGATGATCAGGTCGGCCCGCCGGGCCAGCTCGATTTCCAGCTGTTCCAGCGGGCAATGGGCGACCCCGTCGTGCCGCGCGAAATCCGTGTCGCAATGATAGACCACGGCATGTTCGTCCAGTTCGCCGACCGCGTCGATCGCCGTCGGCCGCGACGTCAGCAGGATCGGCCGGCGCAGGCCCAGCGCCGCCATGGCGGTGCGGATCTGGTGGCCCAGCAACTGCTGGTTTGCCGCCCTCGCGGCGGGGTCGGTCGGAAGGGGCAGCGTCAGCGGCGCGAGGATCCTGTCCGGCCGGTAGCCGTCCCCGGGAGACGCGACCTTCAGGCGGGGGCAGGCGGAGCAGCAGCCGACGGTCGGTGAATTGACCCAGACCACCTTGCGTCCGGCGCCGAGATGGCGGACCAGATGATAGGTGCCGCTCGACGGCCAACCCCAGTTTTCCCCGAAGACGACAAGATCTATGCTCATGTCGCTGTGCTCCCAGTGAGTGCTATGCTTGCCAGCTACCGATTGCACGGATCGTGCCGTTCGGCCTAATACGGGAGGAGCATGGATTCCGCGGATGGAGCGGGGTTCCGTTTTGCGATTCGCAATTCAGATTGCTTGACGGGCCGGCGGCTTTCACAATTTTTCGTCGGACGTGCGAATTGCCATTCGGAATGCGACGCCGCCGGTCGTCCGTCCGCCGGAACGGAGGGGCCGCGGCGGAACAGCACGGGGACAGGCGTGTTCCTGCCCGGCCGGTTCCGGGACATGTATCCTGCATTGCCATGCGGACATGCGCCGGCAACCTTCGATATCAGTACCTTCCCTTGGACGAACCTTTCATGTCATTCAGCCAGGCAGCCGCCTTCTCCATCGTCATCGGCATGGTCGTCCTGTTCATCTGGGACCGGATCCGCTACGACGTGGTGGCGCTCGGCGCCTTGCTGGCCGCGGTGGCCTGCGGGATCGTCCCGGTAGACAAGGCGTTCAGCGGATTCAGCGACGACATCGTGATCATCGTGGCGTCGGCCCTGGTGGTCAGCGCCGCGGTCGGCCGGTCCGGCATCGTCGAACTGATGCTCCAGCCCTTCGTCAGGCACATGAAGACGACCAATTCCCAGGTCGCGATCCTGGTGTCGATCGTGACGGTGCTGTCCGGCTTCATGAAGAACATCGGCGCGCTGGCGATCTTCATGCCGATCGCCTTCCAGATCTCGCGGCGGACCGGCAAGCCGGCGTCGCGCCTGCTGATGCCGCTGTCCTTCGGGTCGCTGCTGGGCGGCGTCGCGACCCTGGTCGGGACATCGCCCAACATCATCGTGTCGCGCATGCGCGAGGACATCGTGGGCGAGCCGTTCCGCATGTTCGACTTCGCCCCGGTCGGCGCCGGCCTCGCGGCGGCCGGCGTGCTCTTCCTGGTGTTCGGCTGGCGCCTGCTGCCGCGCAAGCGCGGGCGCGGCCCCGGCGACCAGATGTTCTCGATCGAGAACTACACCACGGAGGTCCGCCTCACGCCCGGCTCGCCGCTGGTCGGCAAGACCGTCTTCGACCTGGAGAGCATGGCGGAGGCCGACATCACGGTCTCCGGCATCATCCGCGAGCAGTACCGGCGCTACGTGCCGTCCGGCACCTGGACCCTGTTCGCCGACGACATCCTGGTCCTGGAAGGCGAGACCCACGCGCTGGAGAAGCTCGTGAAGGACGCCAAGCTGGAACTGATCGGCATGAAGAAGGACGGCAAGGTCGCGTCGGCCCGGCGCGGCGAGGTCGGCATGGTCGAGGCGGTGGTCACCCAGGGTTCCCAGATGATCGGCCGGTCGGCCGAGCAGCTGAGCCTGCGCGAGCGGTTCGGCGTCAACCTGGTCGCGGTCAGCCGGCGCGGCCGGCAGATCAGCCAGCGCCTGCGCCGGGTCCGCTTCCAGCAGGGCGACCTGCTGGTGCTCCAGGGCGTCAGGGACGCGATGCCGGAAAGGCTGGCGGCGCTGGGCTGCCTGCCGCTCGCCGAGCGCAACCTCCAGCTCGGCCGCAAGCGCCACGTCTACCTGCCGATCTCGGTGCTGGCGGTCGCCATGGTGCTGGTGGCGATCCAGGCGGTGAGCGTCACCATCGCCTTCTTCGGGGCGGCGGTCGTGCTGCTCCTCGCCCGGGTCCTGACCCCGCAGGAAGCGTACGAAGTGGTCGACTGGCCGATCCTGATCCTGCTCGGCGCGCTGATCCCGGTCAGCGACGCGCTGCGCACCACCGGCGGCACCGACCTGATCGCGGGATGGCTGTCGGGCGCCGCCGCGGCGCTGCCGCCCGTCGGCGCGCTCGGGCTGATCCTGACGGTCGCGATGGCGGTGACGCCGTTCCTCAACAATGCCGCGACGGTCCTGGTCATGGCGCCGATCGGGGCGGGCCTGGCGCAGCGGCTGGGGCTCAGCCCCGATCCGTTCCTGATGGCGGTTGCGGTGGGCGCGGCGTGCGATTTCCTCACCCCGATCGGCCATCAATGCAACACGCTGGTGATGGGGCCCGGGGGGTATCGCTTCGGGGATTACTGGCGGCTCGGCCTGCCGCTGTCGGTCCTGGTGGTCGTGCTCGGCACGTTCCTGATCAGCGTCTTCTGGCCGATGTGAAGGTCCGGACCGGCCTGGAAATGAAAGCGGCCCCGGGAGCCCGGCGATAACGCCGGACCCCCGGGGCCGCTTCCGCTTACTTGATCGATCCGCTTTTCCGGTCGCGGGTCCTGGTCAGACCCGCTTCAGGTTGACGGCCGAGGTCTTCCCTTTGCGGGGGTCGTTCTCGAGATCGAAGCTGACGGTGTCACCGTCGTTGAGGCCGCTCATGCCAGAGCGCTCGACGGCGGAGATGTGGACGAAGACGTCGGGCCCACCCTGATCGGGCTGGATGAAGCCATACCCTTTCGTGGCATTGAACCATTTGACGGTACCAGTCGGCATTTTCTTGGTCTCCCTGACCGTATTATCAACCCTCCCAACCCTGTCTCGCCTTACGGCCTGTTGCAAGCCGCAAATGTCACGAATGGCGCGCGCGACAGTGGTATGCCTTCTCGCCAATCTTTTTTGCATCTCTACCGTGCACGCGTGACGTTCCGTCTCGCCGGATGTTCTGTCAGGTCTAGGGGTCGCGACTGCAGATCCGGAACATTCATCCGAAGCACCAGGAAAACATCAGATGACAGGACATCGTCCGCTGCGAGAGGGTGTGTACGACACATCCAATGGAACCGCTGCCGGCAGGGGGACCTTCTCCGATACGGTCGCGGTCCAGCCCGGCCTCTATCGCAGGATTTCATGGGGCGCAGTGCTCGGCGGCACGCTGATGGTGGTGGCGGTCCAGTTGCTGCTCAGCATGCTGGGCCTGGGACTGGGCCTGACCACGATCGATCCGGCGCAGGGAGCGGCGGGAACCCCGGAAGCGACCACCATGGGCACCACCGCGGCGGTCTGGTGGGCCGTCAGCTATCTGGTGGCGCTGATCGTCGGCGGCTACGTGGCCGCACGGCTGGCAGGCGCGTTCGAGAAGACCGACGGCGTGCTTCACGGCCTGCTGACCTGGGCGCTGGCCCTGGTGGTCAGCTTCTGGCTCCTGACCTCCGCGATCGGCAGCGTCATCGGCGGCGCCTTCAACGCGGTCGGCAACGCCGTCTCGGGCATCTCCAGCACGGTGGCCGACGCGGTTCCGCAGGTGGCCGACGCCAGCGGCCTGTCCGCCGAGCAGATCCAGCAGCGGGTCCAGAACCTGATGCGGCCGGCCGACCAGACCGGGCAGAGCCCCGAGGCGGCGCAGAACGAACTGGTCTCGCTGGTGCCGCGCATCGTCGCCGGCGGCCAGGACGCCGAGCAGGCCCAGCAGCGGGCGATCCAGATCGTCAGCCAGCAGGCCGGCATCAGCGAGGACGAGGCGCGTGCCCGCGTCGACCAGCTTCGCCAGCAGGCCGAGCAGACCGCCCAGCAGGCCGAGCAGACCGCCCGACAGGCGGCGGACACCACCGCCAACGCGCTCAGCCAGGCTTCGCTCTGGGGCTTCGGGGCCCTGCTGCTGGGGGCGATCGCCGCCGCCATCGGCGGTGCTTCGGGTACCCGCCGCCGCGACGACCTGACCGCGGCGTAACGGTTCCGGGTCGGGGCAGGGGAACCGGCCGGCCTCGTCCGGCCGGTTTCTTTGCGTTAACCCTTTTGCGCCATGATGCGGGCTTCCGTTGCCGTAACCGGTTCGAAGGCCCGCATCATGTCCTCCACCCTCTGGATGCTCGTCTGCCTATACCTGATCATCGCTGCCGTTTCTGTGATGGAAACCGGCTTCGCGACGAGCCGCCCCGGCCGCGGCGCCTCTTTCGCCATATGCGCCGTCGCCCTGCTCCATGGACTGGGATGGCCCCTGCGCATGGCCCTCGGCGCGCGCCGCCCCTGAGCGATCGAATCAGTTAGTTAACTCATAATTAACTATAGCTCGCCACCCTGGGCCCTCCTGGCGCTTGATTTCGGGTGGGAGATGGATGCGATCGATCTGAGGGCTTGGCATTCCGCCGCGGCTCCGAAACCACAGCAGAAGCTTGCCCAATACCTTTACCTCTTCGTGGCGCCCTCGGCCGCCGCGGGGCTGGGGCTGTTCACGTCGCGGCCGATCCGCGCCGGCTCCAGCGTCCTGACGGTCACCGACCCCGACTATCTGGCGCGGGCGATGAGCCGCCGCGAAATCACCAGGGCCGGTTACAGCCACGCCGACATCTTCCAGGTCGGGAAAGACCTGTTCATCCCGCCCTATGGCGGACCCGACGATTTCACCAACCACAGCTGCGAGCCCAATTGCGGCCTGAGGGTCCGGCCCGACGGCTTCTCCATGATCGCCCTGTACGACATCGAGGCCAACGAGGAACTGACCTACGACTACTCCACCCATCAGGAGCATCCGGACGAGGACATGGCCTGCGCCTGCGGGTCGCGGACCTGCCGCGGCATGGTCCGCAGCTTCTCGACGCTGCCGGCCGCCCTGCGGAAACGCTATCTGGATCTCGGCATCGTCGCGGACTTCGCCGCCGCCGCGGTCCGCCATGACGCGGCGCTGGCCCTGCCGTTCTAGGCCGGAACAGCGGGAACGGGAATGTCCAAGCCGCCGACGCCGGTGTCGTCCCTCCTGAGGCGGTACATCGGCGTTCCTGCCAGCGTCGTCGAACTGGCCGTCCTGGGGGCCCTGGCGTCCGGCGGCATCCTGGTCCTGACCACCAGCAGCGCCGCGCTCTTCCTGACCAAGGAGGGCAGCGACGCCATGCCGGTCTTCTACATCCTGCTCGCCGTGGTCTCGATCCCGCTCGCCTCGACCGTCTCGGCGGTGCTGTCGCGCTGGCTGACGCTCCAGGTTTCCGCCGCGCTGTGCCTTGCCTCCGCCCTCACGGGCGTGGCGCTCTGGGCGACGGTCGCGGCGGAGGTCCCGGGCGCCACCCATGCCGCCTACATCGCGGCCTACAGCCTGGAGATCCTCTACGACACGCTGTTCTGGCTGCTCGCGTCGGAGTACCTGACGACGCTCGACATGAAGCGGCACGCGGCGCAGCTTGCCATGGCCTTCGGCGCCGGCGGCGTCGGCGGCGGGCTGATCGCCTCGGCGCTGTCCCAGTTCGTCGCGACCCAGACGCTGCTGCTGGTGTCGGCGGTCCTGTTCGGGCTGGCCCTCCTGCAATGCCTGCGCATCGGGCGGCGGCTCGAACGGCTGGGCGACGGGGAGGATGACGAGGACGAGGGCGGGATGCTGGACGCCCTGCGGTCCCTGGCCGGCACGGTCGTCAGCTTCCCGCTGATCCCCGCGATCGCCGTCGGCATCCTGCTGATGTCGACCTTGTTCTGCCTCCAGGACTACCTGGCGATGGTGGTCTACGCCGAAGCCTACCAGGACGAGGACGCCCTGGCCGGTTTCCTGGCCCTGGTCTATTCCGCGCAGCAGGCGGCGGAGCTGATCATCCTGGCGCTGTTCGGGCGGCTCGTCCTGGAGAGGGGAAGCCCGCTGCTGCGCAACCTGATTTTCCCGGCGACCACCCTGCTGAGCCTGGCGGGTCTCTTCCTGGCCTGGGGCCTGCCCGCCGCCGTCGTCATGCACATGAACGCCAATGCGATGTCGAACGCGATCTTCGAGCCGGTCAAGACGCTGAACTATGCCGCGATTCCCTATCGGGTGCTGGGGCAGGTCCGCATCCTGGTGGAGGGGGCCGTCTATCCCGCCGGCATCGCGCTGTCCGGCATCGGCCTGCTGTGGCTGCAGGGCTGGGCGGACCCGCGCACCATCCTGCTGGCGACCATCGTCATCGCGGTGGTGTTCGCCGGCGTCTGCGCCTCCATCGGCCTGGGTTTCCTGCCCAGCCTGCTGAAGAGCCTGCGCCGGCGTGCGGCCGGCCCGCTCGACTCCAGGCGGCGCGCGGGGATGCACCGCTTCTCCCGGTCCGACATCCTGGCGCTGCATGCCCATCCCGATCCCCAGGTTCGGCGCCACGCCGAGGAACTGGCCAGGAAGTTCGCTCCCGACCTGGTTCTCGGCGGCGGGGCCGGGCGGCCCGCCCAGGCGCCGGCGTCGTGGGGCGCCGTCGTCGCGATAGACTCCCTGCGCAACATCCAGGGGCTGGCGCGCATGCTGGAACAGGGATCGGCCGAGGCCCGGCAGAACGCGGCGGAGGCGCTGGGCCGGTGCGGCGACGCCGCCATCCCGGAAATCCTGCCGCGGCTGGTCTCCCGCCGTCCCGAAGTCGCCAACGCCGCCGTGCTGGCGCTGGGCGCCATCGGGACGCGCCGCGCCCGGCGCATCCTGCGGGACCACCTGGCGCCGCTCTACCGGCAGGCCCACCACAATCTCCATGGTCTGGCCGCGGTGGCCGGGCTGTTCGACCCGTCCCAATCGATGGTCGACGTGATGGCCGCCGCCATCCGCGCGAGCAACCGGCGCATCATCTGGCGGGTCCTGATGGTCAAGGCGGCGCTGGGCAACAAGCGGGACATCAGGCTGCTCTACAGCCTGGCCCATTCCTCGGACGCCCGGGTCCGGGCGGATGCCATCGAGGCGCTTTCCAGCCTGCCGACCGGCCGGTTCATCCGCCCGGTGCTGGCCCTGCTGGAGGCGGGAGCGGACGATGCGCCACTCGCCTCGGGCGCCCCGCAGGCGGCGCGGTCGCCGACCCAGGCGGTCGGCGCCGTGATGAAGGCGGCGTCGGCCGACCGCTGGACCCGCCTGCTGGCCGCCCGCCTGCTCGACGAGGCCGCGGTTCCCGATGCCGGAGAAAACGCCATGCTCGACCTGATCCTGTTCCTCAAGACGCTTCCCCTGTTCCAGGCGCTGACCCTGGAGGAGGTGGGCTTCCTGGCGGAGCGGGCGGAAACCGAGACCCCCTCCGCGGGGACCTCCCTGTTCGAGGCCGGCGAGCCGATCCGCCATCTCTCGGTGATCCGCGCCGGCACCGCCGAACTGCGGATCGACGGGGTGCCGGTGGACCGCATCGGCGCCGGAGCCGCGTTCGGCGAGACCGCCTTCCTGGAGGGCGCAAGCCACCCCTTGAGCGGCGTCGCCGCGACGGACATGGTCGTGCTGCGGTTCCACCGCGCGCTGATCGCCGACTTGGTCGCCGAACACCCCATGGCGCTGCCGCCGCTCCTTGCCGACTGGCAGCGCCGGCTCGCCCGCCTCTACGGGCGGCTGGCCGAGCAGGCCGCGCCCGCCCCGGCCCGGAACGGCGCCAAGCTCCAGCTGATCCACAGGACCGATATCCAAGCCGCCGCTACCGCTACCGCCACCGATGTCCATGCCGCCGCCAGGCAGGGGAGCCCCGACGAATGCGCCTGATCCACCGTGTCATCCTTATCCTGTCGGCAGCGGCGCTCGCGATGCTGGTGGGCAACGCCCTGATCGTCCACCTGATCGTGGGCAAGGAGTTCAGGTCGATCGAAAGCTCCCTGGCGGAGCGCAATGCCGACCGCGCGGTCGACGCCGTTTCGGACAACCTGGCCCACCTGCGCGGCTCTGCCCTGGACTGGGCCACCTGGGACGGCAGCTACAGGTTCATGCAGGGAGAGAATGTCCGGGACTTCGTCGAGCAGAACCTGGTGCCGCAGAGCTTCCAGGGCATCAGCGTCAACCTGATGTATTTCGTCAGGTTCGACGGCACGGTGGTCTGGGCCGATATCCGGGACCTGGCGACGGGCGAGACGGTGGACCTGCCGGAACTGTCCAAGGAGTCGCTGACGCCGGCCCAGCTCGCCCTGTTCTCCACCGACGGGGACGGGACGGCCGCCACCCCATCCGGCATCCTGATGACCTCCCGGGGACCCATGCTGGTCGTCAGCGCGCCGATCCTGCGGGCCGACGGCACGGGACCGGCGGCCGGCTTCCTGCTGCTGGGGCGCTTCCTGGATGCCGGCCTGGTGGACCGGCTCGGCCGGCAGGTCCATGCCCGCTTCACCCTGGACCCGATCGGCGCCGTCGGCGGCAAGGCTTCCGGCGATGCCCCGGCCGGCCCGGCAGCGGCGGTCCAGGGACCGACCGGGGAGCTGGAGCGGGGCCGGAGGGTGGAGGTGCCGCGGGACCGGGAGGTGACGGTCGGAAAGGATCACCTGACGGTCCGCACGATCCTCAACGACATCGCGGGCAAGCCCGCCCTGGTCCTGGAAACCAGTTACGCCCGCACCATCAGCGATGCCGGCAGCAGCATGGTCGATTACGTCATCGCGCTGATGGCGGCCGTGCTGGCGCTCGCCGGCCTGGCGATCCTGCTGATGCTGAACCGGACGGTCGTCAAGCCGGTCGCCCGCCTGATGCGGCGCGTCCTGGAGGCGCGCGGCTGCACCGCCCCGGAGTCCGCCAAGCTCGCCGCCGCCGGGAGAACGCCAGACGAGATCGTGATCCTGGAGAACGAGTTCGAGCGCACGATCCAGCAGCTCGACGAGACCCAGAAGCGGCTGGTCGAGCAGAGCTTCTATACCGGCATGGCGGAACTCGTCGGCGGCATGACCCACAATGTCCGCAACGCGCTGACCCCGATCTCGATCAAGCTGTGGCATATCGGGCGGGCGCTCGACATGGCGCATCTCGACAGGATGGAGGCCGCCGTCGGGCGCGTCGCGGCGGCGACCGCCGACCGGCAGGACTGCGCGCTCGCGGTGACGTACCTGAAGGCCTGCATGGAGCATCTGCGCACCAGCCACTCGACGATCGAGACCGACATCGGCGTGATCGGAGACCAGGCGACCCAGATCGAGCAGATCTTCTACGACCATGAGCGTTTCAGCCGGGCAAAACGCCAGGTTGAGACAATCGACATCTCCCGTGTGGTCGACGAGGCCTCGAAACTGTTGCAGAATGGCGAGAAGATCAGGATCGCGGTGGCACCCGACGTGGCGAAACTGCCGGCGGTTCGCGGCCATCACGTCGTCCTGACCCAGGTGTTCGGCAACCTGATCGTGAATGCCGAGGAGTCGATCCTGGCGTCCGGCCACGGCACGGGGACGATCTCGATCGATGGCGAACTGGTGAGGCGCGACGGCGTGGACATGGTGGAACTGCACGTTTCCGACGATGGGCAAGGTATTCCGGAGGACAAGCTGGACCGGATCTTCGAGCGCGGCTACAGCACCCGCCGGGTTCACAGCGGCGGCATCGGGCTGCACTGGTGCGCGAACAGCCTGGCGGGAATGGGCGGGGGTATCTGGGCGGTCAGCGAAGGCGTCGGCCGAGGCGCGCGGATGGTGGTCCGGCTCCCGGCCAGGAAGAAGGTCTTCAGTTTCGACAGCCTGAAAGAGACCGCATGAGCCCGACCGAGCCCTTTCGCGTCCTGGTGGCTGATGACGAGCCCATGCTGCTCGACAGCTACCGCTATGTCATCGACGACCTGGCGCCGAGGCGCGACCGCATCACCGAACTCGGGGACCAGCTTTTCGGCCGGTCGGAAGACCCCGCGAACCTGGAGGTGGAGCTGGTCTGCGTGCGCCAGGGCGAGCCGGCGGTCGCCCAGGTCATGGAGGGGCTGCGGACCGGCCGGCCGTTCGGCGCGGCGTTCCTGGACGTCCGGATGCCGCCCGGCATATCCGGGCTGGAGGCGGCCAAGCGCATCCGGGAACTGGACGGCCTGATCAGCATCGTGATCGTCAGCGGCTTCACCGGGGTGGACGCGCGCGAGATCACCCGCGACATCCCGCCGGCCGACCGCCTGTTCTTCCTGGCCAAGCCGTTCCAAGCCCGCGAACTCCAGCAATATGTCCTGTCCTTCTCCGCCCGGCACGAGAGCGACCGGAAGATCCGGGAGGCGGAGGCCACGCGAAGCCGGAACCTGCACCAGTATTGCGGCTGAGGGTCCGGCGGAGCGGACACCCGGCCGGCCCGGACTCCTAGTTAACCGCTCGGAAATGCATTCCCGCTAGGCTGCGGCGGAAAGCCGCTCAGTCCTGCCAAGGGTTTACAGTTCCATGCGCCGTCCCGCCGCCGCCGTCCTTCTGCTCGCCCTAGGCGCCTGCCAGGCCGTTCCGCCCAGGCCGGAGGCGACGGTCGCCGCCCCTCCGGCTCCCGTCGCGGCACCCCGGTTCGAGGCCGTCCCCGGGAAATGGGTCGCGGCCAAGGCGGCCAACCTGCGCGTGGGACCCGGCACGGATTTCCCGATCATCGGCGGCGTGCGGCCGGGCGACCCGCTCGACGTGCTGGGCCGGGCGCCCGGGACCGAATGGCTGGCGGTGCGTCAGGGGAGTTCGCAGGCCTTCATCCATACGCGGCTGACCCACCAGACCGACGAGCCCCCGCCGGTGACCCAGCGGGTCGTCGTCGCGACGCCGGCCCCGATCCGTCAAGCCGCCCCGGCCGCGCCCGCGGCGGCCGCCGTCCCCGCGACGTCCGGCACGCCGGCGACCGCGACGTCCGGCACGCCGGCGACCGCTCCGGCCGGCACGCCGTCAGCCGCTCCGGTCGCCGCGCCCGTCGCCCTGGCGGGATCGCAGGCGCGGACCGGGACGGCGTCGAGGGGCGTCGGCGGATGGGTGGCGACCGGCGATCCCGTGCCGCTCAGGCCGATCGCCCGCTGACCGAGCGAAGCGCCGCCCGCCGCTTCGGCGCGGGCAGAGTGACGGTCACCGTCGTGCCGCGTCCCGGCTCGCTGGCCAGGGCGAGTTCGCCGCCGTGCAGTTCCGCCAGCATCTTGGCCAGCGGCAAGCCGAGCCCGGTGCCCTGGTGCCGCCGCGACATCGAGTCGTCCAGCTGGCGGAAAGGTTCGAGGGCGATCCGGATATCCTCCGGCCGCATGCCGACCCCGGTGTCGCGCACGCTGATCTCCAGCCCTCCCTCCGCCGGCAGGCGGACGGCGACATCGACGCGGCCCCCGGTCGGGGTGAACTTCACGGCGTTGGACAGCAGGTTCAGGATGATCTGGCGCAGCCGCACCTTGTCGGCGGTGATCTCGACGGGATGCGGGGGCAGGCTGGTTTCCAGCGCCACGCGGCCCTGGTCCGCCTCGCTCGCCATCAGGCCGGCGCAGGACCTCACCAGGGCGGAGACATCGACGGGTTCCGGGTGCAGCTCCATGCGCCCGGCCTCGACCTTCGACAGGTCGAGCACGTCGCCGATCACCTCCAGCAGGTGCGAGCCGGAGGTATTGATGGCGGCGGCGTATTCCTTCTGCTTGGGCGTCAGCGGCCCGAAGAACTCGCGCAGCAGCATGTCGGAGAAGCCGATGATCGCGTTCAGCGGCGTCCGCAGCTCGTGGCTCATGTTCGCCAGGAAGTGGCTCTTGACCCGGCTCGCCGCCTCCGCCTCCGCGCAGGCGTCGAGCGCCCGCTGTTCCGCGAGGCGCCGCGCGGTCACGTCGGTGTGGGTTCCGACCATGCGGCGCGCGGCGCCCGCCGCGTTGCGCGTCACCACCCGGCCGCGCGCCAGGATCCAGTGCCAGCTGCCGTCCTTCGCCCGCATCCGGTGCTCGACCTCGTAGGTCGCGCTGCGGCCCTGGCGGCAGTCGGCCAGGGCCCGCATCACCTCGGGCAGGTCGTCGGGATGGACCAGGCTCTCCCACGCGCCCGTCCTGGGCTCGATCTCGTCCGGCCGATAGCCCAGCATCGTCGCCCAGCGGGCGCTGAAATGGGCATCGCCGGTCTCGATGTTCCAGTCCCATAGCCCGTCGCGCGCCGCATCCAACGCCAGCGCCAGCCGCTCCTCGCTGGAGGCCAGGTGTTCGGCGAACTGCCGGACCCGCGACAGGACGAGGGCGAGCAGCAGCCCCATGATCAGGCCGACCGCCAGGAGAGGCGGGAGGAACCAGTTCAGGAAGTCGCGCCCCGGCGTGGGCGGTTTCCAACTCAGCGTCGCCAGCGTGTCGCCCAGGGGCGACCGCAGCGGCGCCGTCAGCGAGCCCGCTTTCTCCGCTTCGGGCGACAGGATCGCGAATTCCTGGACATGGGCGGTCTGGCCGATATGGTCGAGGAACTTGTCGTCCATCCGCCGCAGGATGACCAGCGTGCCGAGCGGCGGCGGTTCGGCGAAGTCCGTGCTGTCTATTTCCGGCGTGAAGCGCGAGACCGCCGCGACATGGAGGGAGCCGCCGAGATCGACGACTCCCGTCGCCACGACGGGTTCCGTCGGCCCGGACGCCATGGCCTGACGGTTCATCAGGCGGAGGTCCGGATCGGCGCCGATCTCCGGGCTGCCCTCCGTCCCGCCTTCGAAACGGTCGTCGGTACGGCCGTAGATCTGCGCGCCGCCCTCGTTGAACACGAAGACCGCGGCCGCTCCGTGCTGGTCGATCAGGTAGCCGCCGAAGTCGCTGTCGGCGTAGTCGGCGTCGAATTCGACGAAGAGGCGGGTGATCGGCTCGTCCCACCAGGTATAGTCCTTGGCCAGCACGGCGAGCGCGGTCTTCTCCTCGGTCAGTGCATGCTCGACCATCCGCCCGGAGTCGACCGCAGCCTTCTTGTCCTGCCAGGATGCCGAGATGCTCGCCAAGCCGAAGATGGTCGCGGCGCCCACGGCGAACATGAAGACGACAGGAATTACCAGACGCCGAACGAGCGGTGAGCCCGGAAGCATTACCATCCAGCTTCCTCCAGAGAGCACTATCGCCTCTTCTTCGACATTATTAAGGCCTTGCCGCCCTGATCAACAGTCTAAAGGTTCTCCTGCATCTGAGAAAGGTGATAGCCGGGGCGCCGGTGCAATCAATACGTGGTACAGACAGGTCGTTCCTGAAGTTGCCTTTCCGGCAAGGATGACGTTTACGTTTGCGTCAACCGAGTCATAGGCTTTGCTCCCCAGGATCGGTTCGACCCTCTGTTGGCTCGGCACAGTGATTATGATCGGTTTGCCGTAGGTCGGCCTCGGCCGAAGGCCGACGCCGATATCGTGGCCGGAGCGTTGACGCAGGGTGTCGGCGTTCGCCCTGACGGGCGAAGGCCGACCTACGCCACTCCGCTCCGCAGAACTCATCAAAATCACTGTGCAGCACCACTAGTGCGGTTTCCGATCAGGTCGATCCGCCCCAGGGAAGCCGAACCGATGCGTTGCGCCATGGGCGCAACCTACGATCGGCGGTCCGCATCACCTCCGCCCTGCATACAGACGTAGGTTGCGCCCATGGCGCAACACGGTGCGGCGACTGGGACGGCCGGCTGCGAGGACCGGAGCGGTTCAACCTGATCGGGGACCGCTCTAGTTCGCCGACCTTCGTCGGGGGCGTGGTCTTCCGCGAGGCGCATGGCCCTCAGCCATCCTCCTTCATCACCTGCGCATGGGCGAGCACCGCCACCAGCCCCACTCCGCCGACGACGTTGCCCAGCAGCGTCGGCAGCAGGACCCAGCCGTAACGGATCGGAGCGGTATTCGACGGCCTGGATGCCCGAGGACCGTCACCCGGGGATCGCCGGCGGCGCCGGCGTCAGTCCGCGTCGGCGGTCTCCCCGGCGAGGGCCGGCCGGTAGAGGGACTGCGGCACCATGGGGATCGGCGAGCGCAGGGGCAGGGCCGGACGTGCGCCGGCTCCGGCCATGCCGTCGCCCGGGACCGGGGCGCGCGCCCGCGACGCCAGTTCGGCCAGTTCGGGCTCGGGGGCGACTTCCGCCGGGATCAGGAACAGGCCGAGGCGGCGGGCGGCGAGGCCGGCGCCCCGGCGGCTCGACCAGCTCGTCAGGATCGGGCTGAGCACCAGGCCGGCGACGATCGGCGACATCCACCAGAACAGCACGGGGCCGACCAGCAACGCCGCGGAAGCCAGGACGAGGCCCAGGATCACATGCCCGGCGTGGCGCTGGAACGCCTCGCCCAGCCCGACGCTCCGGTCGCCGCGCGGCTGGGCGTCCCAGGCGACGATGCGCCCGGCCAGGGTCGAGGCGACGAAGCGCGTGTAATAGGCCATGTGGACCGGCGCCTGAAGCGTCGAGAATACCTGTTCCAGGAGTGCGCTGGCCAGCAGGCGCGGGGCGCCGCCGAAGCCGGCCCTCGCCCGCGGGTCGGCCAGGACGGCCGCCAGGCTCAGCAGCTTGGGCAGGAACAGCAGCGCCAGGGTCAGGGCGAACATGGCCGCCGCCGCCGCACCGGGATTGAACAGGCCGGAGGTCAGCAGGCCGTAGCCGCCGCGCTCCTCGCCCAGGATCAGCTGCCCGGCCGACAGCACCAGGAAGGCGAACCAGACCGGGGCCGAGACGTAGCACATGATCCCCGTCAGGAGATGCAGCCGGCCGGGCCAGCGGACGCCGTGGGCGGGCAGGAACCGCATGTGCTGGAGGTTGCCCTGCGCCCAGCGCCGGTCGCGGCCGGCATAGTCGATGGTGTTGGCGGGGATCTCCTCCCAGGTGCCGCCGAGCCGGGGAAGCACCCAGGTTTCCCACGGGCCGCGCCGCATCAGGCAGGCCTCGACCACGTCGTGGCACAGGATCTCGCCACCCAGGGGGGCCTTGCCGGGCAGCACCGGCAGGTCGCAATGATCCATGAAGGCCCGGACCCGGACGATGGCGTTGTGGCCCCAGTAGTTGGCGTCCTCCTGCTGCCAGAAATTCAGCCCCAGGACCGACAGGGGCGTGTAGAGGTTGGCCGCGAACTGGTGGATGCGGGCGAACAGCGTTTCCCGGTTGACCGGATGGGACACGGTCTGGATCAGGCCGATGCGCGGATTGTCCTCCATCAGCCGGATCATGCGGCGGATCGTGTCGCCGCCCATCAGGCTGTCGGCGTCCAGAACCACCATGAAGTCGTACCTGTGGCCCCAGTTGACGCAGAAGTCGGCGAGGTTGCCGGCCTTCCTGCCGCCGTTGTCCTGGCGGCGGCGGTAGAAGACCGCCGGCAGACCCGGTTTCCCGGCAAACTCCGCCAGAAGGGCGTCATAGGCGCGCTCCTCGGCGCGCCAGATCGCCTCGTCCCGGGTGTCGCTCAGCACGAACAGGTCGATCCGCTCGACCGCGCCGGTCCGTTCCAGCGAGCGGGCCATGACGGCGACGGCGGCGAACACCGCCGGGACGTCCTCGTTGTAGACGGGGAGCACCACCGCGGTCCTGCCCTTGGGCGGTACCGCCGGGTCGATCCCGGCGGCGGCCCGCTCCAGCGGCGGGAAGGCCCGCCGGCCCAGGCAATGCAGGACGAAGCCCAGCACCACCTGCCACCCGTTCAGCGCCAGCCAGCCCAGGTTGAGCGTGAACAGGATCACCAGCAGCCAGTCCAGGCCGGTCCGGGGTCCGCCCATGGCCTCGGCCGCCAGCACCGCCGAAAGCAGGGTCAGGAAAAGCGCCGGGCCCAGGAACAAAGCCCTGCGCACGGCAAGGGGCAGGCGCGCGGAAGTCTCGGCCGAAGGAACGAGCGTCATGGAACAGGTGGCCTTCCGGGAAGTTATTGCTGGGCACGGTGCCCCTGAAAGGGGCCGGGGACAGGACTTATCGATGAACCGCCGCGCCGACGATTTTATTCTGCGGAAACGGTTGTTTTCACGCCGGTCGCTTCTGCTGGGGGCCGCGAGTTCGGGAGGCGCCCTGCTCCTGGGCGGTGCCGGGACCGGCCGGGAGCGGGGAACCGCGAAGGCGGACGGGGGCTTCGGGTTCGATCAGGTCAGGCTCAGGGCGGCGGCGCTGGCGTCCCGGCCCTACGTGCCGCCGGACGAGACGATGCCGGCGGTGCTGCGCGACATGTCCTACGACGAGTACCGCGCGATCCGCTTCCGGCCGTCCGAAGCCCTGTGGGCCGATCGGGACGGTTTCAAGGCGCAGTTCTTCCATCGGGGGTTCCTTTATCGGCGGCAGGTCCGCGTCAGCGTCGTCGAGGACGGCGTCGCGACGCCGGTGGCCTACCGTCCGGACATGTTCGACCTGGGCGGCCTCGACGTCCCCGACGTGCCGGATCTGGGATTCGCCGGATTGCGGCTGCACCATCCCGCCGGCGGCGGCTCCACCGGCGACGAGTTCGCGGTGTTCCTCGGCGCGTCCTATTTCCGGCTGATCGCCCGGGGCCAGGAATACGGGCTGTCCGGCCGGGGCGTCGCGGTCAATACCGGCGGCTCCGAGCCGGAGGAGTTTCCCGACTTCACGGAGTTCTGGATCGAGCGCCCCGGGGCTGGAGCGGAGGAGATCGCCGTGCTGGCGCTGCTCGACGGGCCGAGCATGGCCGGCGCCTTCCGGTTCCGGCTGCGGCCCGGCGATACCACCGCGGCCCGGATCGACGCTTCCCTGGTGCTGCGCCGGCCGGTCGGGCAGCTCGGCCTGGCGCCGCTGACCAGCATGTTCCTCCACGGCGAGCACGGCCCGGCCGGCTTCGACGATTTCCGGCCGGAGATGCACGACAGCGACGGGCTGCTGATGCGGGACGGCGCGGGGGAGTGGAGCTGGCGCCCGCTGGCCAACGGCCGCCCGGCGCCGCTCGCCACCGGCTATCCCATGGCCGGCCCCGGCGGCTTCGGCCTGATGCAGCGGGACCGCGACTTCGCCAGCTATCTGGACGTCCAGGCCATGCACGAGCGCCGGCCCAGTTTCTGGGTCGAGCCGCGGGGCGACTGGGGGCGGGGCGTCCTCGAGCTCTACGAGTTCCCGTCCCTGGAGGAATACAACGACAACATCGTGGCCTCCTGGGTGCCCGGACGGGCTCCGGAACCGGGCCGGCCGCTGGATTTCGGGTATGACCTGACCGTGATAGACGGCGGAACCGGCCTGCACCCCCTGGGCCGGGTGACGGGCACGCGGATCGGTTCGGCCGAGCGGCTGCGGCCGACCGTGCCGCCCTCGCCGGAGCGCCGATTCTTCGTGGTGGATTTCGAGGGGGACGGGCTGCCCGGTCACGGTGCCGACCTCGCCGCCGACGTCACCGCTTCCGCCGGCGCGGTCGTCGAGCCGGTGGTCGAACATGTCCCGCAGACCGGCGGCTGGCGCCTGTATTTCGAGTATCGGCCGGGGGGAGGCGGGCCGGCCGAGCTGGCGGCGCGGCTGATGCGGGGCGATCGGGTCATGACGGAGACATGGCGCTTTACCTGGTGACGTCCAGTCTCCGGGCGGCCAGCCGCTCCGCCGCCGTCTCCAGGCAGGCGGCGATCCGGCGCGCCACGTCGGGGCTTGTGCAGACATAGGTCGGGCTGGGATGCGGCATGGCGAGGCACGGGATGTCCCGGGCCTCCAGCAGATCGCGCGCGGCCTCCGCCTTCCGCCCGGCGGTGACGGCCAGTTCCAGGTTCGGCAGAAGATCCAGGAATTCGGGCAGATGGAGCAGTCCCTCGGCGACCTGCGCCCGGGTCGGGTTGCGGTTGGGCGTTCCGGGAACCTGGATCAGCCACGGCACGATGTTCCAGATCACCGTGTCTCCACGGGCGATGCCGGCCCGGTCCAGGAACCGGTACAGGTTCGCCGCCGTCCCCGTGGGGTTGTCGCGCGACACGAAGCCGGTGGTCAGCATCCTGGGACCCGGCGTTTCCAGCAGGATCAGCAGCCGCGCCGTCACGCCGCCGTCGAGCGGATCGGCCAGGGGGACCGGGCTGCCCATGCGGGTGGCGAGATCCCGCGCGTAACGGGTCAGCGAGCGTACATGGTCGCCTTCCACCAACGTCCGGCGCCACGCCAGTTCGCCCGGATCGCGCAGCGCCTTGGGATGTGAAACCTGTGGAAGGACCCGATGAGTGTCCGCGCTCTGGTCAGTCAATTTAGGATTTGATTTAATTGTTCATGTGTATTGTGCAGTAGCTGCAAGAATTTGAGCCTCATTCCCCAAAAGGAAACATAGTATCCGGATGTAAATTTGGGTAGCCCGGATGAGCAAAACTTCTCGCCGATTGGCGAATGTCCTGTTTGGATCCGCCAACCATCCTCCGTTGCCACTGATGCGAGCTCAACGTCGACGCTCCCGCGTTTGACGAAATTCCGGAGGATCTATGAGCGAGATGCCTGCACGCCGTCTCGGCGTTGCAATTGTTGGTTTGGGTGGGGCCGTCGCTACGACGGTCGCAGCCGGGCTGGAAATGATCCGCCGCGGCGCCGTCGACCTGTCGGGACTGCCGCTGGCCGACGCCCCCCACGCCGGACTGGCGCCTTACCAGAACATCAGCCTGGCCGGCTGGGATCTCTATCCGGACGATCTCGCCTCCGCCGTCAGGCAGCACGGCGTCCTGGGGCCGGCCGAACTGGACCTGGTCCGGACCGAACTGGAAGCGGTGCGGCCCTGGCCCGCCATCGGGAACGTGAAGTTCTGCCGCAACATCGCCGGCCGCGAGGGGGCGAACCTGACCTCCATGCGCGACCAAGTGGCCAGCCTGAAGGATGACCTAAACCGCTTCAAGGCGGACAGCGGCGTCGACGATCTGGTTGTGGTGCATCTCGCCTCGACCGAACGGCTGGTCGATACCACCCTGCCGCAGTTCGCGACGCCGGAAGCGTTCGAGATGGCGCTGGACGCCGACGATCCGGAGATCGGACCGGCGATGCTTTACGCCTACGCGGCGATCACCGGCGGCATCCCCTACGGCAACTTCACCCCCAGCGTCTCGGCCGACATCCCGGCGCTCAAGGAACTGGCGCGGCGGCATGGCGTGCCGATCGCCGGCAAGGACGGCAAGACCGGGCAGACGCTGGTCAAGACCGTGATCGCGCCGGCGCTGCGCGGGCGCTCGCTCAAGGTGGACGGCTGGTATTCCACCAACATCCTGGGCAACCGGGACGGACTGGCGCTGGACGATCCCAATTCTCTGGCGTCCAAGTTGGACACCAAGGGGTCGGTGCTCGACAGCATCCTCGGCTACAAGGTCGAGAACCACAAGGTGTTCATCCACTACTATCCGCCGCGCGGCGACGACAAGGAGGCCTGGGACAATATCGACCTGACCGGCTTCCTGGGTCACCGCATGCAGATGAAGATCAACTTCCTGTGCAAGGACTCGATCCTGGCCGCCCCGCTGGTGATCGAGATCGCCCGTTGCCTGGACCTGGCGAAGCAGCGCGGGCAGGGCGGCGTGCTGGAGGAGCTGGGAGTCTTCTTCAAGGCGCCGTTGATGGTCAACGGCGCCGAGCCGGAACATGCCTGGCCCGAGCAGGAGCGCCGGTTCCGCGCGTGGCTCGATGGGGAGGGCGCTCCCGGAACCCCCACGGAGCGGAGCGAGCAGAGCCTGAAGGCGGCCGCGGCGAGCCTTGCCGATGTCCGTTGACCAGGCCCTGATCCCGCTGCTGCGGGAAGTCAACGACCTGAAGCGCGTGCGGGCCGCCGGCATCGACGGAACGCTGGCCGCCCGCGCCTTCCGGCGCGCCTGGGCCCGGCTGGTGGCGGGGGATTCCCCCGTCACCGTCGCCCTGCGGGAAACCGCCCTGGCGGTGGCCGCCGCCCGGCTCGGCGGCATCGACCACGCCATGCTGACCCGCGCCGGGCTCGACGACGATGCCGCGACCGGCGTCCTCCGGAACGGCTTCGACGCCGTGGCTGGCCCGCTCGACCCGATCCTGGCCGCCGCCCTGCGCCACCATCTGGGAGGGCACGAGCCGGCCGCCGCCGAGCCGCCGGCCTTCGTCCACGACCTGGAGCGCCAGCCGCGCGCGGGCGCCACCCGGCCCGGACATCCGCGGCTGGTGCTGGAGCCGCCGGAGAGCCATGCCGACCATTGCTTCGTCACCGCCGTTTCGGCGGTGCTGGTCAGCCCGGCCTACGACGCCGACCCGACGGCGCCGTTCATCGCCGGCCTGTGCCATCATTTTCACAACGCCATCCTGCCCGACAGCGGCTTCGCGGGGGAGATGCTGCTGGGCGACCACCTGGACTCCGTCGTCAGGACCCTGACCTACGAGATCATCGCGACCTTGCCCGACCATCTGGCCCACGCCTGCGAACAGGCCCGCAAGCTCCTGCCGCACGCGGAGACGCCCGAGGCCAAGGCGTTCCACACGGCCGACGTGATCGACCGCATCCTGCAGATGGACCATTACGCGCGGGCCGCCGGCTTCGAGCTGCGCCATGCGGTCGAGGAGATGGAACTGGTCCATGCCGGTCCGCTCCAGGACTTCCAGACCGGCATGCTGCGCGGCGTCGGGCTGATGCGGTGACGGAAACTCCCCGACTGCTGAGCCCGACGACCGGCCGGCCGCTGCGCCCCGACGGCCCGGGTTCCCTCACCGACGGCCATCTCACCGACGGAACGGAACGCTGGCCCGTGGTGGCCGGCATCCCGTTCCTGCGCACCGGCCGCGAGGGTCTGCGCGACGCGGCGCTGGCGGCGATCGACCGCGGCGACGGGCGGGCCGCGCTGGCCCTGCTGCTGCGGGACCAGGACGACTGGGCCCGTATCCCGCCTCCGTCGATGGAGGAGGCCGGCCGGATCGCCGACGCGATCGGGCGCATGACCCTGCGCGAGGCCATGGCGGCGCTCAATTTCGGGCCGGTGGCGCACTACTTCGCCCACCGCTGGTCGGCACCGACCTTCCTGTCCGCCCTGGGATTGCTGGAGACGCGCTGGACCGACCCGCCGCTGGTGCTGGAGATCGCCTGCGGCATCGGCCAGATCCTGCGCGACCTGGACCGGCGCGGGACGGCCGTGGCGGGAATCGACGTGGTGTTCGCCAAGCTGTGGCTGGCCAAGGCTTTCCTCCTTCCCGACGCCCCGCTGGTCTGCGCCGACGTCACGTCCGGCATCCCGCTGGAACTGCCGGAAGGGACCTCGATCCTGTGCCACGACGCCTTCTATTTCATGCCGGAGCAGGAGCGGATCGCCGGCCACCTGATGCGGGCCGCCGGGCCTTCGGGATCGGTGCTGATCGGGCACGCACACAATGTCCGGTTCGAGCACGGCATCGCCGGCCGGCCGCGCACGCCGGAGGAGTACGAGGCCCTGTTCCCCGGCTGCCTGCTGTACGACGACGCCGAACTGGCACGAAGCCCGGCGCCGGCCCGCACGGCGGAGGAACTGGCGACGGTCGAGGCGGTCTCGCTCGCCTGGAGCGCCGGCCCGGTGCATCCGCGGCCGGTGGACCTCCGTTCGCCGCATCCGGGCGCCAGGCTCCGGCTCAATCCGCTGCTGGAGCGCGACGGGAACCGGCTGCGGCCGGCCTGGCCCACGCCCGCCTTCGCCCGCGAGTATGCCGCCGCCACATATCTGGAGGCCGAGATGCCGCCCGAAGACCTGCCGGAAGGCGTCGCCGGAAGCGATCCCCGGATCGCGGACCTGGCCCGGCGCCGCATCCTGCTCGACCTGCCGGAGCGTTGGTGATGGCGGGCCGGCGGTTGGGCTGGGCCGTGGTCGGCTGCGGCTGGGTGGCCCGCGACTACGTCATCCCGGCGATCCAAGCGGCGCGGAACGGCCATGTCGTCGCGCTGTGCGACCGCGACCCGTCGGGGCTCGGCAGCCTGGGGACTTCCGACTTGGCGGCGGTGCTGTCCGACCCCGATGTCCAGGCCGTCTATGTCGCGACGCCCAACGACCAGCACATGCCGGTGGTCGCGGCCTGCGCCGCCGCTGGCAAGCATATCCTGTGCGAGAAGCCGATGGCGACCCATTCGGCAGACGCGGAGATCATGGTCGCCGCCTGCCGGGAGGCGGGCGTGACCCTGGGCATCGCCTACGACCAGCGCTTCCACGCCGCGCATGTCCGCCTCCGCGAGCTGGTGGCGGAAGGGGCGCTGGGCACGGTCACCCAGGCCCGCATCTTCTACGCCTGCTGGCTGCCGCCGGACTGGAGCCCCACGGACCGGAGATCCGGCGACCGGCGCGCCGACAACTGGCGGGCGGACCCGCGGCGGGCGGGCGGCGGCGCCCTGTGGGACCTGGCGCCCCACGGCATCGACCTGCTGGAGGTGCTGCTCGGCGGTTCCTGGGCGGAGCTCCGGGCGCTGGTCCAGCGGCGGGTCCACGACTATCCCGTGGACGACGGCGCCGTGCTGACCGGCCTGTTCCAGGACGGGACGCTGGGCACCATCCAGGTCGCCTACAACTGCCCCGACGCCTATCCCCGGCGGACGCTGGAGCTGGTCGGGACGCGGGCGATGGCGGTCGCGACCGACACCATGGGCCAGACGCCCGGCGGCACCCTTGCCCTGATCGACGCCAGGACCGGCGCGCGTTCCGAAGTGCCGGTCCCCGGCGCCGAGCGCAGTCCCTTCCTGAACCAGATCGAGGCTTTCGGCGACGCCGTCTTGGCCGGCCGGCCCTTTCCCTATCCCTCCGAGCGCGACCTGCGCCTGTTCACCCTGATGGAGCGATCATGCCGCTGACCCAGTATGCCTGCTCCCACTGCGGGTTCTGGCAACCCTGGTTCGCCGGGCAGGACCCGATCGGCTGCCCGGTCTGCATGGACGTGCGGAACGCCCTGCCGCCCGACGGCTGGGACTTCCGCACGGTCGAGGACCTGTCCGGCAGGGTCGTCACCCGCTGGGCCGAGGCGATGCCCGGCATCGTCGGCTTCTCCTGCGAGCCGGCCTTCGGGCTGGGCTCGACCGGATGGCTTCTGCTCCGCGAGGAAGGCAACATCGCCTTCGAGGGCGCGCCGTTCTACACGCCGGAGGCGCTGGACGAGATCGAGCGGCTGGGCGGGATCGACATCCTGGCCGGCTCCCATCCCCACGGGTTCGGCGCGCTGTGGCAGCTGGCCGAGCGGTTCGACCCGACCGTGGTGATCCACCGCGACGGGCTGCGCTACACCAAGGCGTTCCGGGTGTCCTGGCCGGCCGACGATATCCACGCGCTGGCCCCCGGCCTGACCATGATCGCGACCCAGGGGCACTACGAGGGCCATGCCGTGATGCACGACGCCCCCGGCCGGGCGCTGTTCTGCGGCGACTGCCTGAAGGTGGACCTGGACGGCGGGGGCCGGCCCGTGGCGCTGAGCTGCCACAAGGGCTTCCACTACCAGATCCCGCTGAGCCATGACGAAGTGCGCCGCTACCGCGCCGTCTTCGCGGAGCTGGACTTCGACCATGTCTTCACCCCGTTCGAGCACGCCGCCGGGGTCACCCGAGCCCACGCGCTGGGTCTGTTCGACCGCCTGCTGGCGGGCGCGCCGAGCACCCGCCCGTTTCCGCTGGAGAGCCTCGCATGAGCCTGCAACCCGTCATCAAGGCCTATACCGAGAACCTGCCGCCGGGCGAGCTGGAGCATTTCCGGGTGGACGGGCTGGACCGCATCGGCGTGCCGGTCGTGTTCGCCTGCCACCGCCAGCGCGACGGCTCCCAGTTCGACAGCTTCGGCTATGGCGCCAGCTTCGACCAGGCGCTGGTCGGCGTGCTGGGCGAACTGGCCGAGAACGTCCAGGCCGACACGGTGCTGCGACAGGCCGAGCGGGTGCGCGGCAGCTACGACGACCTCGTGGCGGCCCGCGGGGAACGCGGCGTCTGCGACCCGCTGACCCTGTGCCTGCCCGCCGGTTCCGACTATGCCCCTGACAAGCCGCTGACCTGGGTGGCGGCGCGGCGCTTCCCCTCGGGCGAGCCGGTGCTGGTCCCCTACGAGTTCGCGGCCTGCTACCGGTCGCAGCTGGACGGCATCGAGCCGCTGGCGACGCCGATCACCAACGGCCTCGGGGCCGGCGACTGCTTCGAGCGGGCGCTGGTCCACGGCCTCCTGGAACTGCTCCAGCGCGACGGCAACTGCACCGGCTTCCGCGCCATGGACCAGGGCCGCGTGCTCGACCTGTCCGGCGTGCGCGATCCCGACACGCTGCGGCTTCTGGCGCACCTGGACCGGCTGGGCATCGACGTGATCGCCAAGCTGGCCGCGACCGATTTCGGGCTGGTCAACCTCTATGTCGTCGGCTCGGACCGCGACGGCCGCTCGACCGTGCCGATCATGCAGACCGCCTGCGGCGAGGCCTGCGACCTGGACCGCGAGCGGGCGCTGAACAAGGCCCTGCTGGAGTTCTGCTCCAGCCGGTCGCGCAAGGCCATGTCCCACGGGCCGCTGGACCTCGTCGAGCGGATCGCTCCCGCGGGTTACCTGGACCGCTACCGCGCCCGCCACGTGGCAAGCGCCGAGGAGCCGCGCGCGGTCGAGGCCATGGCAGCCTGGTGCGGCCTGCCGGCCGGCGAACTGCGCGGACTGCTGGCGGACACCGTGCTGTCCCGGCGGACGGTGGAGAGCTTCGCCGACCTGCCGTCCTCGCCCGCCGACACCCCGGCCGCCCGTCTGGAGCGGATCTCCTCCCTCCTGGCGGAGGCGGGGTTCGACATCCTCTACCTGGACCTGTCGCCGCCCGACGGCGCGATCTCCGCCGTCAAGGCGATCGTGCCTGGCCTGGAATGCGAGACCATGAGCTACCACCGCATCGGCGAGCGCGGTATTTGCCGCCTGATGGAGCGGGGCAGCCCGCTCGCCGGCGTCGGGACCCCGCCGGAGGGTGCCGCCGCCGTGCCGCTTCCCCGCGAGGCGGTCGAGCGGCTGGGCGGCCCGGGCTGGCTGGACACCGAAGGCGTCGACCGGATCGTCGGCCGGCTCTACCCGCTCTACCGCGAGCCGGAAAGCCACGCCGTCCGATTCATGCTCGAAGCCGCGAAAACCTGAAAAGAACAAAGCCGAGAGGCCCGGAAATGCCCCTGCGTTTCGCCTACAACACCAACGGCGCCGCCAACCACCGGCTGGACGACGCGCTCTCCCTGATCGCCGACAGCGGCTATGACGGGGTGGCGCTGACCCTGGACCACCATCATTTCGACCCCTTCGCCCCCGACCTGGAGGGCAGGGCGGAAGCGCTTGCCTCGCGGCTGCGCGGCCTGGGTCTCGGCCTCGTGATCGAGACGGGGGCGCGCTACCTGCTCGACCCGCGTGTCAAGCACGAGCCGACGCTGCTGAACCCGTCTCCGGAAGGCCGCGCCCGGCGCGTCGATTTCCTGTCCCGCTGCGTCCGCATCGCGGCGATCTGCCAGGCCGAGGCCGTCTCCTTCTGGGCCGGCGTGCCGCAGCCGGGCGTCGATCCCGCGATCGCCCGGGGCTGGCTGGTCGAGGGCGTCGCCCAGGTCGCCGAGGCCGCCGCCGCCGACGGCGTCACCGCCGCGCTGGAGCCGGAACCCGGCATGCTGGTCGAGACCGTGGACGACTATGGGAGGCTCAAGGCCGACCTGGCGGCGCGCACCTCGGCGCCGCTGCGCCTCGCGCTCGACATGGGCCACCTGCTGGTCACGGGGGAGCGCGATCCCGCCGCCGCCGTGGCCGAGTTCGCCGGCGACCTCGGCACCGTCGCGATCGAGGACATGCGCCGGGGCGTCCACGAGCATCTTCCCTTCGGCCAGGGCGACATGGACATCCCGGCGGTGCTGGCGGCCCTGGACGCGATCGGGTTCGACCGCCTGGTGTGCGTGGAGCTGTCGCGGGAGAGCCACCGCGCCCACCTCGCCGTTCCCGAAAGCCTCGCATGGCTGAAATCGCGGCTTCCGGCCGCGCCCGGCCAGCCCCTCGACCTGCCCCATAAGAGGAGCGCCTGAGCCATGCGGATCTGCTTCATCAGCCGGCGCTTCTTCCCCGCGATCTCGGGCATGAGCGTCTATGCCGCCAACCTGCTGCGCGAACTGGTGGCCGGCGGCCACGACGTCGTGATGATCTCCCAGTACCGCGACGACCCGGCGGGCTCGGCCGTCTATGGCGGCGGTCCGCCGCCCGAGGTGCCCGGAGTCAGGGTGATCGGGCTGGAGTCCCTGGGCGAGCAGGAGGTCGGCCAGGGCCGGCCGGCCGATTTCGAGGCGGACCTGGAAGCCATGGTCGCCGCCGCCCTGGCCGAGCATGCCGCCAAGCCGTTCGACCTGGTCCATGCCCAGTACGGCTATCCCTGCGGCCTGGCGGCGCTGGAGGTCAGCCGGCGGCTGGGCATCCCCAACGTCGTCTCGATCCAGGGGGGAGACGGCCACTGGGTCGGCACCTGCTGCGCCACCCACAAGCAGGCCATGCTGGCGGTGCTGAACCATGCCGGCGCGCTGATCATCGGCAGCCGGAGCTTCGCCGAGGAGGTCCGCGACCACCACGGCACCGACCTGGACCGCTTCGTCATCGTGCCCGGCGCCACCGACACGGAACGCTTCCATCCCCGCGCCGACCGCGACATCGGCGAGTTGCAGGACGCACCGGTGCTGCTCTACCACGGCCGCGTCGATCGCCGGAAAGGCGTGATGGAGCTGCTCGACGCCTTCGCGCTGCTGCGCCGGGCCAAGCCCGCGCTGCGGCTGGTCGTCTCCGGCATCGGCCCGGACCTGGAGGCGGTGCGGGAGCGGGCATCAGACGCGGAATTCGCGGGGGCGGTGACCCTGACCGGCCATGCCGACTATTTCGCCGCAGCCGGGCTTTATCGCCGGGGCGACGTCTTCGTCTCGCCGACATATTCCGAAGGCTTCTCCAACACCATCCTGGAGGCCATGGCGAGCGGCCTGCCGATCGTCTCGACCAACGCCGTCGGCGTGGTCGATTGCCTGACCGACGGCTCGAACGCCCTGCTGGTGGAACCGCGCGACGTGGACGGTCTGGCGTCCGCCATCGGCAGGATGCTCGACGACGGGGCCCTGCGCCGGCGGCTGGCCCACCAGGCGCTGGAGGAGGTTCGCAGCCTCTATTCCTGGCACGCGATCGGCCGCCGCATCCAGGAGATCTACGCCGGGCTCGAGGGAACGGAGCCCGACACCGCCTGGACCGCCATCTACGACCCGGCCGCGGTGACGCGGCAGACCGCCGACCCGACCTGCCGGTTCCGGGCGGCTCCGCACCTGCTCTAGACCTGTCCAGACCAGAGGAAGCGACCGACGTGCCGTCACGCGCAGCGCTGTTCATCTCCCCCCATCTCGACGATGTCGCCTTCTCCTGCGCCGGGACCTTGGCCGTGCTGAAGGCGGCGGGCTGGCGGACGGTGCTGGCAACCGTCTTCACCCGGTCGGTTCCGGATCCCACCGGCTTCGCGCTCGCCTGCCAGACCGACAAGGGGCTGCCGCCCGAGGTGGACTACATGGCGGTCCGGCGGGAGGAGGACGCCGCGTTCGCGCGAACGCTGGGAGTGGACGAGGTCCACTGGCTCGATCTGCCCGAGGCGCCGCACCGGGGCTACGGCTCGGCCGTCGAGCTCTTCTCCGGCATCCGGGCGGGGGACGAGGTCTGGCGGGAGGCGGCGGGCCGGATCGGCGCCCTTGCCGGCCGCGTCGCCCCGGACCTGATGTTCGGCTGTCAGGCGATCGGCAACCATGTGGACCACCGGCAGACCGTCCGGGCGCTGGTCGAGCTGGGAAGGCCCGTCGCCTGGTACAGGGATCTTCCCTATGTGATCCGCGCGCCGGAGGAGGCGCCGCCGCCCGGATTGCCCGGCGGACTGCTGCCCCTGGCGGTTCCGGTCGGCGACCACCTGCCGGCCAAGATCGCCGGGGCCTGCCGCTACGCCACCCAGTTGCCCTTCCAGTTCGGCGGAGCGGAGAGGGTCGGCCCGGCACTCACCTCCTTCGCCGCCGACGAGGCGGGCAGGGCCGGCCGGACCGGGCATGCGGAGCGATTCCTGATCGACGCCGCAGCGATCGAGGCGGTCAGCTCTGCATGACGCCGGCGCCGGGACCGGCCGACTGCGCCGCCGCCGACCGGCGCCGCAGCCAGACGGTCAGGTAGGTCCCCAGGCAGCCGCCGGCGCACATGAACAGGATGTAGATCGAGTTCTCGGCGTACTGGACGACAACGGCCGCGCTCAGCATGTGCCAGACGAAGGCCAGCATCGCGGCCATCTCCGCTTGCATCGAGACGATGTAGTAGGTGTAGCGGGCGTAGAGGAAATCCAGCGCGAACGCGGACAGGAACACGGCGGCGGCGATCGTCGGGCTGATATCGAACATGGCTGAGGGCTTTGCGAAGGATGTTGTCCTGAAGACTGCCTGCCGGTTATCGCGCATTAAGGTTAACTGTCCATGAATCGCAGGTTCGTGATCTGTCGCCGGTTGGCGGGTTGGGGTTGACAAGCCATCCCCGGAGCCCGATCACCGACCCATGAGAATATTGCTGCTGGAAAGCGACCTGATCCTGGCCGAAGCCGTCGCCGAGGCCCTGCGCGGGGCTGGATACGACCCGATCGGACCCGTCACCGAAGTGGACGACGCCATCACGCTGGCGGAACAGTTCCGCCCCGATCTGGCGTTGATCAACATCGACCTCCCGGCTGGGCGCGGGCTCGGCGTCGTCGTCGCCCGGACGATCGCCCGTAACTGGAACATCAAGTCCCTTTTCACCGCGGGCGACAAGGAGATCGCGCGGCGCAACCGCGACGTCGCCTTCGGGTATCTCGCCGGTCCCGCGACCGTGAACGAGCTGGTCGAATGCGTCGAGGCGATCCGGCTGATCCGCAAGGGCGAGTTCCCGATGCGGATCCCCAAGCGGCTGTCGCCGTTCCTCTGAAGGAACTGATGCTGCGCCGCAGCAAAGGCGTCGTTTTGTCACAATCCGGACGAACACGGACCCGCTTATCGTGTTTGCTGCAATGCAGCATAACGCGAGGTATCCGATGCTCGTCACGCTCTCGATGGTGTTTTGCCTGATCGCCGATCCGACCCAGTGCCGGACGGTCACTCCCCTGATCCCCGACGACCAGTATCTCACCATGTCCAACTGCCCGATCGCGGGACAGACGGAGGGCGCCCGGTGGGTGGACGAGCATCCGAACTACCGCATGACCCGGGTCCGCTGCCGGATAGGCAACAAGCCGAAGGAACAGAGCATCTGATCCCGCCGAAAACTCCCCGCCGGCGGGGTTCGCCGGCGGGGATGTCCCTGATCAGGTGGTCACGTTGATGCTGATCGCGGCGGTCGTGCCGGTCGAGATGCTGCCCGAGAGCAGGTTCAGGCTGACGGTGGTCGTCATGCCCGGAGTCCCGTTGTCATAGGACGTACCGATCACCGATGCCGACTTGCCTTCGCTGGTCAGCGCCATGAAGCGCTTGGGATCGATCGCGATATTGTCGGCCATCGTCGTCGAACTGTCGGCGGCGGTGAAGTTACGCAATGTATAGGTGTTGGTCGCGCCGCCGTCCGCCGAGGTGATGTCGAAGAAATCCGACATCTTCAGGCCGCGCGTCCCGAAGCCGAAAAGCTCGGACTCGTTGTTGATGAAACCGTCGGCATTGACGTCGTAGCCCAGCATGGTCTGGGAATTGAAGCCGCCGAATTTGTCCGCCGCAGCCTTGTAGGCGTCGTATGCCCGGGACTGGAATGCGTCCAGGTACTTCTGCTTCGTCGTGGGATCGGTGATCCAGGTGGGGTCCTCGGCGGTCGGGTAGGGACCCTGCTTCAGTTCCAGGAAGACGGCGGAGTCCATGGTGTTGAAATTGACCAGCGAACCGAACTTGGCGGCATTGTCGCTCTTCAGGTTGGTGGCGCTGATGGAGATGTCGCCGTTGAGCTTGCCGCTGCTGTAGTCATAGGCGAGAGCCTCGCCCAGGGACGAGAACTTCTGTTCCTTCACTGCGGTGCCGCTCTCCGAGAACTTCGCGGCGGCTTCCGCCTGCCGTTCCGGCGTCAGGGAATCCCAGATCCGCTTGCGGTCGTCCGCAGCGAGCCGCAGATTCGAAAGATATCCGGAAGGCATGCTGGTCGCGGTTGCCGAGGTCGTAGACATCGCCCACTCTCCATCCTATGCGTTCTGCGTCGGAGTCATGCAAGTAGCGTGCCTCAGTTTTCGATGCACGGATCAAGTGTAAGTCATGCGAGCGCGATTCGCAAGCGGGTCCCGGCATGGATGTTCCTGCTACCCGTCACGGCAAATCCTGCCGGGAGGCCGCGGACCGGCGGCATCGATTGCCGGCCGGGGGGAACCGACGCCGGGCGGGGGTGTTGCCTGTCCGAACACCCGCTTCACCGGACCTTTCCACCCATCATGGCCATGTCCGACACGCACCCGTCCCCCGCCCCCTACAGCCCGACGTTCCGCTGGGCCGGGTATCTGCTGGGCTTCGCCTTCGGCGGTTTCTTCGACGGCATCCTGCTGCACCAGATCCTGCAGTGGCATCACCTGCTGAGCGGGCTGGACAGTCCGTCGCTGGCGGACATCCGGGTCCAGGTCCTCGCCGACGGCCTGTTCCATCTCGTCATGTACGCGGTCGCCGGGGTGGGGCTCTGGATGCTCTGGCGGACGCGCCGGGAGTTCGGCGGGGATGGGGCGGACAGGCTGCTGTTCGGCACGTTCCTGGTCGGCTTCGGCGTCTGGCACATCGTGGACGCCGTCCTGAACCACTGGATCCTGGGATTGCACCATATCCGCATGGACAGCGACGATCCGCTGTTCTGGGACATGGTCGCCTTCGCGTTCGGAATCGCGGTGACCGCGGCCGGGTGGCTGATCCTCCGGAGCTCACGTAACGGCGGGGGAGGCAGGGGAGCCCTGGCCGCGTCCGTGCTGGCCGTGGCCGTCATGGTCGCCGGACCGGTGGCGCTGCTGCCGCCGGCCGGCATATCCACGGTGACGGCGCTCTTCCCGCCCGGCACCGCTCCCGGAACGGTGCTCGCCGCGGCGGCCTCCGTCGACGGCCGCGTGATCGCGGGCGCCGACGGGGTCTGGATCATCGACGTGCCCGACCGCGCCCGGGCGCTCGGACTGTACCGGGAAGGCGCCGTCCATGTGGGCGGATCGCTCTTCCCGATCGGCTGCTTCTCGGCCGGGCTTTCCTGAGGCAGGCTTACGGGGTGCAGCCCGGAGGCATGAGGTAGAGCGAGCCGTCGGCGCGCTTGATCACGTAGCAGTTGGAGCCTTCGTAGGCCAGGATCGACAGGCCGTTGAACCCCCGCAGCCCCTTCAGCTCCTTCGGCAGGCTGCCCGGCGGCACCTTCGCGGGCCTGCCCTTGGACGGCGAGTTCGGATGCTCTTCCACCAGTGCCCCGACCAGTTCGCCTTTGCTGTTCAGGATCAGCGCCAGCGTCGGATCCGCAACGCCCGCCTTCCGCAGCGTATCGACCGTGGCCTGATCGAGCGGAGCCGTCGGCAGGTCGGCCTCGGGCGCCGCGGTCTGGGCACCGGCGGGAACGGCCATCATGAACAGGGCGGCGCAAAATCCTGCCGCGGCAATCCTCAGGCGTGAACAAGGCATGGCTGTCGCTCCTTGAATGAGAGGATCTTGAGGGTTCAGAAGGTAAGGGAGATGCGCCCCAGCACCGTGCGAGCCGGGATGAAGCGCGGACGTGTCAGCGAGTTGGTAACCGAGTCGAGATCCTGGTACAGGAATTCTTCGTCTAAAATGTTCCTGACTTCAAGGCTGATCGATCCCCGGCGGTTGGGAAGCCGGAAGCCCAGCGCCGCATCGACCGTGACGAAGTTCTCGCGCGTCTGGTCGAAGGATTGCGGCAGGCGCTCCTCGACCTGCTGGCTCACGAAGTTCGCGCCGACGCGGGCGAACAGCCCGTTTTCGGCGAAATAGCGGACCTGGACCGGCACCGTCAGGGTGCGCAGCTGCGCGACGTCGATCTGCTGGTTGCTGTTGTCGATCTCTTCCCACTTGGCTTCCGCCGAGACGGCCCAGTCGCGCGCGGCGGCCCAGTACAGATAGGCCCGCGCTTCGTCCTCGGCGCGCTCATCGGTCCGATACTCCGGCGGGTCCCGTTGCTCGACCAGCGGCACGTCGAGATCCCTGCGGACATACTCGACGCCGCCGAACAGGGAGCCGAAGCCGCCGCGGGCCAGCGTGGCGTCGAGACCGACGCCCTTGACCCAGGCGCTGGTCTGGTTGAATTCGTCGGTGAACTGGTTGAAGCCGGCGATCTGGGTCGGCTCCAGGGTCTGGTCGACGATCAGGAGACGCTTGAAGGTCCGGAACGCCGCGGCGCGCAGCCGAACCCGGTCGGTGACGTCCCACTGGACGCCGGCCTTGGGATTGAGCTCGCTGAAATCGAACACGCCGTTCTCGAACTTGTCGCCGCTGAGTCCCAGCGTCACGATCACGTCGCGCAAGGGGGTCAGGTTGACGTAGCCGTAGGCGTTGGTCTGCCGGTTCGTGAACCGCTCGGTGGTCGGGAAGCTCTCGCCCAGCGCCGGGATCTCGATGGTCGCGACGTTCCGCTGGCGGATGCTGGCGAAACCGCCGCCCGCCGTCACGTTGAACAGGTCGCCCCGGTAGATGCCCTGGACCTGCGTGTCGGAACCGGTCTGCTTGATATCGTCGGTGAAGGTGAATTCGTCCTCGGCCTGGATCTGGCTGGACTCCCGGTCGCTGACGATCACCGAGGCCAGCAGGTCCACGCGCGGCGTCGGCGAGTAGCGCAGGCCGACCCGGGCCGTGTCCTGGTCGATATCGGTACGGCTGTCGCGCGAGAAGTCGTCCGGATCGAAATTCTGCGCCAGGTCGCCCTGTTCGCTGCGGCGGGACCTCAGCTCCGCCTGGAGGCTCAGGGTGTCGGTCAGCGCCGCTTGGCCGAACAGCGTGTAGATGTCGTACTCGACGTCGTTGTTCTCGCGGTAGCCGTCGCTCTGGTAATGGAACTGGCCGGCGCTGAAGGCCGCCCGCCCGACGATGCCCGACAGCGTCAGCTCGTCCGCCCGGGTGTCCAGGTTCCCGACGATGCCGGCGGCGTTCAGGCGGATCTGGTCGCGCTCGAACAGCGCGCCGTACTCGTTGAAGCCGGCTTCCGACGGAAGGGCGCCGGGCAGGATTTCCAGGTCCGTCGTGCTCAGGCTGGGCTGCACCGGGTCGATGGTGATCGGCTGGAGGAGCTGCGACCGGAGCAGGGCGCTGGACCGGGCGATCTCATGGCGCTCCTGCTGACCGTAAAGGTCGGACAGGAAGCGTTCGACCGACGCGCTGCCGGGATCGGCGGCGAGCGACGCCGATCCCACCGGCAGGCCGAGGCGCTCGAAACCCAGGTCCCTGAAGATCCGGCCCAACCCGGCGCCGCGGGCCGCCAGATCCTCGTTCAGCAGCAGGCGGGAACGGAACGGCGCCCGGTTGTCGTTCAGCTCGATGGACCGCTGGATCTCCGCCAGCGCCCCGACCGGCTGGTTGGCCGCCCGGAGCCGCAGCCCTTCGAAGAGGAAGGGCGTCGGATCGTTCGGGTCGAGTTGCTTGGCGATCTCGTACTGTCCGGCCGCCCGGTCGTCGCGCCGCTCCTCGTCGTAGCCGCGGCCGAGATAGCTGCGGACCAGGGCGTTCCCGGTGTCCAGGCCGGCGGCGACCTCGATCTCGTTGCGTCCCGCCTCCAGGCGGCCCTGCCGGATCAGGGCCAGGCCCAGCCCCAGGCGCGGCTGCGGGTCGGCCGGCTCCAGCCGGACCGCGCGTTCGAACGCCGCCTGCGCCTCGCCCGGATCCTGGCGGACCAGCGCCGCGAAGCCCAGCACGGTCTGCGCCCGGCCCAGGTTCGGCGCCAACTCCGCCGCGGCGCGCGCGGACCGTTCCGCCTCGCTCCGGTAGCCCTGGATCATCAGGATCTCGGCCAGCCGCGCGCGGGCAAGGGCGTCGCCCGGATGCGCCGCGACCGCTTCCTCCATTGTGGCGCGCGCCGCCTCCAGGTCGAGGGCGGCCTGCTGCGCATAGGACAGGGCGATCCGGGCCGGGGCGGAGCGGGGAGCCAGTTCGACCGCCCGGCGGCCGTCGGCCAGCGCCGGTTCCGTCTCGTTCTGGGCGACCCGGATGACGCTGCGCAATGCCAGCGCGTCGGCGTTGCCGGGAGCCCGCGACAGCATGGCCTCGACCCCGGCGCGGGCTTCCTCGACCCGGCCGACCTCGAGCAGCAGCGACTGGCGGAACAGGGCGACGCGGTCCGGGACCGGTCCTCCCGCGGCGTCGGCGTCGAGCTTGGCGATGGCGCCGGCGATGTCGCCGCGACGGCGGAGTTCCAGCGCGTCGGCGATGGCGGGCGGCAGGTCCCCGGGGCCGGCGGCCGGAGCGGCGCTGACTTCGGTCACGATCGGCTGGTAGTGCAGCGTCCAATGCGCCGCGTCGCGCGGGCGGACGGCGACGCCCTGGACCGGCGCAGCGCCGGCCCGCGCCTCCGCCGTTCCCGCGGCGGCCAGGAGGACGGCGCCCTGGGCGTTGCTGGCCCGGACCTTGCCGTCGAACACCGTGACAGCCGCCCGGTCCGCTTCGGCGAGCACCAGGAACTCGGTGCCCTCGACCGACGCGTTCACGAAGGGCGTGTCGATGCTGAGGCTCCGCGGTCGGTGGCTGAACACCTGGATGATGCCCTTGACCAAGTCCAGCACCGACGGCTCCTCCGCCGGCACGGCCCCGACCTGCAGCGTCGTCTCCTGGTCCAGGCGCAGCACCGAGTCGTTGGCCAGCGCGATCGCGGCCCGGCTGTATTTGCCGGTGCGCACCATGTCGCCGGCGCATAGCGGCTCCTCGGTCCGGGCGGCACGCCATGAACCGTCCGCGATCCTGCGCTCGACGCCGCCCTCGACAGACGCGATGCGCCCGACGGGCGCCGGGCAGGCCGTCTCGAGGGACTGCGCCGCGGCCGGCGCCGCCGCCATGCCGGCGGCGAGCAATGCCAGTACCGAGGACTTGGAGAGCTTGGTGGTTATCATCGAATTCGAGCCTATGAAATAGCGGGTTCCATTGACCCGAATGGTCGATCGCGGTAAGTGAGATCACCCGGTGCCGATTTTCCACAACAACTGATGATGTGCACTCGCAACCTTCGATATCGCGTCTTGCCCTGTAGCCGGCTTCATTTAAATCATGCGATATAGTACATTCAAGCTAAAATTGCTCCAGTCATATATCGAATCTGTCATTTGACTTCCAGGCGGACTATCGCGGCATCATCCTCCGCCGACTTTTCGACAGACAGGTTCATGCACCTGTTCAGGTGGAAACGTGCCGGCCCGTCGTCGGGGAATTCTTCGAGCACTTGGCGGAAAAGGCCAACAGCCTCCGGCAGGCGGCCGGACTCGCAGGCTTCCAGGGCGTCGCCGAAGGAGGAGACCAGCCTGAGCTGGGCGGGCGTCGCCTCCTCGCGGCGCGCGACCAGTTCGTGGATGTCGAGCGCTCCCGTCTTTCCCATCAGCCGGAAGCGGCCGACGCGGCGGGTCAGGATCTCGCCGCCGAGGTCGCCGACGACGGAATCCGACGCCAGCAGCCTGGTTCCCAGATGCTTGTTCAGCCCTTCGATGCGGGACGCGGTGTTGGGAATGTCGCCTACGACGCTCCAGGCGAAATGGCCCTTGCCGCCGACATTGCCGACCATGATCCAGCCGGCGTGCAGGCCGACCCGGGTGGGCATGGTTCGGCCGGGATTCTGGCGGTTGAACCGTTCGACGGCACGCGCCAGGTCGAGCGCCGCCAGGGCGGCGCGCAGCCGCGGCTCGCGTTCCGGATTGGCCGCCGTCCACACGCTCATGACGCCGTCGCCGACCACGTCGGTGACCGTGCCGCCGCCGGCCTGGATCGGCTCGAACACGGCGGCGAAGTAGGAATCCAGCAAGGTCGCCAGGTCGCGCGGAGTCATGGTTTCCGCGAGGGTCGTGAAGCGCTCGGCGTCGGAGGCGACGCAGGCTCCGTAGAAAAGGTCGCGCGCGCCGCCCGGATTGATCGGCCTGTGCGCCAGGTCGGCGGCGACGCGTTCCGGCAGGTAGTAGCGGATCGCCTGGGCCACGTTGCGGCGTTCCCGGTTGGCGGAGAGATATTGCCACAGCAGTCCGCCGAACAGCGCCACCGGGACCTGGACCAGCATCGGGACCGCCACCGGCAGCCAGAGCTGCGACTGGCCGAACAGGATCGCCGAGGCCGCGATCCAGCAGGCCGCCAGGAGCACCGTCGCCACGACGGCCAGCATGGCCGGCAGGAGATAGGCCAGCAGGCCGATCGCGACGCCGAACCCGACCACCAGCCCGAGCTCCGCCGGCCGGCCCGGGCTTTTCAGGGTTGTGTCCTCCAGCAGGTTGCCGAAAGCCGTCGCCGCGATCTCCACCCCGCTGATGTCGATGCCGTCGCTGGTGGAGAACACCGTATAGAAGGTGTCCAGGTTGGTCGGCGTGCGTTCGGCGACGCCGATGAAGACCGTCCGGCCCATAAGGTCCGGCACGTCGCGGTCCTCGATCAGGTCGGCGAAGGGGATGGTGGTCACCGTTCCCGGCGGACCATAGAAGTTCAGGTAATAATGCTGCGGTCCCTGGTGCAGCCGGTCGATGGCCTCCATCAGCCGGCGCTCGCGGTCGCCGAGCCGGCCCGCTGGCGGCGGCAGGCGCGCCGCCAGCCCGGGGGCCTGGAGGAAGGCGCGCCGCACCGCCTGCGAGGCGCGCTGGACCGCGCCCGGCTCGTTCAGGAGATCGTTGTCCGGCGGCAGGGTCTCCAGTCCGGGAACGTCCGCTTCGCGCAGGCGGCCGAGCCAGGCTGGATGCACCGCCGCCGCATGCACCTGGAGGGCGGCGGCGGGCAGGGTCAGCCGGTCGCCCTCCTTGAATGCCCAGA
>NZ_CP067420.1:997500-1242500 GCF_016653635.2 Skermanella sp. TT6
AGCCATCCTTTAAAGAAAGCGTAATAGCTCACTGGTCTAGACAAGCCGGCCTGCGCCGAAAATGTACCGGGGCTCAAGCCACCCACCGAAGCTGCGGGTGCCGGGATCTTCGATCCCAGCGCGGTAGCGGAGCGTTCCGTAAGCCTGCGAAGGATGTCCGCGAGGCCATCTGGAGGTATCGGAAGTGAGAATGCTGACATGAGTAGCGACAAAGAGTGTGAGAAACACTCTCGCCGGAAGTCCAAGGGTTCCTGCGCACGGTTAATCCGCGCAGGGTGAGCCGGCCCCTAAGGCGAGGCCGAAAGGCGTAGTCGATGGGAACCTGGTTAATATTCCAGGGCCTGGCAGAGGTGACGAATCCCGAAGTGCGTACGGCCTTATCGGATTGGCCGTGCGCTGGAGGGGTTCCTGGAAACAGCCCTGCCATACAGACCGTACCCGAAACCGACACAGGTGGACAGGTAGAGCATACCCAGGCGCTTGAGAGAATGGTGTTGAAGGAACTCGGCAAATTACCCTCGTAACTTCGGGAGAAGAGGGCCCCGTTCCCGCGCAAGCGGGGGCGGGGGGCACAGACCAGGGGGTGGCGACTGTTTACTAAAAACACAGGGCTCTGCGAAGTCTGGCATGACGACGTATAGGGTCTGACGCCTGCCCGGTGCCGGAAGGTTAAAGGGAGGGGTGCAAGCTCCGAACTGAAGCCCCGGTAAACGGCGGCCGTAACTATAACGGTCCTAAGGTAGCGAAATTCCTTGTCGGGTAAGTTCCGACCTGCACGAATGGCGTAACGACTTCCCCGCTGTCTCCAACACCAACTCAGCGAAATTGAATTCTCCGTGAAGATGCGGAGTACCCGCGGTCAGACGGAAAGACCCCGTGCACCTTTACTCCAGCTTTGCAGTGGTGCCAGGGTTCCCATGTGTAGGATAGGTGGGAGGCTATGAACCGCAGGCGCCAGCTTGCGCGGAGCCATCCTTGAAATACCACCCTTGGGATCTCTGGCATCTAACCGCGCTCCCTGAACCGGGAGCCGGGACCCTGCATGGCGGGGAGTTTGACTGGGGCGGTCGCCTCCCAAAGAGTAACGGAGGCGCGCGAAGGTTGGCTCAGAGCGGTCGGAAATCGCTCGACGAGTGCAATGGCATAAGCCAGCCTGACTGCGAGACCGACAAGTCGAGCAGAGACGAAAGTCGGCCATAGTGATCCGGTGGTCCCGCGTGGAAGGGCCATCGCTCAACGGATAAAAGGTACGCCGGGGATAACAGGCTGATCTCCCCCAAGAGTCCACATCGACGGGGAGGTTTGGCACCTCGATGTCGGCTCATCACATCCTGGGGCTGGAGCAGGTCCCAAGGGTTCGGCTGTTCGCCGATTAAAGTGGTACGTGAGCTGGGTTTAGAACGTCGTGAGACAGTTCGGTCCCTATCTGCCGTGGGTGTCGGAGTGCTGAGAGGCGCTGTCCCTAGTACGAGAGGACCGGGATGGACGCACCTCTGGTGTACCGGTTGTGGCGCCAGCCGCATCGCCGGGTAGCTAAGTGCGGACGGGATAACCGCTGAAAGCATCTAAGCGGGAAACCCCCCTCAAAACAAGCACTCCCCTTAGAGCCGGGATAGACCATCCCGTCGATAGGAGGCGTGTGGAAGCGCGGCAACGCGTGAAGCTAAGCCTTACTAATCGCTCGAGCGGCTTGATCCCGACTGCGCGCGTCATGCGCAGCAGAAAGCCCGCACAACAAGCATCCGTCGAAGACGCATCACACATCCTCATCACTTACCTCGAAGCACCCGGGCGCTTGGTCGACTTGGTGGTCATAGCGAGGGGCCCGCACCCGATCCCATCCCGAACTCGGCCGTGAAAACCCTCCGCGCCAATGGTACTGCGTCTCAAGACGTGGGAGAGTAGGTCGCCGCCAGGTCCACCAATCGCCCGTGTACTTCAAGGACAAGCAAACCGTCACGAATTCTCCCGCATGTCCGTCGCTCTGACGCGGGGTGGAGCAGCCCGGTAGCTCGTCAGGCTCATAACCTGAAGGTCGCAGGTTCAAATCCTGCCCCCGCAACCACCGACACTTGACGCCCGGCCGTACCCACGGCCGGGCGTCTTTCGTTCGGTCCGGCATCGGCGCATAGCGCCAGGATCTCGGCGAGATCGCCGAGGAGCACGGCGTCCAGTCCAAGCGCATTGGCGCGCGGCGTCAGCACCACGCGCCGGATCAATGCGGCGATTGCCTGCATCGCCTCCGCCGCCAGTTCCGGATCGATCAGCAGTTTCTCGAGATCCTCCACCTTGCGCCGGTAGAGTGCCGGCAGGTTGGGGTGCAGGCTGATCGGGAAGGGGGCGTCGGTGTCCGCCAGCACATTTCCCAGCCGAGCCTTCTCCTGCTCCAGTTCGACCAGACGCGTCTTCATTGACGCCTGATACAGGCCGTCCTCGACTGCTCGCACGATCTGATCGATCTTGCGCTCCACCTGCTTCAGCTCTGCCTCGACCTGGGCGCGCTGGCCGACCGCCTCCTTGTTCCGGCGGTTGACCTCTTCCTGGAAGGTTCGGGCGAACTCCTCGAACAACTCTGGGGCGAGCAGGGACTGCCGGAGCGCCGTCAGCACCCGCCCCTCGATCTCCTGGCGGCTGATCGTCCGGTCGTTGGCGCAGGTGCCCTTGTTGCGGTGCCCGGCGCAGCCGTACCGCTCCTTGCCCATGATCGTGTAGCCGCCGCCGCACACGCCGCATTCCAGCAGCCCGCTCAGCATGTATTTGCGCCGGTGCGCCCGGTTGAGCGCGTTGCCGCTGTCGTCCCGTGCCATCCTGAAGCCCACCTCCTGCTGGCGCGCCTTGACCGCCAGCCACAAGACTTCATCGACGATGCGCAAGTCCGGCACCGCGACGCTCTCCCACTGCTCGGGCGGATTGGGCCGTGCCGCCCGCTTGCCCGTCCTGGGATCCTTCACGTAGCTGCAGTGGTTCCACACATAGAGCCCGGCGTAAAGCTCATTGTTGAGGAGGCCGGTGCCGCGCTCGACCTGGCCGCGGATCGTGGTGTCCTGCCAGGAGCGACCACCCGGCCCGTGAACCCGATCGGCGTTGAGCCTGCGCGCGATGGTCCGCGGGCTCTCGCCCGCGGCATACATGCGGAAGATCCGGCGTACAACCTCGGCCTGAGCCTCGTTGATTCGGCGCCCGCCGGCACCGTCAGCATCGTTGATCACGTCATAGCCGTAGGCGTTGCTGCCGGCGATGCGGCCCTGCAGAACCCGGCCGAGTTGGCCGCGTCGGGTCTTGTCACGTAGGTCCGAAAGGTAGTGCTGGGCCATGGTGCCAAGGATGCCGATGTGCAGCGGCGTCAACTCGCCCATCGAGGCCGACCACAGCCGCACGCCCCGGAATGCCAGATCGTCATGCAGGGCGGCGACGTCGGACAGGCGCCGGCCCAGGCGGTCGAGCGCCTCGATCACAACGACATCGAAGCGTCCGCCGGGCAGATCGCGCAGCAGCTTCTGATATCCGGGACGCACGGCGCTGCCGCCGCTGATCGCCCGATCAGAGTAGACGACACCAAGCTGCCAGCCCTGACGCTCGATCAGGCGGCGGCAGACCTCGACCTGGTCCTCGATCGAGGCTTCGCTCTGCCGGTCAGACGAGTAGCGGGCATAGACACGGCGCGCATGTTTAACGCCCCTGATCGGCTACGACCGACCGCAGGGCGGCGATGTAGTCCTGGTGCGACCGGGCGGCGCGGGCGGTGCCGGTATGGATGTAGTGGTCATAGGCGGTCTGGAGCGTCTGGTGACCGAGTATGCGGGCGATGATGCCGTAGTGTTCCGGATCGTGCTCGGCAATCGTCGAGGCGACGCAGTCGCGGAACAGGTGCGGCGTGAGCCGGACGCCCAGCCGAAGGCGGGTGATCCGCGCGACTTGGGTACGGCAGCAATGCGCCGTCAGCGGCCGGCCTTCCCAGATGATCCACAGCCGGTCGCTGGCTGGTTGCCCCGCCAGCAGCAGCGGCCGTTCCCGGACCAGATTATGGCCCGACAATCAGGATAGGAAGAGCGTCAATCAGGGTCGGAATGGAATGTCGCGGTCGTGACGGAGGGCGGGCGTAGCCCGACCGTAGTCACGACCGCGACACCGACATCCTTTCCTGGAAAAGGACGTCGCTGACGGAAGCGGTGAATGCGGCCAGGATCGAGGATCTTCACGCCAATGAGGAACCGCGATCTTGCCGGGCACACACATCACCGACCGCCAAGTGAGCCTTTACATGAAAAACCGACAAACCAACATTCCCGCCGTCGCTGCGGCCAAGGCCGGGTTCAGCACGTCAACCGCCTACCGCATCGAGCAGGACCCCCGACCATCCTCGCAGAAGATCCTACCCCGCGGCCGGCGCCGCCCGGATCCGCTGGCCGGGATCTGGGACAGCGAGGTGGTGCCGATGCTCAAAGCCGCTCCGGGCCTGCGCTCGATCGCCGTGTTCGCCGAGATGCGCCGGCGGCATCCGGACCTGAGCGAGAAGGTCCGCCGAACGCTGGAGCGCCGCATCCGGGCCTGGCGGGCCGTCAACGGTCCGGACCAGGACGTCATCTTCCGGCAGCACCATGAGCCGGGCAAGATGGGGTTGTCGGACTTCACGGACATGGGCGACGCCGCCGTGTCCGTTGCCGGGCAGCCGCTCGATCACCGTCTCTTCCACTTCCGCCTGGCCTATTCCGGCTGGCAGCACGCCCATGTCATCCTGGGCGGCGAGAGCTTCGTCGCCCTGGCCGAAGGGCTGCAGAACGCGCTTTGGTCGCTCGGCGGGGCGCCGGTCACCGGTGTCGTCGTCGATCTCGTGCCGCTGAGCGTCTACGACGAACTCGTGCATGGAGCCGCGGCATGAGTGCGACCGATCCCATCGACACCGCCCGCCTGTCGCTGGCCCTGGGCGACCTGCGCCTGCCGGCCATCAAGGTGATCTGGCCGGACTTCGCCGACCGGGCCGACAAGGAAGGCTGGCCCGCCGCCCGGTTCCTGGCCGCCCTGACCGAGCACGAGATCGCCGAGCGCTCCCGCCGCCGGATCGAGCGTCATCTCGACGAGGCCAGGCTGCCTCCGGGCAAGACCCTGGAGAGCTTCGAGTTCGAGGCGGTCCCGATGGTCGGCAAGGCCCAGGTGATGGCCCTCGTCGCCGGCGACAGCTGGCTGGAAAAAGGCGCCAACCTGATCCTGTTCGGTCCGGCCGGCGGCGGCAAGTCGCACTTGGCGGCCGCGATCGGCTACGCCCTGGTGGAGAATGGCTGGCGCGTCCTGTTCGCCCGAACCACCGACCTGGTCCAGAAGCTTCAGATCGCCAGGCGGGATCTGGCTCTGGAGTCCGCTCTCGCCAAGCTGGACAAGTATCACCTCCTGATCCTCGACGACTTCGCCTACGTTGCCAAGGACCAGGCGGAGACAAGCGTCCTGTTTGAACTGATTGGAACCCGGTACGAGCGGCGGTCATTGCTGATCACGGCGAACCAGCCGTTCGGCGACTGGGGCGGCATCTTCCCCAACCAAGCCATGACCCTGGCCGCCATCGACCGGCTCGTCCACCACGCCACCATCTTCGAGATGAACGTGGAGAGCTATCGTCGAAGGGTCGCACTGGAACGAAAACGCGGACCTGGACGGCCGCCGTCCCGAGCGTCAATCAACGCGAACTTGATTGACGCTCCACGACAGGACACTTGAAATCCAGCCCGATCAGCGTCAATCATCCTGACGCCGCGACCTTAGGCATTCTTATCCTGATCGCCGCTCTCTTCATCTAGTGCAGCGACTCATTGAAGGGATGCAGCGGGAAGGCGCCTGAGCTTTTCCAGGATGGTCTCGGCGGGCTTGGTCCAGACGAAGGGTTTTGCCTTGCCGTTATGCTCCTTGATGAAGCGGCGGATCGCGTCCTCCAGTTGGGGGACGGAGGTGAAGACGCCACGCTTCAGGCGCTTGCTGGTCAGGGTCGAGAAGAAGCCCTCGACGGCGTTCAGCCAGGACGCCGAGGTGGGCGTGTAATGGAAAACCCAACGCGGGTGATCGGCCAGCCAGACCTGCACCTTCGGGTGCTTGTGGGTGGCGTAGTTGTCCAGGATGGCATGGACGATCCTGCCCGCCGGAACGGCGCGCTCGACGGCGTTGAGGAACTTGATGAACTCCTGATGACGGTGCTGGCTCATGCAGCGGCCGACCACGGTGCCGTCCAGCACGTTCAGGGCCGCGAACAGGGTGGTGGTGCCGTGGCGCTTGTAGTCGTGGGTCATGGTTGCGCATTTCCCCGGCTTCAGCGGCAGTCCCGGCTGGGTGCGGTCGAGCGCCTGGATCTGCGATTTCTCGTCGATGGATATGACCACCGCGTGGGCGGGTGGGTCCATGTAGAGGCCGACGACATCCTCGACCTTGGCGGCGAAGGCCGGATCGTTGGACCGCTTGAAGGTGCGGATGCGGTGGGGCTGGAGCCGATGCGCCTCCCAGATCCGCTGGATTGTGCGCAGGCTCAGACCGACCGCCTCGGCCATCGCCCGCCCGGTCCAGTGGGTCGCCGTTCCGGGCGGTTCCGCGCAGGTCAGGGCGACGATCCGCCGAACCGTCTCCTCCGGGACCGGAGCCTTGCCCGGCTTGCGGCTGGGTTCGCGCAGCAGCACGTCCACGCCCTTCTCGGCGAAGCGACGCTGCCAGCGCCAAACCGAGGGGCGGATTACCCCGGTCTGCCGGGCGATTTCCAGGACCGGCAGCCGATCCGCCGACAGAAGCACGATACGGGCCCGCTGCGTGTGTTTGAGCGGGCGGCTGCGGTCCCCGATGACGGCGGCCAACCGCGCGCGGTCCTCAGGGCTGACGATGACGCTGACTGTCTGGGCCATGACCCCAGACTCGCACAATGCCGCCCTTGTGTGAATCCCTTGTCGGCGTCAATGCACTAGATTGTCGCGCTACAGCCGACACCCGTGTCACGCTTGGATGGTTGGGCTCTGATGACTGTCCAGTTTGGCGGGTCAGCCGTTCCAAGGCGGAGTTCTCGCGTCCGTGGACCGCTGCTCGATCCAACAACCTTGTATTCGGTCCGGCACGCAACCGGAGACCATGATGCGTCATGCGCATCGGATGCGAGGCTCCCGGGAGGGTGGGACCAGTCTTTTTGTCGGCTTGCGGCCCATAGGGGGACTCCCCACCGCTTGTCAATGATCCGAGTAGTGTCTGGGGGTGCCCCTTACGTCCGATGATTATGGTTCCCGACGGCCCGACACGCGTCAAGCCTGACCCTGCGGGTCACCGCCGATGGCGGCACGGGCTTGACTCGTGCCGTTCCGCCGGAAGCGCCGCCTCCATCGGATGTAAGGGACAGTATCACCTCCGCCCAGTTTCAGAGGCTTGCTTCAGGCGGCTTGGCGTGTCCGCCCGGCGCGTTGCGGGTCGTACAAGCCGCGGCCACGCAACATGGCGCAAGCGGTTTCCAGCAGCCGGTCGCCGACCGTGCGCAACGCCCGGCCATGACTGTGGCCGGCTTTGCGCAGGGCTTGATAGCGCACCTTGCAGGTGGCGTCGCATTGGACCGCGACACGGCTCCAATGATAGACTGCGTCGCGCAGACGCTGGCAACAGGCCTGACGCATCAGCACGATGCAACTCTTGCCACTACGCCGGGTCACCGGCGCCACGCCGGCCAGCGCCCGCAGGGCTTGATGGTCACCCGCCTTCAGGGGCTCGCCGGCCTCGACCAGCAGAGTGGCGCAGACGATCCTCCCAACCCCCGGCAAGGAGCGCAGGATCGTCACGTCGCTCTGCTGTGGCGGCTGCCCCGGCACCGCCTCCGGTTCCTCTGGAGAGGCCGCCAACTCGGTCAGGATCTGGTCGACCCGCCGCTCGGCCGCCGAGATCTGGCGGTTGACGAGGCGCAGCCGGTCGCGCAAAGCGCCGACATGGGCGCTCGCCGCCTCGACCGTGCCGGACGCCACCGTCAGCGCCGGACGACGCAGGCGTCGCACCACTTCGGCGGCGTCGAGCCGGCGAATCCGATGCTTCCTCAGCAGCTTGGCGATCGTGCTCTCGCGCACCCGGCGCGCCTTGGCCGGCGTTGGCGCCAGCGCCCAAAGATCCAGCAACCATGCCGCCGACAGATCGTCGGATAGGTCCAGAATCTGCGGGTAATAGCGCCAGAGCTGCTCGCGCATCCGATTGGTCAGGCGAACGCGCTCGTGCTTACACTCCTCGGTCATGCGCAGCCGTTCGCGCAGTTCGATCATTCTGGGCTCATCCCGCCTCAGGCGCCGGAAGCAGCGGGTATCGGTGCGCAGGCTGTCGCCCAACACCCGGGCATCGCGCCGGTCGTCCTTGGCTCCGGAAACTGAAAATCGGTCCCGGAAGCGGTCGAGTTGCTTGGGATTGATGGCGTGCACCGCGAAGCCGCGTTCCATCAGGCTCTCCACGACCGGACCGTGGGGCAGTTCGATGCCAATGCCGATGCGTTCCGGAGCGGCGCCCGTGGTCTCGATCAGCCAAGCCGCCAGACCGGCCAGTTCCTCGCCACTGTGGCGCACCGCGCGCTCCCCGCGTACCACGCCACGATCATCGACCAGGCAGACCTGATGAACCTCGCTCGCCCAGTCGATGCCGACATACCAGTCGAACATCTCACTCATTCAAGGGCTCCCATCCAAATGGGCCGCCGCAGCCTGGATCCACCCCTGTACTGGCGCTCGCTTGGCGCTGACTCCCCACTGGGCCTCAGCCGCGGCCTGCCGCCGGGGCACGCGTCCCCCCCAGGTGTTCGTGACACAGGGGGCAAAAGGTTGCTCCCGGCGGATCGGCCCGATCAGTCAACGGCGCTATGATACCGCTGACCATTCGACCCGTGAAGGGTACAGGGGGCTTCGGTGCACCACCCACCTCGGAAGGCAAGGTCCACCGGACTGACCGGTCGGCCATGCTTCGAAGTCTCCGGCGCGCTCCCGGGGACGGATTGGTCGGCTCACGCCTCCTTGAGGACGACACCCTCCGGCATCACCCCAGCGGCGGCATAATTCCACAGTGCGATCAACAGCTTGCGCGCCAGCGCCACGATCATCGTCTTCTTGATGGCACCCTTGCCGCCAGCGGTCCGCTCGCGGTACCACTGGATCAGAGCGGCGTCGGGCTGGAACATCAGGAAGCGCCAGGCCAGCTGGATCAGGCCACAGCGCACCCGTGGGTTGCCTGCCTTGCTGATCCCCTTCTCCCGGCGCTTCGAGCCGCTCTCATCCGGCGTGCCGGTCAGACCAGCATAGCGAGCCACCGCGCGTCGATCGCGTAGATTGCGCGACAGTACCTCGTGGACCAGCATCTGGGCCGTTTCCAGGCCGATGCCCTTGATCCGGGCCAGCAGCAGGATCATCGCGTTCGGCCCGGTCGGATCGCGCTCGATCGCCTGGGTGGTGGCCAGTTCAATGGCTTTGATCTGATCGCTGATCAAGGTGCGCCGCTTCAGCAGCCGGTGTAGCCGGGCCAGGGTATTCGGCGGCAGCGGCTCGCCCTCGTCCGTGCGCAGGGCCTCCAGATGCTCCGCCGCCTTCCTCAGGCCCGGCTTGAAGCCCTGGATGCCCCACAGCGCCAGTTCTGCCTTGATCGTGTTCGTCAATCGGGTTCGCTCAGCGACCAGCCCCTCGCGCTCGCGTCCCGGTCGTCGTGCGTCCTCTTGGGCAATCGTCGGGATCGCCACCATCCGGCAGTGCCCCGGCTCACCGCGCAGCCAGCCGAGCAGCGCGCGCATCAGCATCTCGGTGTCGAGCCGGTCGGTTTTGGCCCGCCGCTGCTCGCGCGACACCGCCACGCTGCTGGCGTGAATGACATAAACCTCTATCGCGTGATCCCGCAGCAGCCGGGCCAGCCAGAACCCATCGCGCCCAGATTCATACGCCACTACTGTGCGCATGATCGTTCGGCCTGTCCGTGCCGCCTCCCGGCGCCAGCGCTCCACCTGCGCGAGCAGGCGCGCCGGGTTGACCGGCAGCTTCTGCAGCGGGCGCCGATCCACGCCCTGCACCGTCGCCGCCACCAGCCAGGATGTGCCACTCATCTCGATTACACACACCAGCGTGCTATCATGGTCGAGAGCGACGAGGGGTTTGGACAAGTCGTCGGGCTTGGACATGGGGCTCCTCCATCAATGTCAACGCAACGATGGTGCCTCAGACCTCGTCGCTCGCCCCATAGCTTCTTTTTGCCGGGACGCTCGCGCTGTCCAGCGCCGCCCGGCTCCAATCGATCGCGTTGGCCTTGCCCAGCCGGTCCAGAAGAACGTAGTGCAACCTCTCCCAGACCCCTGAGGCCTGCCAGTCGCGCAGTCGCCGCCAACAGGTCATGCCCGAGCCGCAGCCCATCTCCTGCGGCAGCATCTCCCACGGAATGCCACTTCGCAATACGAACAGGATGCCGGTCAGCGCCGCCCGGTCATCGACCGGCGGCCGACCGCCTTTCGGACGGGGCGGACGGGACGGCAACAGCGGCGCCACGACCGCCCACAGCTCGTCGCTGACAAGGGGTTTCGCCATGCCTGTCAGATAGGCGGCGTCAGCCTCTCATCAAGGTTTTGCTAGACGCTCTAAATCTGCGGACCAAAGAGCATGATCAGCAATTGGCTCCTGCATGATGATGTGCAGGTACCGGTTAACGCAGCCCTGAAACTGTCCTGGGCAATCCCGATAGGTAAGAGGAAGATTCCGTAAACTAAGGAATATATCTTGTAGGACCGATAAATCGGCAGGACAGATCTACTTCCGCGGTGCGACCGATGTGGTCGAGTCCTATGTCGGTGCCTCCTAAATCGCTAGACCGGGCAATCGCTGATTAGCTCCGCTTGGCAGGAAGCCGCTTGCGTTGAGGCCATGCAACTGCGGCAATACTCTCACTGTAGTGCGCTCCGACTTAGGTCAGTGGCATCTGTGCCCGAACTCCCCCCGCGCCATCGCGAGGTGATGCGCCTGGTGGTGGTTGCCCCGGGCCATGATGCCGATGAAGCCGAGCCCTCGGATTTTCGCGGCCTGCCGGGGATCGGCGGCGGTCGCGGTCAGCACGACGCCGGTCGGCGCCGGTTCCGCCCGAACCGTCCAGCCGTCCATGCCGTCGATCTCGCGGGCGTGGGCGGGGACCATGCGGCGGATCGCTTCCAGGGTGCGGCCCTGGCCGGAAACCTCGAAGCGCGCTCCGCCCTCCACCGGCGTCGCGACGGCCGTCGCGTTGAGCGTGACCTCGTTCATGTCGATCAGGTGCCGGCGCAAGGCCTCGATGTCCACCTTGGACCAGTCGGTAGCCGGATCGGCGTCGAGGATCCGGACGATCTCCTGGATCGCGCCGAAGGCGTCCTGCCCCGGCATGGCCGGGGTTACGCCCGCCGGCGATGCAGCCATGGAGCCATGGTGGCCCGCATGATGGCTGCCATGGCCCATCGGCGGGGCGGTCGGCGGCGCGGTCTGGGCCGCCGCCCCGCCGGCGGCGAGGATGGAGGCAAGGACCATCGCGGCGGCTCTGGCGGCGGTGCGGATCGGCATGACGTCCTCCCGGGAGTTTCCGTCCCACGATAGCGTGACGGCGTCCGGCCGCCTATGTTCCTGATCGTGCGGCGGGCTCTCCCGGCGCTCCGGAACACTCGCAAGCCTGGGTACGACCGACATGAAGCTTTTCCTGGACCTCGACGGCGTGCTGGCCGATTTCGACCGCGGGGTCGAGGCCGTGACCGGCAGGCGGCCGGACCAGTTGCCGCTGAAGCGCATGTGGCAGGCGCTCGCCAAGGCGCCCGATTTCTACGGCACGCTGGAAATGATGCACGACGCCCAGGTCCTGTGGGAGTTCTGCAAGCCCCACGGCCCGACGATCCTGACCGGCCTGCCCCTGGGCGACTGGGCGCCGGAGCAGAAGCGCCGCTGGGTCGCGGCCATGCTGGGCGCCGACGTTCCGGTCATCACCTGCATGACGCGCGACAAGGCGCGCCATGCCGGTCCGGGGCATGTGCTGGTGGACGACCGCGCCGGCACCCGCGCCCCGTGGGAAGCGGCGGGCGGGGTCTTCATCCTTCACACCGGCGCCGCCGGCTCGATCGCCGACCTGAAGCGGCTGGGTTTCTAAAAACCGGCTCCCGAACGGCCGGCCGCCCTCACGCGATGGGGGCCGGCGGCTCCGCATCGTCGGTGACGGCCCAGAGCTCGCCCTTCTCCAGGTTGAACCACCAGGCGTGGAGCTGAAGCTCGCCGGACTCGACGCGGTCGCGTACCCACGGGAAGGTCATCAGGTTGGCCAGCGAGACCTTGAGAGCGGCCTGTTCCACCAGCCGCGCGCCGTCCGGGCCGGCCAGGGTCCCGGCATCGGCGCAGTGGCAGGCCTCCTCCGCGATCGAGACCCAAGGCGCTATGAACTCGCGGTCGGACCGTTCGCCGAGCGCCGAGTTGCGGAGCGCCGCCATGCCGCCGCAACGGGAATGGCCCAGCACCACGATATGCGAGACCTTCAGGTCGCGGACGGCGAACTCCAGCGCCGCGCTGGTGCCGTGGTGCCGGCCGTCGGGCTCGTAGGGCGGGACCAGGTTGGCGACGTTGCGCACCACGAACAGCTCGCCCGGCTGGGCGTTGAGCAGCAGGGCCGGATCGACCCGCGAGTCCGAGCAGGCGATCATCAGCACCTCGGGCGCCTGTCCGCGGCTGACAAGCTGCTCGAACAGTTCGGGGCGGTGCTCGAAATTCGAGACCCGGAACGCCTTGAACCCGGCGATAAGCCGATCGATGGAAGACATGGTGGCTCTCTCCACGAAAGTTCAAGCAGTGCCTCGACGCGCCCCTGCCGGAAACCCGCGGCCCTTCCAGGGTCCGACCGAGAGCAAGCCGCGCGCCGGTTTCGGCGAGCAGGAAATGCCTTGTCTCCTATGTATCTGGCAAGCTGAATTTCTACGCGGATCCGCGCTCCGTTGTCGCAAACGCGCGCAGTCCGCCGCATCGGCACGGCGGCGGGCTCCCCCGGCCCGGCGTGCCGTTCGCCTGTATGTAGTTCCGCAAGCCCATCGTGTCCGAGCGGGAGTAATTCCGCCGAGCGCTGTTGTAGAGGGTGAAACCTCGCGGCCGATCGATGCCGCAGCGCAAACAACCCGAAGACAGGGGACGCTGGAGATGAAGCACTACGCAAGGATCGGACTGCTGTTCACGGGTGTGCTCTTGTCATCCGCCGCTTTCGCGCCCGCCGGCTTCGCCCAGACTTCCTCCGACGGCTCGCGGCCGCTCGGCTACACCCAGCCGCTGTCGCCCCAGGGGCAAAAGGAGGTCCAGCGCCGCCTGAAGGAGCTGGGCGCCTATACGGGCGCGGTGGACGGCATCTGGGGCCGCGACAGCCAGGAGGCCCTGGAGGACTTCCAGCGCAGCCGCGGGCTCCAGGTTACCGACGGCCTCAACCAGGCGACGCTCGCCACCATGGGCATCCGGCCGGCCGACCTGCTGGGGCTCGACGCCGACGCCGGCACGGCGGCGCTCCCGGCGGAGGTCCAGGGCAAGGCGCTCTCCACCGACGCGGTCCGCACCATCCAGGGCCGGCTGAAGCAGGTCGGCCTCTATGCCGGGGAGACGGACGGCATCTGGGGCGAGAGCACGCAGGCGGCGCTGGAGCGGTTCCAGCGCGACCGCGGCCTCCAGGTGACGGGCACGGTCACGCCCAACACGCTGACCACCATGGGCCTTGATTCCCAGGTCGTGCTGGCCGGGGTCGACTGACCCCGGCCCGGATGCCCGGTTCCGGCCCCGGCCTCGACCTAAGCCTCAGCCCCGGCCGACGAACGGCATCTTGGTCGCCATCACGGTCATGAACAGCACGTTGGCCTCCAGCGGCAGGCTGGCCATGTGGACCACGGCGTTCGCGACGTGCCGCGGGTCCATCCGCGGCTCGGGCGCGAACGAGCCGTCGGCCTGCTGCACGCCTTCCTTCATCCGCTCGGTCATGTCGGTCGCGGCGTTGCCGATGTCGATCTGGCCGCAGGCGATGTCGTATTTCCGGCCGTCCAGAGAGGTGGACTTGGTCAGGCCGGTGATCGCGTGCTTGGTCGCGGTATAGGGCGCCGAGTTGGGCCGGGGCGTCGTGGCCGAGATCGAGCCGTTGTTGATGATCCGGCCGCCGCGGGGCTGCTGGTCCTTCATCAGCCGGAAGGCGCCCTGGGTGCACAGGAACGCGCCGGTCAGGTTGGCGTCCACCACCATCTTCCACTGGTCGAAGGTCAGTTCCTCCAGCGGGATCGCCGGGGCGCCGGTGCCGGCATTGTTGAACAGCAGGTCGAGCCGGCCGAACGTCTCCTTGGTCTTCGCGAAAAGCGCCTCGACCGAGGCCGGGTCGCCGATGTCGGTCGGCACCGCCAGCGTGGGCCGGCCGAACCGGGCGCCCTGCGCCGCGGTCTCCTCCAGCGGTTCCCGGCGGCGGCCCGCCAGGACGACGGAGTACCCCGCCTCCAGCAGCGCAAGGGACACGGCCCTGCCGACTCCCGTCCCGGCGCCGGTGACCAGCGCGACCTTTTCCGTGGAAGCCATTTTCTTTCCCCCCAATGTTTCGGGCTTCATGATGCGCCATCATCAAGCATGCCACGGGAGGGATGGCAACCTTGACAGCAGCAGCAGCCGGAGCTAGGCAGTTGTTGAAACCGGATCCGGGCCCCTCTGGTAGGTGGGTCGCCACCTATGATGTCGGATCCCTTCCTCTGCTTTTGCGCCGACGGGCGTGACCGCATCTGGAGGGGCCGATGGAAACATCACCCTTGATTTGGATAGGCTTCAACGCCTTCATCCTGGTACTCCTGGCACTCGACCTCGGCGTCTTCAACCGCCGTCCCCGTCAGATCACCGTCCGCGAGGCGCTGATCGCCAGTTCCTGCTACATCTCCCTCGCCTTCGCCTTCAACGGCGGCATCTACTGGTTCATGGGGATGCAGAAGGGGCTGGAATTCACGACCGGCTACCTGATCGAATGGAGCCTGTCGGTCGACAACATCTTCGTCATGGCGATGATCTTCGGCCACTTCGCCGTGCCGCCCCAATACCAGCACAGGGTCCTGTTCTGGGGCATCATGGGCGCGCTGGTCATGCGGGCGGCCCTGATCTTCGCCGGAACGGCGCTGATCCACCAGTTCCACTGGACGATCTACCTGTTCGGCGCGTTCCTGCTGTTCACCGGCATCAAGATGCTGTTGTCGTCCGACGAGGAGAAGAACCTCGACGACAACCGCATCCTCCGCTTCGTCCGTGCCCGCGTCCGCATGACCGACAATTACGAGGGCACCGCCTTCTTCGTGCGGCGCAACGGGCTGCTCCTGGCGACGCCGATGCTGCTCGTGCTGGTGATGATCGAGGCGACCGACCTGATGTTCGCGCTCGACAGCGTGCCGGCGATCTTCGCGGTGACCAGCGACCCGTTCATCGTCTACACCTCCAACGTCTTCGCGATCCTGGGATTGCGGTCGCTCTATTTCGCGCTGGCCGGCATCATCCACCGGTTCAGCTACCTGAAATACGGGCTGTCGCTGGTGCTGGTGTTCATCGGGACCAAGATGATGCTGATCGACATCTGGAAGGTGCCGACCGCGCTGGCGCTCGGCGTCACCGCGGCGCTGATCGGCGGTTCCGTCCTCCTGTCGCTGATCAAGACCCGGAACGAGCCCGTTCCGGAGGACTTGGCCAAGGTCGAGAACCAGATGGGCGAATACCAGGACCAGGCGGAAGCGGCGCGCCACTCCTGATCGCGTCGACCCGCTTCCCCTCATGAAGGGTTGTGCCGGGCAAGGGGCCGGGCCTATGGTCTCGTTCACCCAGACCATGCGTGCGGCCATGACCTTCCCGATCCCGACCCGACCCGCTCCTCTCCGGATGGCCACCACCGGCGCGACCGCCGCATGAGCGGGGCGGCCGTCGGGGAGCCGCCGCGCTTCCTGTCGGGCGGCGGCGAGATGGGCGCCCGCCTGCGCGCCCACGACTGGACGTCCTCGCCCCTCGGGCTGCCCCGCGACTGGCCGGCGGCGCTCAGCACGGCGGTCGGCATCATGCTCAGCTCGCGCCACCCGATGTACGTGGCGTGGGGGCCGGATCTCCTCTTCTTCCATAACGACAGCTACATCCCGCTACTGGGCGCCAAGCACCCGGCGGAGCCGGGCCAGCCCTTCTCCCGCCTGTGGGCGGAGATCTGGGACGACCTGCGGCTGCTGACCGAACGGGCCCTGGCGGGCGAGGCGATCTGGTTCGAGGATTTCCACCTTTCCATGACCCGCAACGGCGTCCTGGAGGACGCCTGGTTCACCTTCTCCTTCTCGCCGCTGCGCGACGAGGCGGGGGAGGTCGCCGGCTTCCTGTGCGCCTGCATGGAGACGACGGGCGAGGTCATGACGAAGCGGCGCCTGACGCTCCAGCTCGACCTCGCCGAGCGGCTGCGCACCCTCGACACCTCCGGGGACATCGCGGCCGTGGTGGCGGAGATGCTCGGCCGGCATTTCAAGGCGTCGCGCGCGGGCTACGCCGAGATCGGCCGGGACGGGCCGGCCTTCACGGTGGAGAGCGACTGGACCGACGGCAGGATGCCGAGCCTGGCGGGACGCTCGTTCCCGCTCGACGTGCTCGGCGACGAGGTGGTCGACCATCTCCGGGCCGGACGCACGCTCCGGATCGACGACCTCGCCGCCGACCCGCGGACGGCCGAAGCGGTATCCGCCGGGATCGCCATCCGGGCGATGCTGGCGGTCCCGCTGGTCAAGGGCGGTCGTCTCGCCGCCATCCTCTATCTGCACGAGCCGGCCCCCCGCCCCTGGACCGAGGCTGACGCGGAGCTGGCGGTCGGCGTCGTCGAGCGGACCTGGGAAGCGATCGGGCGGGCGCGGGCGGTCGGCGCGTTGAACCGCCAGAGGGCGGAGGAGAGCGGGCGTCTGCGACGCCTGTTCGAGCAGGCGCCCAGCTTCATGGCCGTGCTGCGCGAGCCGGGCCACGTCTACGAACTGGCGAACGCCTCCTACCGCCGCCTGGTCGGCGACCGCGAGATCATCGGCAAGCCGATCCGCCAGGCCATCCCGGAACTGGAGGAGCAGGGCATCGTGCGGCTGCTCGACCAGGTCTACGCCAGCGGCGAGCCCTATGTCGGGCGGGCGCTCCGCCTGCTGTTCCAGCGGGATCCCGACGGCCGGAAGGCCGGCTCCCGCGGGAAGGAGCATTTCGTCGACTTCGTCCTGCAGCCGATCACCCGCGGCGACGGCACGGTCGCCGGCATCTTCATCGACGGCAACGACGTCACTGACCTGGTCCGCGCGCGAGAGCGTGCCGCCTGCCTGGTCGAGCTGGGCGACCGGCTGCGCGACCTCAGAGATACCGCCGCCATCGCCCAGACGGCGGCGGAGATCCTGGGCACGGCCCTCGGCGTCTCCCGTGCCGGATACGGCAGGATCGATGCGAGCGGGCTCAAGGTCCGGATCGAGCGCGCCTGGGCGGACGGGCATGTCGCGAGCATCGCCGGCACCCATGATTTCAGCCTTTACGGCAATTTCATCGACGACCTGCACCGGGGAGAGCTGCTGGCCATCCCGGACGTCGCCGCGGACCCCCGGACGGCCGGCCATGCCGAGGCGCTGCGCGCGATCGACGTCTCGGCGATGGTCAACGTCCCGTTGATGGAAGAAGGGCGGCTCTCGGCAGTGCTCTACATCCATGACCGGACGCCGCGCGCCTGGACGGGCGAGGAACTGGCCCTGATCCGCGAGGTCGCCGACCGGACCTGGTCCGCGGCCGAGCGCGCCCGGTCGGAGGCGTCGTTGCGCCTGCTGAACCGAACGCTCGAACAGCAGGTCGCCGAGCGGACCCGCGACCGCGACCGCATGTGGCGCCTCTCGACCGACGTCATGCTGGTCGCCGGCTTCGACGGGCGGATCGTCGCGGTCAACCCGGCTTGGACGACCCTGCTGGGCTGGACCGAAGCCGAACTGCTGAGCCTGTCGTTCCTCGACCTGGTCCACCCCGACGACCGCGCCGCGACCGAGGGGGAGGCCGGCCGCCTCGCCAGGGGGCTGGTGACGCTGCGGTTCGAGAACCGCTACCGTCACAAGGACGGCTCCTACCGCCTGATCTCGTGGACGGCGGTGCCCGACGAAGCCCGTATCCACGCGGTCGGCCGCGACATGACGGCCGAGCGCGAGGCCTTGGACGCGCTCCGCTCCACCGAGGAGGCGCTCCGCCAATCCCAGAAGATGGAAGCCGTGGGTCAGCTCACCGGCGGCGTCGCCCACGACTTCAACAATCTGCTCCAGGTGATCCTCGGCAACCTGGACATGCTGCAGGACAGGCTGTCGGACCGCGAGGACCTGCGGGGCCCCGTCCGCTTCGCGATGCAGGCCGGCGACCGGGCGGCGACGCTGACGCAGCGGCTGCTGGCCTTCGCCCGGCGCCAGCCCCTCGCTCCGGTCAGCCTGGACCTCAACGCGCTGGTCGGCGACATGCGGGAGCTGATCCGGCGGTCGGTCGGCGAGGCGATCCGGGTCGAGACGGTGGCGGCCGGCGGGCTGTGGCGGACCTGGGCGGACGCCAACCAGGTGGAGAACGCCCTGCTGAACCTGGTGATCAACGCCCGCGACGCCATGCCCACCGGCGGCCGGCTGGTCGTCGAGACGGCGAACGCGAACCTGGACGGGAGCTATATCGCGGCCGAATTCGGGCTCGAGCCCGGGGAATATGTCTGCCTGTCGGTGACCGATACCGGCACCGGCATGCCGCGCGACGTGGCTGCCCGGGCATTCGAGCCGTTCTTCACCACCAAGGCGATCGGTCAGGGCACGGGGCTGGGGCTCAGCCAGCTCTACGGCTTCGCCCGCCAATCCGGCGGCCATGCCGCGATCTATTCCGAGGAGGGCAGGGGCACCACGGTCAAGCTCTACCTGCCGCGCCATCGCGGCGCCGCCCAGTCCGAGGCCCCGTCCGAGGCGACGGCGGCACCGGTCCCGCCGGAACCGAAGCGCGCCAGGGACGGCGAGACGATCCTCGTCCTGGAGGACGAGGGGCTCGTGCGCATGCTGCTGGTCCAGTCGCTGGAACGGCAGGGCTACCGCGTGGTCGAGGCGCACGAACCCCAGGCGGCGCTGGCCGTCCTGGAGGCGGACGGGAAGATCGACCTGCTGGCGACCGATGTCGGGCTTCCCGGCATGAACGGCCGCCAGGTGGCCGAGATCGCCCGCCTGCGCCGGCCCGACCTGCCGGTCCTGTTCCTGACCGGCTACGCCCACGACGCCGCCCTTGACGAGAGCATCCTCGGCCCGCGCACCCAGGTGCTGGGCAAACCCTTCAACGCCCGCACCCTCCTGGCGAAGATCCGCGCCATGCTGGAAAGCGCGGGCTGACACCCGGCGGCGTGGCCTCCGAAGGCCCGGCTACGCCCGGCGGCGCCGCTGCTTGCGACTCGACACGAAGTCGATCCAGGCGGCGTACATTTCCTTCGCGTTGCGCGGCCCGACCTCGCCCTTGAGCTGGTCGTAGGCGGCCTGGGCCGCCGCCGCGTCGGGGAAGGCTCCCTGGTCGACTCCCCAGGCGACCGCCTCGGTCGGGCTGTAGAAGGTCAGCACGTTGTCGGCCGCCGGGGCCGCCGGCTGCGCGGCCGCTTTGGCTGCGGCCCTGGGGGCCTCCTCCAGGATCGGGCCGGCGGCGGTCTCCGTGACCGCGGGCTTGGGGGGCGTGGGCTTCGCGCCGCCGCCGCGTCCGTAGATGGCGGCCTCGATCCGCTCCGGCACGCCTTTCCAGTGACCCTCCTCGTCCCAGATCACCATGCCGGACGGGCCTTCGCGCGACCACTCCACCAGGACGCCGCGCCGGTCCTTTTCCCGGACGATGCGGAGCGACGCGTTCAGCGAGCGGAACAGCCGCTCGCGCTCCGTCTCCGGCAGGGTCTCGCGGATCTGGGCGATGCCGTTCAGCTGCGCGTCCTCCAGGTGCCAGATCCACAGGACGTGGGAGCCGTGGGCGGTGACGGCGTCCTGGAGCAGGCGCATCCGCTCCGCCTTGTCGACCCAGGCCTGGTTCTTGTTCTTGTTGCGGTCGGCCGCGTTGTCCAGCATCGCGCGCGCGATGGAGGTGCCGATCAGCGACGTGACGCTGTCGATCGCGATGGTCCGGATGCCGGACCCCGGCATGTTCTTGTCGAGGATGTCCTGGATACGCTCGACCGAGCGGTGGTCCGAGGGTTCCTCGCTCAATTCGTAAAGCTCGCTCCCCTTCAGCTCATGCCGGCGGCCGTCGGCATCGATCATGAGCGTCGGCTGGTGCATGGCCAGGATGAAGGTCGACTTGCCGTCACCGTAATAGCCCTTGAGCGCCCAGCGCCGCGGCGGGAGCGTATCCTTGTCAACTCGCTTGAAAGCCATGGCAAAGTCTCTGAAACTTGTCCCGGTAGCCTTGCTTCGTGGCCGTCCGCCAGGAAAGCGAGGCGTGCATGACCGGACCATAGCATGCAGTTCTTGGTTTGTTCACTGAAATACGACATCCGGGCCGAAAAACGACTCGGGAGCGCGGAAGGGTGCCGGCGCTCCGGGCCCTTGCCGACCTCGATCGCCGCGGGTTACCGGGAGCGGGGCCGTCCGGCCGACGCCTTGCGGGTAATCCGCAAAGCCCGGACCTACGGGACGTCCGACCATCTTCTGAACGTCCTGAGGGCGATCGAGGCGGACATCGCAAAGGCTTGATGACCGGCGGGCCGGCATCCGCCCGCCGTCATGACAAAATGCCGTCGGCGATTGCGCGTCGCTTCCGCGCGGTCTATCTTGATTGGACCAACCAACAAAAAGAACAAATCATTACATGGAATTGGGGTTCCCGCCCGCGCACATGACCTGGGGCGGCGGTACAGGAGGAAGCACGTGGTCCAGCTAAAAATCAACGGCACGTCGCACGATATCGAGGTCGAACCCGATACGCCGCTTCTCTGGGTCATCCGGGAGCAGGTCGGCCTGACGGGCACCAAGTTCGGTTGCGGCATCGCGCAGTGCGGCGCCTGCACGGTCCTCATGGACGGCGTGGCCGTCCGCTCCTGCGTGACGCCGGTCAGCGCCGTCGGCGCCGACCAGCAGATCGTCACCATCGAGGGGCTGTCGCCCGACAACGGCCATCCGCTCCAGAAGGCCTGGGCGGAGCTGGACGTGCCGCAATGCGGCTACTGCCAGTCGGGCCAGATCATGGCTGCGGCGGCCCTGCTGCAATCGAACCCGAACCCCAGCGACGACGACATCAACGCCGAGATGACGAACATCTGCCGCTGCGGGACCTACAACCGCATCCGTGCGGCCATCAAGCTCGCCGCCGCCGGCGGCGGCGACGTCGGGCGCGGCTGAAGCATTCGGGGAGGATGAGATGACGATCGCGCTCAAGACGTCGCGCCGCGGCTTCCTGGTCGGCTCCGCCGCGGCGGCCGGCGGATTCATGCTGGGCTTCCACATCCCGTTCGGGGCGGAGGCGGCGACGTCCGCCGCCGATGCCGCGGCCGGGACGCCCGAACTCAACGCCTGGGTGGTGGTGCGGCCGGACGAGACCGTGGTGGTCCGCGTCGCCCGCGTCGAGATGGGGCAGGGCACGCTGACCGGCCTGGCCCAGCTGGTCGCCGAGGAGCTGGACTGCGACTGGTCCCGGGTCACCACCGAATATCCGACGCCCGGCCAGAACGTCGCGCGCAACCGGGTCTGGGGCAATTTCCAGACGGCGGGCAGCCGCGGCATCCGCGATTCCCACGACTATGTCCGGAAGGGCGGTGCCGCCGCCCGCATGATGCTGGTCCAGGCCGCCGCGGACGAGTGGAAGGTCCCGGCCGCCGACTGCACGGTGGACAAGGGCGTCATCACCCACGCCGCGTCGGGCAGGACCACGACCTACGGCAAGGTGGCAGCATCCGCCGCCCGGCTGGAACCGCCCGCCGACGTCCCGCTGAAGGACCCCAGGGACTGGAAGATCGCGGGCAAGCCGCTCAAGCGCCTCGACACGGCGGAGAAGCTGAACGGCGCCCAGGTCTACTCGATGGACGTCAAGCTGCCGGGCATGCTGAACGCCGCGGTCCGCGAGTGCCCCGTGTTCGGCGGCAAGGTCAGGAGCTTCGACGCCGCCGCGGTCGAAGGGATGCCCGGGGTCAAGCGGGTGGTCGCCGTGGGCGATACCGGCGTGGCGGTGGTCGCCGACACCTGGTGGCGCGCCAAGACCGCGCTGGAGGCCCTGCCGGTCGAGTGGGACGAGGGGCCGAACGCCGGCCTGTCCAGCGAGGCCATCGCCGCGACGCTCCGCGAAGGGCTCGACGCGCCGGAAGCCTTCGTCGGCAACCAGGCCGGCGACATCAAGGCGTCGCTCGCCAAGCCCGGCAACAAGGTGATCGACGCGGTCTACAGCTACCCTTACCAGCACCACGCCACCATGGAGCCGATGAACGCGACCGCGCTGTTCACCGCCGACAAGTGCGAGGTCTGGACCGCGACCCAGAACGCGGAGGCGGCGCTCGCCACCGCCTCCACCGCCGCCGGGCTGCCGATTCCGCAATGCGAGGTCTACCGGCTCCATCTCGGCGGCGGGTTCGGCCGGCGCTCGTCCAGCCACGACTATGTCCGGCAGGCGGTGCTGATCGCGAAGCAGATGCCCGGCACGCCGGTCAAGCTGATCTGGTCGCGGGAGGAGGACATGCTCCACGGCCGCTACCACCCGATCACCCAGTGCAAGCTGACCGGCGCGCTGGACGCCGACGGCAACCTGGACGGCCTGCACATGCGGATCTCCGGGCAGTCGATCCTGGCGGCGATCAACCCGCAGGCGCTCCAGGGCGGGCGCGACCAGGCCACGTTCCAGGGGCTGAACCCGGGCGGCACGGAAGGGGTGCTGGGCTACACGATCCCGAACCTGCTGGTCGACCACGCCATGCGCAATCCTCCGGTGCCGCCGGGGTTCTGGCGCGGCGTGAACAACAACCAGAACGCAATCTACCTGGAATGCTTCGTGGACGAGCTGGCCCATGCCGCCGGCGCCGATCCGCTGGAGTTCCGCCGCAAGCTGCTGGTCAACCATCCCCGGCACCTGGCCGTGCTGAACGCGGTCGCGGAAAAGGCGGGTTGGGGCACGCCGGCACCGGAGGGTGTTCATCGCGGATTGTCCCAGCACATGGGCTACGGCAGCTACGTGGCGGCCTGCGCCGAGGTGTCGGTCAGCGACGACGGGGCCCTGAAGATCCATCGGATCGTCGCGGCCACCGACAGCGGCCACGCGGTCAACCCGCAGCAGATCGAGGCGCAGGTCGAAGGTTCCTTCGTCTACGGCCTCTCCGCCCTGCTCTACGGCGAGATCACGCTGAAGGACGGCCGGGTCCAACAGGAGAATTTCGACACCTACCAGATGCTGCGCATGGAGGAGATGCCGCAGGTCGAGACCGTCGTCATGCCGTCGGGCGGCTTCTGGGGCGGCGTCGGCGAGCCGACGATCTTCGTGGCGGCGCCCGCCGTGCTCAACGCGATCTTCGCGGCGACCGGCAAGCGCATCCGCTCGGTGCCCCTGGCGAACGCGGACCTGCGCAGGGCATGATCCGCGCCGCCGTCCTGTCCGGCGTGCTGGTCCTGGCCGCCGCCGCAAGCCCGGCTGCGGAACCGCCCGGAGCCTCGTCCTGCTCCGGGTGCCATGCCCTGGGCGGCGAGGCGGCACCGGGCATCCCGCCGATTCTGTCGAAGTCGGCCGACGAGATAACGGCGGCGATGCTGGCATACCGGGCGGGGGAGGGCGGTCCCACGGTGATGGACCGGATATCCAAGGGCTTCACCGAGGAGGAGATCCGGGCGATAGCCGCCTGGATCGCCTCCCGCCGCTGACGGAGACGCCATGGACCCGCTCCATCCCAGCCGCCGCACGGTCCTGAAGGCGCTGGCCGCCGGGGCGTCGGCGGCGCTCGTTCGTCCGGTCCGCGCCCAGGCGCCGCCCCGGGTCGTCGTCATCGGCGGCGGCTTCGGGGGCGGCACCTGCGCCCGTTTCCTCAAGACCCACGGCCTCGACGTGACCCTGGTCGAGCCCAGCCCGACCTTCACCGCCTGCCCGCTCAGCAACTCGGTGGTCGTCGGGCTGCGGCCCATCGAGCGGCAGCGGTTCGGCTATGACGGCATCCGGCGCGCCGGCGTCGCCGTCGTCCACCAGCGGGCCGCCGCCGTCGATCCCCAGGCCCGCCGCGTCACCCTCGGCGACGGCGTGGTGCTCGACTACGACCGCCTCGTCATGTCACCCGGCATCGACATCCGGTACGGCGCCTTGCCCGGCTACGACGAGAAGGCCGCCCAGGTGATGCCGCACGCCTGGAAGGCGGGCGAGCAGACGGTCCTGCTGGCGCGCCGCCTGGAAGCCCTGGAGGATGGCGGCGTGGTCGTCATGTCGGTCCCGGCCAACCCCTACCGCTGCCCGCCGGGACCGTACGAGCGCGCCAGCCTGATCGCCCATTACCTGAAGACCCGCAAGCCGCGCTCCAAGCTGATCGTGCTCGACGCCAAGGACGGCTTTTCCAAGCAGCGGCTGTTCCAGGCGGCCTGGGCCAGGCTCTACCCCGGCCTGCTGGAACTCGTGCCGCTGTCCGGCGGCGGGCAGGTCACCGCGGTGGAGCCCGACGGCCTGACCTTCGTCACCGACTTCGACCGGGTGAAGGCCGACGTCGCCAACGTGATCCCGCCGCAGAAGGCAGCCGCGATCGCGGAGGCCGCCGGCGTGGCGGACCGCTCCGGCTGGTGCCCGATCGATCCCGTCAGTTTCGAATCCCGGCTCCAGCCCGGCATCCACGTGATCGGCGATTCCGCCATCGCGGGCGCCATGCCGAAGTCGGCTTTCTCCGCCAACGCCCAGGCCAAGGCCTGCGCCGAAGCCGTCGCCGCCCTGCTGCGCGACGACCAGCCGGCATCGCCCAAGCTGATCAACACCTGCTACAGCCTGGTGGCGCCCGACTACGGCATCTCGGTCGCGGGCGTCTATGCGCCGTCCTCCGGCACGCTGGCCGACGTGGAAGGCGCCGGCGGCACCAGCCCGCTCGACGCTCCCGACGAAGCCCGGGCCAAGGAGGCGGCCTATGCCCACTCCTGGTTCGACATCGTCACGGCGGAGGTGTTCGGATGATGTGGGCGATCACCCTCGCCCTGGCGCTGTCCCCCGGCTACGAGGTCGTCGGCGATTCAATCCCGGAGCCCCTGGCCGGGGCCGTCGGCGACCCCGCCCGCGGGCGGGAGATCGTGACCAGCCGCCAGACCGGCCTGTGCCTGCTGTGCCATTCCGGCCCGTTCCCGGAGGAGCGCTTCCCGGGCGACCTGGCGCCGTCGCTGGCCGGCGTCGGCGCCCGCCTGTCCGAAGGCAGGATCCGGCTGCGGATCGTGGACCCGGGCAGCCTTGATCCGGACACCATCATGCCCTCCTATTACAGGGCCGACGGACTCGACCGCGTGGCGGAGGCGTGGCGCGGCAGGCCGATCCTGTCGGCCGGGCAGATCGAGGACGTCGTGGCGTTCCTGGCGACACTGAAGGATTGAGGAGACCCTGACCATGGCGAATGGCGATCCCACGGGGGCCACGCGGCGGGACGTCCTGCGCGCCGGCGCCGCGCTCGGCGTGCTCCTGCTGGTCCGGCCGGCCGGGGCGACGCCGGCCGCCCTGGCGGACGCGATAAAGGACTTCACGAAGGGCGCGCCGGTCAACCCGGGCAAGGTCGAGCTCGTCCTGCCGGCGCTGGTCGAGAACGGCAACTCCGTCCCCCTGAGCGTCAATGTCGCCCACTGGATGCAGCCCGGCGACTTCGTCCGGACCATCGCCGTGTTCAACGAGAAGAACCCCCAGCCCAACGTCGCGACCTTCCACCTGACCCCCCGGTCCGGCCGGGCGAGCGTCGCTACCCGCATCCGCCTGGGCGATTCCCAGAGGATCGTCGCCATCGCCCAGCTCAGCGACGGCAGTTTCTGGTCCGACGAGGCCGAGGTGATCGTGACCCTTCCCGCCTGCGCGGAGAGCTGAGCCATGGCCCGCACCCTGATCAACGTCCCGCCCACCGCCAAGCGCGGCGAGGTCATCGAGATCAAGGCCCTGATCTCGCATCCCATGGAGACCGGCTTCCGCCCCGGCTCCGACGGCGCCCTGATCCCGCGCGACATCATCCACCGCTTCGCCTGCACCTATAACGGGGAGGAGGTGTTCAGCGCCGACCTGTTCCCCGCGATCACCGCCAATCCCTTCCTGACCTTCACGACGGTAGCGGAGGAGAGCGGCGAGATCGCGCTGAGTTGGGCCGACGACCGGGGCAAGACACAGACGGAAACCGTCAAGATCACGGTGGAATGACCGGACGGCACCTCGCGGCCGCCCTGGCGCTGGCCCTGCTGGGCGGTGCTGCCCTCGGCGCCGACGACCGGCTTTCCGGCTTCGACTTCCTGGGGCCGCAGACCCGGGCGATGCAGCAGGACGACATGTCCAATCCCGGCATGCTCTCGGTCCTGGACGGCGAGGCCCTGTGGAACCGCGCCGGCGGCGCGTCCGGCCGCTCCTGCGCCGATTGCCACGGCGACGCCGCCGCGTCCATGCGCGGCGTCGCCGCCCGCTATCCCGCCTTCGACGAGGAAAGCGGGCGCCCGGTCACGCTGGAGGGGCGCATCCTCCAGTGCCGCGAAGCCCGCCAGCGGGCGGCGCCGTTCGAGTGGGAAAGCCCCGACCTCCTGGCCCTGTCGGCCTATGTCGCCCACCAGTCCCGGGGCCTGCCGGTCGAGACCGGCGCCGATCCGCGGCTCGCCCCCTTCATCGAGAGGGGGCGCGACCTGTTCACCGGCCCCAAGGGACAGCTCGATTTCTCCTGCGCAGACTGCCACGAGGACAATTGGGGCCGGCATCTCGGCGGCGCCGTGATCCCCCAGGCCCACCCGACAGGCTACCCGATCTACCGCCTGGAATGGCAGTCCATGGGCTCCCTCCAGCGGCGCCTGCGCAACTGCATGACCGGCGTCCGCGCCGAACCCTACGCCTACGGCTCCCCGGAGCACGCGGAGCTGGAACTGTTCCTGATGGCGCGGGCGCACGGGCTGCCGATGGAGACGCCGGGCGTGCGGCCCTGAGGCGGACTACCAGCGCCTTTGGCCGGGATCAGGCTGCTGCAAAAGCCTGTTTTGGCCGTATGCGAACGAAAATGAAGGCGCGTGGCCTTCCCGTCCTGCCGTTGAGGCGTTCTATCACTCCCGAGACCCGTCGCTCCTGAAACCACCGAAGAAACGTAGAGGCTTGAAGACCATTGATGTATCCCATTGTTATACCTTTGGAGCTTATCTTTACGGCGTGAGGATCAAATTGGTTATCGGGCTCGGGGAGCAACTCCACGGAAGACCCAACACTCGCGGTAATGTTTTGGTGATAGTACCTGTAACCGGCTATTTCGAGCAAAAGGTCGCACTGGTCGGCGTCCGGGTTCAGCGGATCCACAAAGGAAAACCCATCACTCGGAAGCTTGGCCTCGGTTAGTCCGAGCAGTGCGAAATCTGACAGGGGCAATTCAGGCGCCAGACGGAACTGGCGCATATATTCCGAGAAATCCGGGCGGTTTCGGGGAGGCATCCGACTCACGAAGGCATCTCTGACACCAGTTTCGTAGTGTCTTGGCTTTAGTCCGAATGCGGGGTATCCCTTGTAGCCCAGGCTGATCAAATGATTGAAGCTGCGATCCTGATTGCGGCTTCGATGCTGGTTAAGCGCCGCGAACTCCGCGTCGTCCTGAAAATAGCGGAACAGGAAATCGTCACCGCGAGGCCGCAATTCTCCAACGGCCCAACGGAAGCGATCACCCAGGTGGTCGGGTGCCTGCCACGCCAGGTAAAGCCTTTGCGGCTCCGATACGATCCGAACCCAATTTTCCACCTTACACCCCCGCGAGCGCCGCAAGCTGGGCTTTCCGGGATTTGATGAGCGCCGCTACGAAAGCCGCCCGTTCAAGGGTGAACGGGATGCTGACGTTGAAACGGGTACACTCTTCGCAAATCCCGTCGGCCTGCTCGTCCTCGAAATCAAGCACGCTTTGCACTGCGGCTCTGGCTTCAGGATAGGCTTCGATCAACCGTGCGCAAAGATCCATATGGGATGCAGGGCCATCTTCCGCAGTATCCCAGCCGCAATGATGTGTTCCGTGGCGGATGTAGCTCAACAGGCGGTCGGGTACCCGGAGAGCGGCAAGCGCGGCTTCCGGATGCTCATATCCAAGGCTCGTCCCATTGTCGAACGCGGGGGCGAAGGCGCAGACCGACTTTTGACCCAATCGCTGCCGGACCAGGAAGCCCCAGTTGTCGGGATGGCGATCGGTGTTGCCGATCAGGGCATCGAATGCAAGGGTTCGTCCCCACCAAGTCACCACTTCCGGCAGGCGGAAGCGGCGGCAGACCTTGATGTTCTGCCGAAGTCCGTGAGGTCGGCCCCGCTTTTTATCCCGCAAGATACGGGTCATGTAGTCGGAGGCATGGACAAACCTGGCCGGCTCGGCTTCCTCAGGATATCCAAAGAAAACTCCATCAGTACACCGGTGGTTCCGTTTGCTTCATCCACGGCGATGAAACTTGGTGGAACATCGATGCCGGCGAGTATGCCTATTCTGTATGCGATAACTTCCGACCAGACCTGTTGCGCCTGCCAGGATTTCTTCGTGGTTTTGAAAATGTAGGAGTGGTTCGGGATAAGGTATTGTGCCGTCTCCCCGGCGGGGCACACGAGAGTCCGTTTCGGCTGTGAACCCTTGGGGTGGACGGCGAAATCCTCATCGCTCTCCCATCGATCGACGAAAACCGGGCTTCCCGGCGGCTGCACGCGATGGTCGGGATATGTCATGCGCAAGGCACCCCGTTCATCATTCCTCGACCTGGATGCATGCGACCGCCGGGAGCGCCGGCCCGATCCCGCGAGGCCCGCGCTCCCTTTCGTCCGAGGAGTCTTCCCTTACTTCGCCTGGGCCTTCTGCACGAAGGTCGGGTCGAAGGTCTTGTCCAGGTCGATGTCAGCGTTGGCGAAGTCGGGCTCCAGGGTCTTCAGCATCGCCAGCATGCTCTCCATGCCCTGCTTCTTGATGATGCCGTCGAGCGAATAGCTCTCCTTGGAGCTTTCGACCGCCTTCATGTAGAGGCCCTTGTCGCCCAGGTGGTATTCCGGCGGGACCACCGCGGCGATCTCCTCGGCCGTCGCCTTGCCGATCCAGTTCAGCGACTTCACGAAGGCGTTGGTCAGGCGCTGCATGGTCTCGGGATTGCTCTCGATGAAGTCGGCCTTGGCGTAGAGCACGGCGGCCGGGTTCGATCCGCCGAACAGCGCCCGCGCGCCGTCCTCGGTGCGGGTGTCGATCAGCGTCGCGATGTCGCCGTCGGATTCCAGCTTGGCGATGACCGGGTCCAGGTGCGAGATCACGTCGATCTGGCCCTGCTTCATCGCGGCCACGGCGCTGGCCCCGCCGCCGACGCCGATCAGGCTGCCGTCGGTCGCGGCGAGGCCGTTCTTGACCATGGCGTACTGCACCGTCAGCGCGGTGGACGACCCGGGCGCCGTGACGCCGATCTTGCGGCCCTTGAAGTCGGCCGGCGACTTGATCTCGCCCGCCAGGTCCTTGCGCACCGCCAGCACGATGCCGGGGAAGCGCCCCAGCTCGACCACGGCCCGGATGTCCTGGCCCTTCTGCTGCATGCGGATCGTGTGCTCGTAGGCGCCGGTCACCACGTCGACCGACCCGCCCATCAGCGCCTGGAGCGACTTGGCGCCGCCGCCCAGGTCGTTGATCTCCACGTTCAGGCCCTCTTCCTTGAAGAAGCCCTTCCGCTCGGCGACGGTCAGCGGGAGATAATACAGCAGCGGCTTGCCGCCGACCGCCAGCGACAGGTCCTTCTTTTCCGGTTCTGCCGCCGCGGCGGCGCCAGCCAGCGCCAGCGTCAGGCCGGCTATCGCGAGCGCGCCCGACAGACCCGCCTTCAGGCCGTTCATCAGGAACTTCATGGATGCTTCCCCTCTTGCATTCCGAATTATCAATGGGCCTGCCTCAGGACGCCGCCGGCTGCGGGCGCCAGACCAGCAGGCGGTTCTCCACCCGGGTCACCAGCCAGTCGATCAGGATCACGAAGGCCATCAGCACGAACATGCCGGCGAACACTCCCGTCACGTCGAACACGCCCTCGGCCTGCTGGATCAGGTAGCCGAGCCCGGCCGACGATCCGAGATACTCGCCGACGACGGCGCCGACCATGGCGAAGCCGACCGACGTGTGGAGCGACGAGAACATCCAGCTCAGCGCCGACGGCAGGTAGACGTGGCGCAGCAGCTGCCGCTCGTTCATGCCCAGCATGCGCGCGTTGGCCAGCACGGTCGGGCTGACTTCCTTGACGCCCTGGTAGACGTTGAAGAAGACGATGAAGAAGACCAGCGTGACGCCCAGCGCCACCTTGGACCAGATGCCCAGCCCCAGCCACAGCGCGAAGATCGGCGCCAGCACGACGCGCGGCAGCGCGTTCGCGGCCTTGACATAGGGGTCGAAGACGCCGGCCACCAGCGGCTTCCGGGCGAACCAGAACCCGATCAGCACGCCGCTGACGGACCCGATGACGAAGGCCAGCGCCGCTTCCAGCAGCGTGATGCCCAGGTGGTACCAGATCGTCCCGCCGATCATCCACTCACCGACCCGCTGCGCCACGTCCAGCGGGGTCGAGAAGAAGAACCGCATGGTCTTCGGGTCGCCGAACAGCGCCGTCTCCGACACCAGGTACCACAGCAGGATCGCGGCGACCGCCACCAGGATCTGGAGCGGCAGCAGTTTCGCGCGGCTCATGGTCATGCCCCCTCGCTCTGCCGATAGCCTTTCAGGACTTCCTCCTTCAGCGCGTGCCAGATCTCGCGGTGGGTCTCCAGGAAGCGCGGGTCCAGCTTGATCTCGCCGATGTCGCGCGGCCGGTCGAGCGGGATCGGATAGTCGCCGATGATCCGCGCGGCCGGTCCCGCCGACATGATCACGACCCGATCGGCCAGGGCGATCGCCTCCTCCAGGTCGTGGGTCACGAACATCACGGCCTTGCGGTCGGCCGACCACAGCTCCAGCAGCAGGTCGCCCATGATCAGCCGGGTCTGCGCGTCCAGCGGGCCGAACGGCTCGTCCATCAGGATGATCCTGGGATCGCGGATCAGGACCTGGGCCAGGCCGACGCGCTTGCGCTGGCCGCCCGACAGCATGTGGGGATAGCGGTCGCCGAACGCCTTCAGCCCGACCCGGCCCAGCCAGTCGCGGGCGCGGTCGCGCGCCTCGGTCCGGGGAATGCCGGCGACCTCCAGCCCGATCGCCACGTTCTCGGCCGCGGTCTTCCACGGCATCAGGCTGTCCTGCTGGAACAAGTAGCCGGCATGGCGGTTCAGGCCGGTCAGCGGCTCGCCGAGGATGCTGACCGTGCCGGAGGCCGGCCGCAGCAGCCCGGCGGCGGCGTTCAGCAGCGTGGACTTGCCGCAGCCGGTCGGCCCGACGATCGCGACGAATTCGCTTTCCGCCACCGCCAGTCGGGTCGGGGCGACCGCCTGGTAACTCCCGCCGTCCGGCAGGTCGAAGCTGATCCCGACCCCGTCCAGCGCTACCGCGACGGCCCGGCCGGCCGGTTCGCGGTCATTCTGCCCGGATACCGGATCCCCGGATACTGCGGCTGTTCGCGCCATACGCGCCACCTCCCCTCCGTCCCTTCGTCCGACCGGATACATGCCGTCCCGCGGACATCCCGAAAATTGTTCGCATCGGCATATCTATTTCCCCGGCGCGCCACAAGGAAAACTTTAGATCGGATAAGGATCTTTCCCGGCACGGATCGTGCGCCCGCCGCCGTCCAGGAAGGAGCGGTAGGCCGGATTGTCGGTCTCGTCCCAGCACGGGTATCCCAGCTCGGCCAGCCGCTGCCGGAAGATCGCCCGGTCGGCCTCGGGGACCTGGATGCCGGCCAGCACGCGGCCGTAGTCGGCGCCGTGGTTGCGGTAGTGGAACAGCGAGATGTTCCAGTCCGTCGCCAGCCCGTCGAGGAACTTCAGCAGGGCGCCCGGCCGCTCGGGGAACTGGAAGCGGTAGATCAGCTCGTCGCGCAGGCCGGGCACGCGCCCGCCGACCATGTGGCGGACATGGAGCTTCGCCATCTCGTTGTCGCTCATGTCCTGGACCGGCAGGCCCTCGGCCCGCAGCAGGCCGATGATCTCCCGCTTCTCGCGCTCGCCTCCGGTCAGCTGGACGCCGACGAAGATGTGCGCCTCGGGATCGTCCACATAGCGGTAGTTGAACTCGGTGATCGACCGGCGGCCCAGGATCTGGATGAAGCGGCGGTAGCTGCCCGGCCGCTCCGGGATCGTGACCGCCAGCAGCGCCTCCCGGTGCTCGCCGATCTCGGCGCGCTCGGCGATGTGGCGAAGCCGGTCGAAATTGAGGTTGGCGCCGCTGTTGACGGTGACCAGCGCCCGGTCGGAGACGCCCTCCCGCTCCGCGTAGAGCTTCAGCCCGGCCAGCGCCACGGCGCCCGACGGCTCGGCGATCGCCCTGGTATCGTCGAAGATGTCCTTGACCGCGGCGCAGATGGAGTCCGCGTCCACGGTGACGATGCCGTCCAGCAGCTCGCGGCACAGCCGGAACGTCTCGGCCCCGGCCTGGCGGACCGCGACGCCGTCGGCGAACAGCCCGACCTGGTCGAGCACCACCCGCTCGCCGGCATCCAGCGCCGCCTTCATGCTGGCGGCGTCGTCCGGCTCGACCCCGATCACCTTGACGTCCGGCCGCAGGAACTTGACGAAGGCCGCGACCCCGGCGGCCAGCCCGCCGCCGCCGATCGGCACGAAGATCGCCTCGATCGGGTCGGGATGCTGGCGCAGGATCTCCATCCCCACGGTTCCCTGGCCGGCGATCACGTCCGGATCGTCATAGGGGTGGATGAAGGTCAGCCCGTGCTCCGCCTCCAGCAGGCGGGCATGGGCGTAGGCCTCGTCGAAGCCGTCGCCGTGCAGCACCACCTGGCCGCCCCGCCGCTCGACCGCCTGCACCTTGATGGCCGGCGTCGTGCAGGGCATCACGATCATCGCGCGGACACCCAGCCGCGCCGCCGCCATGGCGACGCCCTGGGCGTGGTTGCCGGCCGAGGCGCAGATCACGCCCCGCTCCAGGTCGGCCCGCGCCATGCCGCTCATCTTGTTGTAGGCGCCGCGGATCTTGAAGGAGAAGACAGGCTGGAGATCCTCTCGCTTCAGGAAGACCCGGTTGCCGATCCGCTGCGACAGGCGGGGCATCGCGTCCAGCGGGCTCTCGACGGCGACGTCGTAGACGCGGGCGGTGAGGATCTTCTTCACGTAATCATGCACGAGGGCGGACTCCCGGAGCCCCGGGGAAGCATCGGGGCGAAGCTGCTGCGTGCGGCGGCATGCTATACATCCCCCGCCCCGTTTCAAGCGCCGTCTGGGCAGCGCGGTCCGGCTCCGGCGGGATCCGTCAGAAAGGGTGCGCCGAGGCGCGGCCGTTCCGGCGGCCGGCGGAGGGTTTCCGGGACGGCCCGGATCCGCCCAGCCGCGGCGGGTTCGTCTCCAGGCCGAGCAGAAGTGCCGCGAGCGATCCCTCGTCGACCGCCAGGGCGGCCTGGGCCGGGGTCATCCAGCGGCGCTCGCGTTCCTCCATTTCCGGCCACTCCTCCAGCAGCTCCTCGACCTCGAACGGGTAGACCGCGACGTCCAGGGTCTTCGACCGGCCGTTCTTCAGGCGCTTCTCGTAACGGTAGGAGCCGATCGGCTTGGCGCCCACCTGGCCGATGGCGCCCGCTTCCTCATAGGCTTCGCGCGCCGCCTGCTCGGGGTCGGGAACCTTCTTTTCCTGCCATCCCTTGGGAACGACCCAGCGCCGCGTCTCGCGCGAGGTCACCATCAGCACCATCAGCTGACCCTGGCGGACTTCGAACGGAATTACGGCAAGTTGAGATCGTGGCATTTTATGTAGTTCCAAAGAAACGCCCCAGGAAGTCGGCATTATGCCGGGAGGTGTTGTACCAAACTGTTACCGGCTGCGACTCCCCCTGTGAGATAATTGCGACAAGATACACTGTCATATAGTTTCTGGATACCTTCAAATTAAGGGTTTTTCTGACACGGGATTCCGTCCAGCGGAAAAGGCTTCCTGTTCGAACACGCAAGGACACGGTTTTGTGCATTTCCTGCCGGAACCAGCCGCATCGACGCCATGTTTGCGGGTCATGCGAACACTTCTTCTGCACAGCTCGTCGGCCGGCGACGGTGGACCATCGCGGGACGGCCTTCTGGAGATCTTCCGCCAGGCGGGGTGCGAGCCCTTCTCCTGCGCGGTGAATGGAACCGACTTCTCGGACGCGCTGTGCCGGCCCGCCGACCTGGTGGTGGCGGTCGGCGGCGACGGCACGGTCACCCGGGTGCTGACGCACCTGCCGGACCGGAGCATACCGGTCGCCATCGTCCCCCAGGGAACGGCCAACAACATCGCCGACGCGCTCGGCATAGCCGGCGATCCGGCGGAGATCGCGGCCGCCCTGGGCAACATGGTGCCGCGGCCCTTCGACATCGGGTTCGCAAAAGGGCCGTGGGGCCACCATCGCTTCATCGAGGCCGTCGGGCTCGGCCTGTTGGCCCGCGCCATGGCCGAGGTGGACGAGGCGGGCGTTTCGGGCGAGGAGCAGATCCGGACGAGCCGGGAGACGTTCCGGCGAAAGGTGGCCGGAGGCGGTTCCGAACATCTCGAGGCCATCGTCGACGGCCGCCCGCTGGAAGGCGACTTCCTGCTGTTCGAGGTCATGAATATCGGCCAGACCGGCCCCGACCTGACGCTGGCGCCCGACGCCGACCCTGGCGACGGGTTCCTCGACGTGGTTCATATCCCGGCCGATCGCCGGGCCGAGATGCTGGAATGGCTGGACGGCGGTCCCGACGCAGCCATGCCCCCGCTCGACGTCATCCGCGCCCGCGAGGTCGAGATCGTCTGGGCGGGCAAATCGCTCCGCCTCGGCGACAACTTCTCTCCGGCGCCGGGCGCGGTCGGCCGGGTCTCCATCGGTGTCGAGCCCGAGCAGGTCCGCATCCTGGTGCCGCCACGGACAGGCCAGGGGGGAGGAAGTCATGAGCGGTGAACAGGCCATGGGCGGCCCCGACGGGGTCCCCTCGCAGGAGTTGCTGCGCGACATCGAGCGCGTGGCCGTGGAACTGGCCAGGCTGGCCGGCACCGAGATCGTCGCCGCCCTCGGCCGCACCCTCGAAGTCCGCTACAAGGGCAATGCCGAAGGCATGCCCGCGGCCGGGGAGTCCCTCAAAGACCCCGTCTCCGAAGTCGATTCCCAGGTCGAGGTGCTGATCCGCGCCCGGCTCGGCGACCGTTTCCCCGAACACGACATCCTGGGCGAGGAGATGGACGAGCGGCCGGGCCGCGACCACGACTTCGTCTGGGCGGTCGATCCGATCGACGGCACGACCAATTTCGTCAACGGATTCCCGCTGTTCGCCGGGTCGGTCGGCGTGCTTCACCGGGGAAGGCCGGTGGTCGGCGCCGTCTGGTGCAGCACCAGCCATGCGCTCCGTCCCGGCGTCTACCATGCCAGGACGGGCGGCCCCCTCTGTTTCGACGAGGAGGCGCTCGACCCGAGGCCCAATCCCGCCGTCCGCCGCCGCCTCGCCGGCGAGCCCGAGGCGACGCCGGACGCGGCGCTGGAATGGGACATCCGCAAGACCGGCTCCGCCGCGGTCGAATGCGCCTTCGTGGCGGCCGGGCTGCTGCGGGTGGCCCGGTTCGAGCGCCCCAACGTCTGGGACGTCGCCGGCGGCATCCCGCTGGTCCTGGCCGCCGGCGGCCAGGTCCGGTACCGGGACGAACGGGGCTGGACCCCGCTGGAGCGGCTGGAGCCCGTCGCGGCGGCCGCGGGCGGTGTCCCCGACCTGCGAAACTGGCGCCGGCCCCTGATCCTGGGCGAACCCGACGCGGTCGAGCGGATGGCGCGGGTGCGGGCAGGCTGACCGGCCCGCACCCGCGCCGTCCCCGCCGGCATGGCCCGGACCTCCATCGGAAATCCGGGCCATGCCCATGGCATCATTCTCCCGGAAGGAGCGACTCCTTCAGGCCCTGGACCGTCCTCGCCGAAGATCCGGCGACCCGCTCGGCTTCGTCCGGCTTGGGCGGGCGGAGCTTGCTCGCGGCCTGCTCCGCGATGATCCGCCCCAGCCGGACGCCTTCGATGGCGTCGATCCTCCAGTGGACGCCCAGATAGATCCGGCTGACGGCATTCTCGTGGATCGCCTGGGCTAGCGTCATCGTCCGCGTGTGCCGCGGCCGGACGGACCCGTCCGGATCCTCGTTGACGCCGTTGAACTCGTCCGACGTGAAGGTGAAGCAGAGCTCGGCGAGTTCCTGCTCGGTCATGCCCTTGGCCGCCAGGAAATGATAGGCGGTCAGGAAGCACGCCGCGCCGAAGGTCGCATGCCCCGACGGATAGGCCGGGAAGGGCGGGCTGCGGTGGAACTTCTGCGGATCGTTGGTCTGCGGAGCGCCGAGCGGCCGCCAGGAAGGATCGCCGTCGAAGTGCCGCTCCGGTGTTCCCCGGCTTACGTCGGCGGGCTCCGTATGGTAGCGGGTCGATCGGTCCGACGGCTCGACCGCGAGCCATGCCTTGACGTCGTCCGGCACCGGCATCTCGAGAGGCGAGGCGAAGGTCTTGTCGGACGACTTTCCGTACTTGCCGTATCCGGCGGCGGCTTCGCGCACGCCGATGACGGGACGATACAGGTTGCACTCGTATTTCAGCTTCCAGGCGGCGATCCCGGCATCGGCCATCGCCATGTTGACCTGGGCGAACAGCCTCGCGTTCTCGGTAACGTCGAGGCCGAGCTGCCGGGAAATGGACCGGATGCACTGGTTGTAGAGCCTGGGCGGCGTTCCCAGGTTGCGAACACCGTCATATCCCCAGAAGATGCCGATCAGGGTCTCCTCGGCCGTCCGGGTCAGCCCGGGCGTTCCCGGGGCGCCGCCCTTGATCCGGACCTCCTCGACCTCCTTGTGCCAGTCCTCATGAGTCAGGATGGGCGAGAGGTCCTTCCCCGCCAGTTTTTCGAGATCCAGGCCGAACGGAGCCTCCCCCTGGACGGGTTGATCGCTGGTGAACGGCTGGACCTGTCCCCACGCCGGCGTCAGGAAGCCCTGGCCGGGAGCGTACGGGTCGGGCTGATGGGCTCCGGGAGTTCCCGCCACCCTGTAGGTCCCGGGTATCTTGGAACCGTCCATCTCGCGCTTCGCCAGATGCATCATCGCCACGGCGGTGCCGAAGACGGCCCCCTTGCTCAGGGCGTCGGCGTCCAGGTGGGCGATCAGGTTGGTCCACTCATGGCACTTGCCATGGATGAACGGGCTCTGCCTCGGGAAAAGCGCGGTCAGGGTCATGGCCGCGGCCTCGCCGACCGCGGCATAGCCGCCGTCCGTACCCGCTTCGGCCAGGGCCAGGACGGGATCCGGATGGTAACGGGCATCGGGCGTTTCGTAGGCGACCCAGGCGTCGTGCATGGCCAGGTGGACGATCGCCAGCGCGCGGGAGGTCCGCGTCGGGCCGCCCTGTTCGGGCCCGGTCATCTGCCTGTCCATCCACGCCTTGGACTTGTGGTCCCCGGCCGGTACTTCATCGGGAGTGAAATCACGACGGTGTACTTCAAGGGAGACATCGTTCCAGAAAAAAATCGGATCTGCCTTCGACATGTTCTACCGTCCCATGGTGGAAGATGATCATCATGTGCAGCAACGCGCGGATTTTAGTTTGTAATACAGGTAATATAACCCTCTATCTGGTCGATAACTCATTATAGACGCCCATTATGATTTCATCGGATACTTGGATGAATGCTTGTGAGTGAAACTATTCGAAGCCGGTGCGCCGTATGGTCTCCTCCTTCCCGCCCGGGCGTCCCCTCGCGGCATGGTGACCACGGCCCAGTTCGGCGGTAAGCTGGCGGGATTATGCATGCAAAGCCGGACCACAACGGCGGAAGACCTGGGGGGAAGACATGACGACGGGACGCGGCCTGCGCCTGGGCGAGGCGGTGCTGGGCGGGGCGGTGCTGGCGCTCGGCCTGTTCATCGGGATCGAGACCTGGATGCTGGGGGGCGTGGGAGGCAGCGCGCCGGTCGGCCCCCGGCTGTTCCCCTTCCTGATCGCGGCGGGGCTGCTGGCCATCGGGGCCACCCTGCTGCGCGAGGCCTTGGCCGGTCGCATCGCCCACGAGCGCGGGATCGAGCTGGACTGGCGCGCCGTGGCGCTGGTCTCGGCCGGCCTGATCGTCGAGATGCTGCTGATCGAGTATGCGGGCTGGATCGTCGCGGCGACGCTGCTGTTCGTCCTGGTCGCGCGGGCCTTCCTCAGCCGCCGGATCCTGGTGGACGCGGCGCTCGGCCTGGGGCTGGCGGTCCTGGCCTTCGTCGTCTTCAATTACGGCCTCGACCTCGGCCTGCCCGGCGGCCTCCCCGGCGAGGCGATCGAGGACTTCCTTGCCCCGGCCGAGCCGGCGGCTGAATAGGCGGACACCGATGGAAACCCTCGCGGCCCTCGGCCACGGCTTCGCCGTGGCGCTGACACCCTACAACCTGCTCTGGTCGGTCCTGGGCGTGACGGTCGGCACGGCGATCGGCGTGCTGCCGGGCATCGGCCCGGCGCTGACCGTGGCCCTGCTGCTCCCGGTCACCTACAACCTGGAACCGACCTCCGCCTTCATCATGTTCGCCGGGATCTATTACGGTGCCATGTACGGCGGCTCCACCACCGCGATCCTGCTGAACACCCCGGGCGAGTCCGGCAGCATCGTGACCGCGATCGACGGGCACGAGATGGCGCGCCAGGGGCGCGGCGCCACCGCGCTTGCCACCGCGGCGATCGGCTCCTTCGTCGCCGGGACCATCGCCACCATAGCCTTGACCTTCGTGGCGCCGCTGATGGTTCAGATGGCCCTGCTGTTCGGGCCGGCGGAGTATTTCGCGCTGATGGTGCTGGCGCTGGTCACCGTCACCGCCGTTCTGGGCGACAGCCTGCCGCGCGGCCTCGCCAGCCTGTTCTTCGGCCTGTCGCTCGGGCTGGTCGGCATCGACCTCCAGACCGGGCAGGCGCGCTTCACGCTCGGCATCCCCGAGCTGCTGGACGGGATCGATACCGTGGTGGTCGCGGTGGGGCTGTTCGCGGTCGGGGAAACGCTCTACGTCGCGTCCCGCTACCGCTTCGAGACGGAGGAGATCTACGCCCTCAAGGGGTCCAAATGGCTGAGCCGGGAAGACCTGAGGCGGTCGTGGAAGCCCTGGCTGCGCGGCACCTTCCTGGGATTCCCGATCGGCGCGCTGCCGGCCGGCGGCAGCGAGATCCCGACCTTCCTGTCCTACCTGGCGGAAAAACGCCTGTCCAAGCACCCGGAGGAGTTCGGCAAGGGGGCCATCGAGGCGGTCGCAGGACCGGAGGCCGCCAACAACGCCTCGGCCGCCGGGACCCTCGCCCCGCTGCTGGCGCTGGGCCTGCCGACCTCGGCGACGGCCGCGATCATGCTGGCCGCCTTCCAGCAGTACGGGCTCCAGCCGGGACCGCTGCTGTTCGACACCAACCCCGAGCTGGTCTGGGGCATGATCGCCAGCCTCTATATCGGCAACGTGCTGCTGCTGATGCTGAACCTGCCCATGGTCGGCATCTGGGTGAAGCTGCTGACCATCCCGCGTCCCTGGCTCTATGCCGGCATCCTGGTGTTCGCCACCCTGGGCGCCTACACGCTCAACAACAACGTGGTCGATCTCGTCATCCTGTGGGTGATCGGGCTGATCGGCTTCGGCATGCGCGTACTCGACGTGCCGGTGGCGCCCTGCGTCGTGGGCCTGATCCTGGGGCCGCTGGCCGAGCAGCAGTTCCGCCGGGCGCTGGCGATCAGCCAGGGCGACCCGACCGTGTTCTTCACCCATCCGATCTCGCTGGGGCTCCTGGTGACGGCGCTGCTGCTCGTCCTGGTGCCGTTCCTGCTGCGCCGACGGCGGAGGAGGGCCGGGGAGGCCGGCTAGGCCTGACCTGACCCCGCGCGGGCGGCTGGAACCTATCGCCGCCGCCGGCCTTTCCATGGGGATGCCCGCGTCGCGGGCGGCCACCAGGGAGAGGAGGGACCATCATGGCGATCACCCGGACCAGCGACACCTGGTGGAAGAATTCCGTCTTCTACTGCCTCGACGTGGAGACCTTCCAGGACAGCGACGGGGACGGAGTCGGCGATTTCGCCGGGCTGATCCAGCGGATCGACTATCTGGCCGGGATGGGGGTCACCTGCCTGTGGCTGATGCCGTTCTACCCGACGCCCAACAGCGACGACGGCTACGACATCACGGACTATTACGGCATCGATCCCCGGCTGGGAACGCTGGGCGACTTCGTTGAATTCATCCGGACCGCGCGCGACCGCGGCATCCGCGTCATCGCCGACCTGGTGGTCAACCATACCTCCAAGGAGCACCCCTGGTTCCAATCGGCCCGGTCCGATCCCAACTCGCCCTATCGGGACTGGTACGTCTGGAGCGACAGGATCCCTCCCGGCGACGGCAAGGACGGCTTGGTCTTCCCCGACAAGGAGGACAGCAACTGGGAGTGGGACGAGCAGGCCGGCCGGTATTTCCTGCACCGCTTCTACAAGCACCAGCCCGACCTCAACATCGCCAATCCCGCCGTGCGCGACGAGATCCGCAAGATCATCGGCTTCTGGCTCCAGCTCGGCCTGGCCGGATTCCGGGTCGACGCGGTGCCCTTCCTGCTGGAGACGATCGGCATCCAGGGGCGGATGGACATAGCGCCCCACGACTGGCTGCGCGAGCTGCGCGCCTTCCTGGGCCGGCGCCGGGGCGACGCGCTCCTGATGGGCGAGGTCAACCTGGAGCCGGAAGAGGTCCGCCGCTTCTTCGGCGACGGCGACGAGCTGCACATGTGCATCAATTTCAACCTCAACCAGTCCTTCGCGATGGCCCTGGCGCGGGGCGACGCCAGCGCGCTGATCCACGGCCTCAAGGCGCTGCCGTCGCTGCCGCCCGACGCCCAGTGGGGCAACTTCATCCGCAACCATGACGAATGGTCCCTCGACAAGCTGACCGAGGCGGAGCGGCAGGAGGTCTTCCGGGCATTCGGCCCCAAGCCGGAGATGCAGCTGTTCGGCCGCGGCCTGCGCCGCCGGCTGCCGACCATGCTGGACGGCGACCCGGCCCGGATCCACATGGCCTACAGCCTGATGTTCGCGCTTCCCGGGGCTCCGGTCCTGTTCTACGGCGAGGAGATCGGCATGTCCGAGAACCTCGACATTCCCGGCCGCCTGAGCGTCCGGTCGCCCATGCAGTGGTCGGACGAGATCAACGGCGGCTTCTCGACCGCGAAGCCCGGAGACCTCCGCCGCCCGGTCGTCTCGGGCAAGCGCTGGGGGCCGGCCGGCGTCAACGTCGCGGGCCAGCGGCGCGACGATGCCTCCCTGCTCAATTGGATGGAACGCCTGATCCGCCGCCGCAACGAGACTCCCGAGATCGCCTTCGGCACCTGGAGCATCGTCCCGGTGACGGATCCCGCGGTGTTCGCGCTCCGCTACGACTGGGAAGGCCGGACCGTCCTGACCATCCACAACCTGGGCGGCAAGGAATGCGGCGCCACCTTCAAGGTCGAGAACGCGCTGGGCTGGGACAGCCTGATCGACCTGTTCGGCCACGGCGACTTCGACCTGGGCAAGGAGGGCGAGGTCAGCATCGACCTCGACCGCTACGGCTGCCGCTGGTTCCGGGTCCGCCGCAAGGGCGAGACGATCCTGCTGTAGGCGCGGTACCGGATCGGCTCGACGCAGGGCGGAAGCGGTTCGGACCGACGATCGCAGGTTGTGCCCACGGCGCGACGCACCGGATCGACCTGTTCGGCCACGGCTTCGGGATCGTCCCGCCATTGGTCATACGAATTTAGAACTAGAACACGCCGATGCTTTACCACAAAGGTCCGCAGCGGATATCAGATGCCAAGCTAAGCGGGTTTTTCATCGGATCTTAAGTAATGAATGACCAAATTTGATAACAGATGCACCGCTACCGGTGCATATAGTATTTCAACTCGTCCCCCGGACATGGGCAGTCTCGCCGTGGCGCAGCATTTCGCTTTATCATCATCATTGCCGAATCCTCGTGTCCTCAAGCGCCTGCTTGCCGGGGCGTGTGCCTGCCTCATGGCCATCGGCCTCGCGACGGCTCCCCGGCAGGCCGCGGCGCAGGCCCCCTCGCCCGTCTACGAGCGGGTCACCGAGCCGACGCTGAAAGCGGGCATGGACTTCCCGGAACCGAAGGGTCCGGTCATCCTGACGATCGGTGGCAAGATCGCCGCCGACGGACCGATCCGCTTCGACCTGCCGGCCCTGGAATCCCTGGGGCTGGTCCGATTCACCACCCTGACGAGCTGGACCGTCGAACCCTCCGTGTTCGAGGGGGTCCTGCTCTCGTCGCTGCTCGAGGCGGTCGGCGCCGATCCGGCCGCCGCCACGCTGAGGCTGATCGCGCTCAACGAGTTCGAGAGCACGACCCCGGCCGCCGACGCCCGCACCTGGCCCGTCATGCTGGCCCTCAAGCGGGACGGCGAATACATGTCGCGGCGCGACCGCGGCCCGGTCTGGGTGATCTATCCGCAGCACGCCTTTCCGGAACTGGGCCAGCGCGATTACCTGTCGCGCTGGGTCTGGCAGCTGAAATCGATCATGGTGGAATGACGGACGGCGTGAACCTGCGTCGCGGTCCCGTCCGCAAGCCGCCGCGACCCCGTACCCGCTGATGGCTGCCAGGGAGCGTTTCATGGACCTGGGCAAGATCGTCTGGACGGTATCCTTCGTGCTGCTGCTGTGCAGTTCGCCGATGCTCGTCTTCGATCTGATCGCCATCCAGCGGTCGGTGGAGATCGCCAGCGGCGCCGACATCTGGTACGACGGGCAGCTTGCCGGGGATCTTCTGCGCCTCCAGGTCGCCATCCGAGGGTTGCCTCCCGACGTGACGCCGGAATCGGCCGACCCCGCGCAGGTCGACGAGATCAATCTCCGGCTGGACAACGTCTTCAACCGGATCAACTCGCTGCCGGAGACCGGCAGCTCCGAATGGCACACCCGGGGCATCAGGTCCGAGGAAGGCGTCGCCGACGTCCGCCGCGCCGTCGACCTGATCGACCGGGCACTGCCGCTGCTGGCGTCGGACCCGGCCGCGTTCCGCCGGGTCGCCGACGACGGGGTCCGGCAGGCCATCGTCGTCCACCGGCGCATGTCGCTCGCCGTGGTCGAACGGCAGAACGCGCTGATCGGCCGGATGCAGTCCCAGGTGAGCGCCTTCCAGGTCAAGCTGCTCGGCTACGGCGTCGGCTTCGTCGTCCTGCTGCTGGCGCTCGGCTGGCTGATGCGCCGCCACATGCGTTCGGAGACGACGCTGCGCGCCACCAACCGCCAGCTCCTGGACCTGACCGGCAACCTGGTGGCCGCGCGCGACGCCGCCGTGCGCTCCAGCGAGGCCAAGTCCAACTTCCTGGCCAATGTCAGCCACGAGCTGCGCACGCCGCTGAACGCGATCCTGGGGTTCTCCGAAGCCCTCATGACCGGCATCTTCGGGCGGTTGGGCGAGCGTCAGGCGGAGTATATCGGCGACATCCACCATGCCGGCCAGAGGCTGCTGTCGCTGATCAACGACATCCTGGACCTCGCCAAGCTGGAGGCCGGCAAGCTGGAGCTTCGGGAGGAGGCCGTCGACCTGGTCGCCGTCGCGGCTGAGGCGATCCGCGACCTGCGGGAAGCCGCCCGCGCCGCGGAGGTCAGGGTGGAGCTGGAGCCGGCCTTGGGCCATATCGGCGTTTTCGCTGACCGGTTGAGGCTGCGGCAGGTCCTGGACAACCTGCTGTCCAACGCCATCAAGTTCACGCCTGCCGACGGGCTGATCGGAGTCTCGCTGGAACGGCCCGCCGACGGCCGCACGGTCATCGTCGTGACGGATACCGGCATCGGGATCCCGCCGGACGACCTCGCGCGCGTCTTCCAGCCGTTCGAGCAGTCCGACAGCCGGCATGCCCGCCAGGCCCAGGGCACCGGGCTGGGCCTGCCGCTGGTGCGCCAGCTCGTGGAGCGCCACGGCGGCACCGTCCGGATGTCGAGCGAGCCCGGCAGCGGCACCGAGGTGGTGGTCGAGCTGCCGCCCGAACGGGCGCTCGTCGGCGCGGCGGTCCCGGTCTCCCGGTCGCTTTCCTGAACGGTTCAGCCGGGCAGAGACGGCTCATGGACCTCCGCCGCCAGCAGCGCCTGGACGAGCGGTGAGTCCGCCGTCCGGAACGCGGCGTGCAGCTCTGCCGACAGCGACACCAGTTCCATCCCCACGACCGCCAGGCAGTGTTCCAGGCTGACCGTGCTGTGCAGGCGGACATGTCCGTTGCGGGGGCGTGCGTACCACCAGCCCAATCCCGTCCGGTGGATGTCGTCCGGCTGCACCAGGGTGCTCAGCAGCAGGGCTCCCCGCGGGGCGACCAGGCGGGCAAGCTCGGCGAACAGCGATTGCTGGTCGGGAACGTGCTCGATCACCTCGAAGCAGGTCACCAGGTCGAATCTCCGTCCCGGGGCCGGCCTGCCGTCGCCGTAGAAGGGGTCGCAGGAGACCGCGTGACGGAAGCCGCGCTCGGCGAGCAGGCGCACCATGAGGCCGTTTCCGCCGCCCCAGTCCAGGATATCGACCGTTTCCTTCATGGAACCGACCATCCCGTCGATCAGCGCCGCGTTGCGCGCCGGACGGTCGTACGTGAACGGCGGGTCGGCGAGCGCGTAATCGTCATTGTAGATGTGCCGTTGAAAGTCGGCCGAAGTCCAATGGTCGAGGCAGGTGGTCCAGATATGGTCGCAGGCCAGGCAGGCCGAGTATCGGATCATCGTGCCCGTGTCGGGAAACATCCGACGCCCTTCGAAAGCGTCGTTGCAACTTTCCCCCAGATCGATTTGACCGATCGGATACCCGGAGTTCCGGCAGCAGGGACAAAGAGGCGAGAGCAAGAAGACACCTTGGGGACTAGAAATACTATCTTCGGCGGGACGTCGATGCCGTTATACTGTATACCCCAATATCTTTAAAAGTTTCATATGCATGCAAAATGTGGGGCGCGCCGGGGCAGCCGATCCGATGCCTCGCGCCATGGGCGCACCCCAAGATCGTCGGCCCGCATCACCTCCGCCCTGCGTCGAGCGTAGGTTGCGCCCATGGCGCAACACGGTGCGGCGGGTGGAACCCGGAACGGTTCAAGCCGATCTTCCGGCACGAAGAAGGCGCCGAAGTCCATTCTCCGATGATGCTGAAATCTAGCTTTTGAGATGGTTGGAATTATGGTTCGACTTTACTCAAACAACTTCAAGTGGGCGAGTTATTCCAAAAACATACCAAGGTAACCATTCCAAGGAAAATCAATTATTAATTCGATACTCAAGTTTATGAAGGGCCTGACAGGGTAAATTCAACTTGAAATTCATTTCAGTCAACGTCATGATTACTCTATTTCTTGGATCGTATATCCTTCGCTCCCAAAGACCTTGCCCGATGGAGTTCTCCATGCCCGGCTCACGAACCGACACCCGCCCCAACATCCTGCTGATCATGTGTGATCAGTACCGGTATCCTTGCTTCGACGGTCCGCAGGGCGGGTTTCCGGAGGAACTCGACGACATCCTCGGCTTCCGGGGCGAGGTGGACGACTCCAACCCCTTCGCCAAGTTCTTCCCCGGCCTGATCCGGCTGAGGAAGAACGCCGTGGTGCTGCGCAACCACACCATCGCGTCGAGCGCCTGCACTCCGAGCCGCGCCGTGATGTTCACCGGGCAATACGGCACCCGCACCGGAGTCACCCAGACCGACGGCATGTTCAAGAGCGGCGACGAGCCGGATTTCCACTGGCTGAAGGCCGACGGCATTCCGACCCTGGGCGACTGGATGCGGGGGGCGGGCTATTCGACCCATTATTTCGGCAAATGGCATCTGCACCACTCGTCCTCGTCGCTCCAGTCCTACGGCTTCAGCAATTGGGAAACCTGCTATCCCGACCCCCACGGCGCCAGCCCCAACAATCTCGGCGTCTACCGCGACTACGGCTTCGCGGACGAGGCATGCAGCTTCCTGCACCGCAAGGGCTTGGCGCTGAACTACAATTACGTCGCCTCCAAGGCCGAGGACGGGTCGGATTCCCCCGCGGAGGACCTTACGGACCGACCCTGGCTCGCCGTGGTCTCCTTCACCAATCCCCATGACATCGCGACATATCCGACGGTGATCGCGATGGCGCTGCCGTCGGACGCCGATCCGGGGACGGTGCCGGCGCCGCAGACCCAGTCGATCTTCGGGCCGCTGACCGTGCCGGCGCAGGGCGACCTCTCGATGCCGCCGGTCAACGGCACCATGCAGGTCCCGCTGAACCCGCTGGGCTTCCCGCAGGACTGCGCCACGGCTTCGCCGACCCAGGACGAGGACCTGCCGGCCAACAACAAGCCCGACTGCCACTTCGACTCCGCGTACAAGGTCGGGCTGACCCTCTCGTCGGTGTCGGCCTACGGCACGCTCGCGCCGGCCGGCCGGGACGACGGGGTCCGGACCGAGGCGGGCGTCGATCTGGCGCTGCGGTTCTCGATCCCGTTCGCGCTGTACCCGGACAAGGATCAGGCTTCCCTCCGGTTCCTGCAGTTCTACGGCTGGACCTTCTCGGCCGTCGATCCCCATATCGAGCGGGTGCTGAAGACCCTGGAGGAGTCCGGCCAGGCGGACAACACGATCGTGATCTTCACCAGCGACCATGGCGAACTCGGCGCCGCGCACGGCATGATGATGGAGAAGTGGCACATCGCCTATGAAGAGGCGGTGCGCGTGCCCATGGTCGTCCTGATGCCGGAAGACCGCGACGGCGACGGCTCGATGCGGCAGGTGGACGCCGTGACCAGCCACGCCGACATCGTGCCGACCGTGCTGGGCCTCGCCGGAGTCGGCCCGGCGCAGCGGGAGAAGATCGGCCGCGAGCTGTCCGAGACGCATCATCCCGTGCCGCCGCTGCCCGGAGCCGACCTGGCGCCGCTGCTGCAGGGCGACAGCGAGACCGTGACCGAGGCGGACGGCACGCCGCGCCAGGGCGTGCTCTTCATCACCGACGACGAGATCACCGAACCGCTGCCCGGTGCGGAAGAGACCAACCCCAGCGGATATGCGAACTACGAGCTGTTCAAGGCCGTGGTGGACTCGGTGCGGCTGGGCTCCGACGGCAAGGGACCCGTGCCGAACCTGGCGTCCGGCCCGGTGTGCCAGCCCAACCACATCCGCTGCGTCAGGACCGAGGATGCCAAGCTGTCCCGCTACTTCGACCCGTCGGGCGGGAAAGCGGACCAGTGGGAGCTTTACGACCTGATCAACGATCCCACCGAAGCGGTGAACCTGGTGCAGGTCGGCGCGACGCCGCCTGTGCCGCGCGAAGACCTTCCGGATTGGACCACGCCGGATCGCGTGCAGGAGACGGCGGACAGGCTCAGCGTCCTGCTGGCCGAGCTGGAGCGGCGCTATCTCCCCATGCCGGCGAATCTGCCGGCGGCCTGAACCCGTCGCGATCCAAGGCCGCGGCGCACCCGCCCGGTCCCGGATCGATCCGGGACCGGGCGGGTGGACGGGGAGGTTCATGACGGGGGGTGAGCCCGGCACACCGCATCAGCGCTCGGCGGATGCCGCCGGACGTGCTATTTCGGTGATCATCGTCGCCGATCGAGTCGAGGATGCCTCCCGCTTCCGCCGGCTGACCGAGGAGGAGGTGGCGCCCTGGGCCGCAACGCCAACGGCACCAAGGCTAGTGACCGCGTTGTATTTCGAGGCCGGCAAGTTGGCAGCACTGGTCGCCGATGCCGTTTCCAGGGCCGGCGGCCCCGAGCGGGTCAACGACTCGCCCCGGACGGCGCCGTCGAAACGGCTGGAGCAGTGGACCGAGCGTCATGCGCCCGTCCACATGCGATACTCGGATAGGACGAAGGTCCGCCATGGAGCGGGGCTCGCCGTCCGTCTTGGCCTGCCGGCGATCCGCAAAGCCTGCCCCCGGTTCGGCGCATGGCTGGGCCGGCTGGAAGGTTTGGCATATTCCTATACTCGTAATAACGAAAGTCCTGCCGTTACTTGGCAATAAATATTATCATGATCCACAGTAATGATACTAAAATTAATAGAAAAACATGCGATTGCATGCGAAGTATTATTTGATGCGCAACTATTTGGAGATTTTTCGGCCGTTGAAGATTTTGACTTAACCTTTGGTTCCTCATTGTCTTGTCATGCAGGTCGATAGTGCATAGGAGAAGCATGGCCGAGTCGACGGGAAATTGGTTCGTCCCTCGGTGGCGAATGGCGAGGGGGGAACCATGCCGCCAGCCGGGCGTCGATCCGGATAGGAAGGGCCGCGATTTGGCGCGGTCGTTGCCGATCAAATCTTAGAGCGTTCCGGAAGAACGTTTCCTCCTTCTCGGTTGATCAAGTCCCCAGGCGTGGTGTAGGAGCGCCCGTTCCGGGGCAGGCCCGCAGGGAGGCGTAGCCGACCGGAGGGCCTGCCCCGGAACGGGCGGTCATCGTGGTTCTCGGGTAAAGTCTGGTCACCACAACACATACCTGATCCAAGGTGACCACGATGACCGACGAGATGATGACGCTTCGCTCGATGCTTGAAAAGGGCACAGATGCGGATGTGCTGCGTGAGATGATCGGCTTTGCCGCCCAGCGGCTGATGGAGATGGAGGTTCAGGCGGTGACCGGCGCCGGTCACGGTGAGCGCTCGGCTGACCGCCTCGCACAGCGCAATGGCTACCGGGATCGCGACTGGGAAACCAGAGCCGGCACGGTGGAACTGCGCATCCCCAAGCTGCGCAAGGGCAGCTATTTTCCAGGATTTCTGGAGCCGCGCCGGATGGCCGAGAAGGCGCTGACGGCGGTGATCCAGGAGGCCTACATCCAGGGCGTTTCGACCCGCGGGGTGGACGATCTGGTCAAAGCCATGGGCACGAGCGGCATCTCCAAGAGCCAGGTCAGCCGCCTGTGCGAAGAGATCGACGACCGGGTCAAGACGTTCCTGAACCGTCCGATCGAAGGCGACTGGCCTTACCTCTGGATCGATGCGACCTACGTCAAGGTGCGCCAGCAGGGACGCATCGTGTCTGTCGCCGTGACCGTCGCGGTGGCGGTCAACACCGATGGCCGGCGCGAGGTGCTGGGCATGGACATCGGCGCATCGGAGGCCGAGACCTTCTGGCTCGAATTCCTGCGCAAGCTCAAGCGTCGCGGTCTCGCCGGCGTCAAGCTGGTGATTTCCGACGCCCATGAAGGCATCAAGGCCGCTGTCCAGCGCGTGTTCCAGGCGACATGGCAGCGCTGCCGGGTGCATTTTATGCGCAACGCCATGGCGCATGCTGGCAAGCAGGGCAAGCGCCTCTTCGCCGCGTTCATCGCCACCGCCTTCGCCCAGGACACCGCCGAGGCCGCCAAAGTCCAGTGGCGCCAAGTCGCCGATCAGATCCGCGCCAAAGTTCCCAAGCTGGCAGCCCTCCTGGACGAGGCGGAAACCGACGTGCTGGCCTACATGACGTTCCCAAAGGAACATCGGGTCAAGATACACTCGACAAACCCGATCGAGCGCCTGAATGGCGAGATCAAGCGCCGGACCGACGTTGTCGGCATCTTTCCGAACGAGGACGCCATTACTCGCCTCATCGGCGCTATTCTCCTGGAGCAGAACGATGAATGGGCCGTCCAGCGCGCCCGCTACATGACACTGGAAACTATCGCTCCACTCGGCGATGATAGCCCCATCATGCTGCCCGCCGCAGGGGCATGAGCAACCCGGCCAGACTGCTGGGAACCAGGATGATTGGTGACGCCAATCCTACACCACGTCTGGGGACACGATCCCTTCGGTTCGTCATCCGCAGGCTTGACCCGCGGATCTCAAGGCACGGAGGCTTCGATGCATCCCGCGAAAGATGGCCGGATCAAGTTCGGCCATGACGAAAAGAGAGTGCTTCTGCCTTTGGAGCGGTTCCCGATCAGGTTGAACCGGTCCGGCTCTCGCAGCCGGCTGTTCCACTCGGCGCGCTGTGTTGCGCCACGGGCGCAACCTACGGCTCAATGCAGGGCGGAGGTGATACAGACCGACGGTCGTAGGTTGCGCCCATGGCGCAACGCATCGGATCGGCTGTCTCGGGCGGATCGACCTGATCGGGTACAGCTCTAGCTCAGGCTTGCGAGCAGCGCGCAACGACCGTGCCGGACAGCCGCGGACTTGATTCGGGAATCTTCCTGCACGGCGGCGCCGATGAAGCCTGCAAGCGATGACCGGGTCGAGCCCGGTCAAGACGATGAGGGGAGGGGCCTGGCCTTCGCCGGAAAGCGGCCCATATCGCCTGTCAGGCGGACAGCCGGACCAGGACGGGTTCCTCGGCGGCCGGCTCGAAGGCCTGCGCGACAGAGGCCAGCGCCGCGAGCTTCGCCTGGTACGCGGCCCATAGCGGGCGGATGGCGTCCAGGCACTCGCTCACATGGGTCGAGTTGGTCTGCCGCAGGATCTGGTCGCGGGCAGCCGCATACTCGGCGTGGAGCTGATCGACCGGCGAGGCGGCGGGGAAGGGAGTGGCCGAGGAGGATTGTGAGGCTGGGGAGGGCATGGCTTTCGGGCTCTTTGTCTTGCGATAGCTTCAATTTATAAGGAATGAATTGACGAGCAGTTAATGCCTTCAAGTTTTCGAGAGAATCGCCCCGACATGCCAGAGCATAGCCGAGTCATATACCGAAAAATTGATATATGCTGTTATCTTGCCGAAGGAATAGGCATTGCTCGCCATGGTATTGCCTTGGGCGAATTCATGGGACGCCTCACCGCGGCTATTCCGACGGGGAGGATGCCATGACGGCGCCGGGCGGTCCGGCGCCGCTGATCCTGACGCTCGGGATGGACGGCGACTCCTTCGCCCGGCTGGACACCCTGCGGCGGGCGCATTTCCCGCCGGAGAGGAACTTCCTGCCGGCGCATCTCACCCTGTTCCACCACCTTCCCGGCGACGATCCGGCCGGCATCGCCGCCGGACTGCGGGAGGTGCAGGCCGGCCGCTCCCGGCCCCTCCTCCGGGCGACGGGGCTGCGCTTCCTGGGGAAGGGGGTCGCCTATGGCTTCGACGCTCCCGCCCTGGCGGAGGTCCGGGCGGCGCTGGCGGCCCGCTGGACGGCCTATCTGACCCCGCAGGACCGGCAGCCGTTCCGGCCCCACGTCACGATCCAGAACAAGGCCGCCCCGGCCGAGGCGCGCGCCCTGCTGGAACGGCTCGAAGCCGGATTCGAGCCGTTCCGCATGCTCGGCGAAAGCCTGCTGCTGTGGCGCTATCTGGGCGGGCCGTGGCAGCCGCTGGGCGAGTTCCCCTTCAAACGCTGACCGCCGCTCCCCGGGGTCAGCCGCGCAGCGGCCGGAAGAAGGCCCGGATCTCGGCGGCCAGGGCGTCGGGCTGCTCCATCGCCGCGAAATGGCCGCCGCGCTCCATCACGCTCCAGCGCCGGATGTCGGTGAAGGTGCGTTCCGCCATGGACCTCGGCGGGCGCAGGATCTCGGTCGGGAACTGGCAATAGCCGGTCGGGACATCGACCGTGCCGCCTTCCGGGATCGGCCAGGGGCCGTGCATGCGGGCGTAGTAGGGCCAGAAGGAGGACCCGATCGCCCCGGTGAACCAGTACAGGCCGATATTGGCGAGCAGGCGGTCGCGGTCGATCACCGACAGCACGTCGCCCCCGCAGTCCGACCAGGCCCGGAACTTCTCGGCGATCCAGGCGCCCAGCCCGGCCGGGCTGTCGGTCAGGCCGAACGCCAGGGTCTGCGGCCGGGTCCCCTGGATCCACTGGTAGCCCGTCTCCTCCTTCAGGAAGAGCTTCAGCTCCTCCAGGTAGCGCCGCTCCTCCGGGGTGGGGGACCCGGCCATCGACGGATCGCGCCGCAGCGGCAGCAGGTTCAGGTGGATGCCCGCCACACGGTCCCGGTGGGCATAGCCGATCCGCGACGATATGAAGGACCCCCAGTCGCCGCCCTGCGCGCCGAACCGGTCGTATCCCAGCACCCCGGTCATCAGCCCGGCGAAGCAGTCGGCGATCTCCTCCGCGCCGAAACGCTTCTGGCCGGGCGCGAACGACAGCCCGAAGCCGGGCAGGGACGGCGCCACCACGGTGAAGGCGTCGGCCGGATCGCCGCCGAAGGCCGCGGGGTCGGTCAGGCGCGGGATCAGGTCCAGGAACTCGAACACCGATCCGGGCCAGCCGTGCGACAGCAGCAGCGGCATCGCGCCGGCGCCCTTCCCCGGAACATGCAGGAAGTGCAGGTCGATCCCGTGGATCGGCACCTTGTACTGGGGAAACCCGTTGAGCAGCGCCTCTTGCGCCCGCCAGTCGAAACCGTCCCGCCAATAGGCCGTGAAGCCGCGCATCCACTCCACGTCGGTCCCGAAGGCCCAGGGCTCGCCGGGCGCCTGGTCGGGAAAACGGGTCCGGCCCAGCCGCTCGCGCAGATCCTCGATCGCCTCGTCGGGCACATGGAGCCGGTATGGTTCCGGTGTCGCCGGCATGGCTTTCCTCCCTTTCGTCCTCTTCATGTTCCTTGCCGTATCCTAACCCCGGGGTGCCGCGCGGGGAAACCGCGCACCCGCTTCATCCTGGACCGGACCGGACCGCTCCGCTTCAGGGCGGGCCGGAAATCCGGACGGTCGCGGGAACGTAGGTGTAGGGCACCTGGAGATAGTTGAAGACCGGGACGTCCAGGTATGGTTCCAGCAGCTTCGACAGGTTAAGGCCGATCCCGACATAGACGAACTGCTTGCGCAGGTCGATGTCGGGCCGGTCGCTGTAGTCGTCGTAGTTCCGGGCGCGGAACCCGACATGCAGTTCCAGGTACTTCAGGTACTCGTTCTCGATGAAATCGAACCCGTCGGCCTTGATCGCCATCACGTAGCCCAGGCGGTCGTAATCCGTCGTCACGTCGAACTGGTGGTCGCCGTCCAGGAACGGGTTGTACTCCAGGCGCAGGTCGATCTTCCGCGACAGCTCCGGATGGGCCCACAGCAGATATCCCGCCGCGGCGCCCAGCGTATTGAACACCATGTCCTGGTAGGAGAACCCGTAGCGGTCGCTGAAGGCGTCCCCCACCTCGATCAGGGTGCTCACCCCCAGGTCGGACAGGGCGCCCCACCGGATCGCCTCGTCCCTCTCGAAATCCCAGCGCTCGTATTGGCCGGCGAACAGGTGGGTGAACAGATAGGTCGTGTAGAGATGGCCGAGCTTGTCTGCCCCGCCCTCGTCGGTGTCCCGGCCGAACCAGCCCTCGTCCTGGAACCGCGGGCCGCCGGTGCCGTAGTCCCAGTTGGCGAAGCCCCACCCGAGGACCGCCGCGCCGACGCCCAGGTTGAGGGCCAGCGCCTTGTCCTCCTTCGACCAGTCGGCGAACAGGTCCGCGCCGCCGCCCGTCTGCGCAGCCCCCCCGCTGCTCGCCAAGCCCAGCAGCCCGGCGCACAAAGCCGGGCACAAGATACGTTTCATTCGATTTTTCCGGTCTGGAAGTCAGTATTCTTGCTTTGCAGGACAAATAAAACAAATAATATATCCGACGGTAAAGGGATTCCGATCCACGCCGGAGGGCGTATTCCTTGTGGACGTGATTCGTCGATCCATCGTGATCTTCATCAAGGCGCAAGCTGCCCGATCCGATGCATGATTCCCGGTAAACGGCGCCCGGAGAACCAGGGCCCATCGACGATGCGAGGAACAGGATCCGATGGAGCACGACCACGACCCCGAGGCGATCCGGCGGCGGCTGTCCGTCCGGCCGGAACAGAGCTACCTGCGCGACTGGGTCTATGGCGGCATCGACGGCGCCGTGACCACCTTCGCCGTGGTTGCGGGCGTCGTCGGCGCCGGCCTGTCGGCCCGGACGGTCCTGATCCTGGGCGCCGCGAACCTGCTGGCGGACGGCTTCTCCATGGCCGCCAGCAACTACAGCGGCACCAAGACGGAGCGCGACGACAAGGACCGGCTCCGCGCGGTGGAGGAGCGGCACATCGACCTTGTCCCGGAAGGCGAGCTGGAGGAGATCCGGGAGATCTTCCGGACCAAGGGCTTCGAGGGCGATATCCTGGAAAGCGCGGTCCAGGTCATCACGGCCGACCGCAGCCGCTGGGTCGATACCATGCTGGCGGAGGAGTACGGGCTGCCCGCGACCCTGCGCTCGCCGGTCAAGGCGGCGGCCAGCACCTTCCTGGCCTTCCTGATCTGCGGGTTCGTCCCGCTGCTGCCCTTCGTCCTCGGCCTGCCGGCGCCGGTCGCGCTGGCCACCGGCTCGACCGCCGCCGTCTTCTTCGCCATCGGGTCGGTCAAGAGCCTGTGGTCGCTGTCGGCCTGGTGGCGGTCCGGGCTGGAGACCCTGGCGATCGGCATGGCCGCGGCGGCCCTGGCCTTCGCCGCCGGCGCCGCCGTGGAGAGCTTCACCGCCTGACCGCCGCCCCGCCGTCACGCGTTGGTGCCGCCGTCCACCGCGAAACCGGCGCCGGTGACGCCCCGCGCCTCCGGCCCGGCCAGCCACGCGACCATCGCGGCGAGATCGTCCGGATCGCCGTATCGCGGGATCGCCATCATGCTCCGCCGGCCGTCGGCCCCGACCTGCGCCGCGACCTGCGCCGACGGCATCGCCCGCTGCGCCCTGGCCGCCTGGGACGCGATGGCCGCGGATGGTCCGGATGATCAACCCATCCGAGCCCATCCGCGTCCATCTGTGGCAATACCCGGAAACCCCCTCAGCCCTTCGCGCTGTAGGGCAGCCAGGTCGCGATCCCCGGCACGAAGATGATCAGCAGCACCACCGCGATCAGCGCCAGGATGAAGGGCGCCGCAGCCCGGCTGCCCTCGATCAGGTTGGCCTTCGCGATGCCGCAGGTCACGAACAGGCTCGCGCCCACCGGCGGGGTCACCAGCCCGATCGCCAGGCCGATCACCGTCACGATGCCGAACTGGACCGGGTCGATCCCCAGCTTCTGGGTCACCGGCCACAGCACCGGCACCAGGATGATGATGTTGGCGCCCAGGTCCAGCAGCATGCCGGCCAGCAGATAGACCGCCAGGAACAGGATCAGCACCATGGAAGGGTCGGTCGTCAGGCCCAGGATCAACTGGGCCGCCGCCTGCGGCAATTGCTCCCGCGTCACGATCAGGCCGTAGAGCGAGGCGGTGGCGATCATCAGCATCACCATGCCGGTCGTCACCATCGATTCCAGCACGATCTTCGGCAGGTCCCCGATCCCGATCGTGCGGTACACCAGCATGCCCACCACCAAGCCGTAGACCACCGCCACCACCGAGGCCTCGGTCGGCGTCGCGATGCCGTAGCGGATGCTGCCGATGATCACCAGCGGCATCAGCAATCCCCACACGCTGGCCCGCGTCGCCTTCGCGATGCTGCCCAGCGACGGAACCGGACCCTTCTGGTAGCCGCGCCGGACCGCCAGCAGCCAGGACGTGCCCATCAGGGCCAGCGCCATCAGGATTCCCGGCACGACGCCGCCGATGAACAGGTCCGACACCGACACGCCGGTCACCACGCCGAAGATGATCATGGGGATCGACGGCGGGATCACCACCGACAGGGTGGAGGCGCTGGCCGTCACCGCCGCGGTGAAGGGCCGGTCGTAGCCCCGGTCCAGCATCGGCGGGATCAGCGCGCCGCCGGTCGAGGCGGCTTCCGCCACCGCCGACCCGGTCATGCCGCCCATCAGCGTTCCGGCCGCGATGTTGGCCTGGGCCAGCCCGCCGCGCAGCCATCCCACGACGGAGTCCGCGAACTCGACGATGTCCCGGGCGATGCCGCTGCGCGCCATCAGGTGGCCCGACAGCAGGAAGAACGGCACCGCCAGCAGCACGAAGCTGTCGATCGCCGCCGTCATCTTCTGAACGATCACGCCCGGCGGCATCCCGCCGAACAGGATCGCCGCCGTCGATGCGATGGCGAGGCTGAACGAGACCGGCACGTTGGCCAGCAGCAGCGCGAAGAAGCTGACCAGCAGGATGGTCGCCATGGATGCAATACCTCCTCGGGGCCTCCTCAGGCCGGCCGGCTCAGGGCCTGGACGCGGCCGGACCGGACGGCCAGGGCGCCCATCAGCCAGTTCACCAGGATGTCGCCGCAGATCATGAAGGTCATGACGTTGTAGGCGGCGTAGACCCACACCATCGGGATCTCCAGCACGGCCGACGGCTGGTCCACCGTCAGCCCCAGCAGCCGGAAATTGGCGTAGAAGGTATAGGCGCAGAAGCCCAGGACCAGCACCTCCACCAGCCGGGCCGACACCCGCTCCAGCACCGGCGAGCGCAGGTAGGTGACGGCGTCCAGCGCGATGTGCGCGCGGTGCCGCCAGGTCAGCCAAGCCGACAGGTACGCGATCCAGACGAACAGGTAGCGGGCCAGCTCCTCCGACCAGGTCAGCGGGTCGTTGAAGACATAGCGCCAGAACACCTGGGCCAGGCTGACCGCGACCATGACGGTCACCAGCCCGATCAGCAGGGCCTTCACCGCCTGCTCGATCCCGTACCACAGCTTCATGACGAGCATCCGCCCCCCTCCCTTCACGGCACCGGAAAGCCGGTCACTCCCCGGCGGAGCGGATCGCCGCCAGCATCGCGGGATCGATGTTCTTCGAAGTCTCCGCTATGCCGGCCGTGGCGGTGCGGAACGGCGTGGTGTCCACCGTCTCGATCACCATGCCCTTCTCCCGCAGCTTGACCAGCTGCTCGGCCTCCAGCCGGTGCGACTGCTCGCGCTGGTACGCGGTCGCCTCGGTCACCGCCTCGCGCAGCTTGGCCTGGACGTCGGCGGGCAGGGTGCTCCACTTGGCCTCGCTGACCATGACGGCGTGCGGCCCGTACACGTGCCCGGTCAGGGTCACGTATTTCTGGACCTCCCACAGCGAGTTGGAATAGATGATCGTGATCGGGTTCTCCTGGGCGTCGATCACGCCCTGGCCCAGGCTGGTGAAGACCTCTCCCCACGCCATCGGGATGGGGGACGCGCCGATCTCCTTGAAGGCCGCGATATGCACCGGGTTCTGCATGGTGCGCAGCTTCATGCCCTTCATGTCGGCGGGCTGGGCGACCGGCTTCTTGGTCGTCAGGTGGCGCCAGCCGTTCTCCCACCAGGCGAGGCCGACGATGCCCTTGGCCTCCATCTTCTCCAGCAGGCTCCGGCCGACCTCGCCGTCCAGCACCTTGTAGGCGTGCGCCGAATCCTTGAAGACGAAGGGCAGGTCGATCACGCCGATCTGCGGCACGAAGGCCAGCAGCGGACCGGTGGAGACCACCGCCATGTCGACCGAGCCGAGCTGAAGCCCCTCGACCATCTCCCGCTCCTCGCCGAGCTGGCGGTCCGGGTAGATCTCCACCTTGACCGCCCCGCCGGTCTTCTGCTCCGCCAGCTCGGCGAACTTGACCAGCGCGAGGTGCGTCGGATGGGTGGTCTGCGTGCCGTGGCCCGCCTTGATGACATAGTCGGCCGCCAGGGCCTGGCCGCCCAGCGCCGCCAGCAGCGCCAGGCCGGAGAGCATCGATATCGCGCCCTTCATGATCCCGTTCCTCCCTTCATCGCGTTCTTGTTGGTTTTACTTGCAGATGTCCCTGACCGACCGCAGCACCGCGTCCCGGTCGAACACCCGGTCCAGCCAACCCTCCTTGAAGATCACCGGCTTGGCCTGCTCGATCGCGTGCAGCGCGCCGTCGGAGAAGCGGCCCTGCGGGAACACGCCGAAGGCGATCGCCAGCTCGATGTTCAGGTGGCCCAGCATGAAGTCCACCGCGGCCTCGCGCGGGACGCCCCGGCGCTCCGCCTCGTCCACCGCGTCGCGCATGGCGAGCGACAGGGTGGCGCCGACCGTCTCGGACAGGGCGGGCTCCAGGATCGCCAGCTGTTCCACCGTGACCCGGTGCGACCGCATCACCGGCTTATAGATCGTCCGGGCGATCCGCTCGCACAGGGCGTAATGCTCCTCCGGCCCCTGCATCAGGGCGCAGACGATGTGCTGCTTGGCCGCGATGCCGCCGAAGAAGTCGTTCTTCGCCGCCGGCTCGACCTCGTCGTTGAAGATCGGCGGGTGGCACGGATGAGTCACGAAATAGGTCACGTCCTCCCGCACCGGCAGCTCGCCGGCATGGGGGGCCGCCGCGTCCAGCATGATGATCGCGGTCCCCGGCTTCACCTTCCCGATGAAGCCGTGGGCGATCTTGCCGATCAGCCGGTCGGGCACCGCCATCAGCACCACGTCGGCTTCCGCGAGCGCCCGGTCCTGGTCCACGCAGGCGGCGCCGATCGCGTCCTTCAGCCGCTGCCGCCCCTCGTCCGAGATCTCCACATGGTCCACCTGGAACTCCGAACCGTGCAGGTTCGTGGCCAGCCGGACCCCCATCTTGCCCCCGGCCCCCAGCAGCGCGATCTTCGTCATGTCCTCACTCCCTCCCATCGTCCTTATCCCTGGGCCGAACCGCGCTTCGCGGCCCGGAAATAATCCGGCTTGCCCATCTGCCCGCCCTTCAGGGCGATCTCCAGCCCGGCATGGGCCGGGTCGTCGGAATGGGCGCGGCACAGCGGAGCCCCCGGCGCCACCGGGGCCAGCGCCGTCAGCGCGTAGACCCCCAGCGTCATGGCGGCATGGCCGGAGGTGTCGCCCCCGGCGATCACCCCGCGCTTCAGCCCTGCCGTCCGGACCACCCGGTCCAGCAGCCGCCCCAGCCCCGCGCCGATCCTGTCGTTCACGGCCTCCACCGGCACGCCGCTGGACTCCACCGCCGTCCGCATCGAGGCGACGGCCGGGTCGTCCGGCCCCAGCGCCGAGAACACCAGCGGGTCCCGCCCGGCGCCCAGCGCCGCCAGCGCCGCCTCCGCCGCCCGGTCCAGCTCGCCCTCCCAGGCGCGGCCGTCCACCGCCAGCGCCGCATCGACCCGTATGCCCTCGAACCCGGCCTCCAGCGCCGCCGCGATCTGCCCCGCCGTCACCGCCGAGCAGGAGCCGGAGACGCAGGCGATCCGCTCCGCCGCCCCGGCCCGCGCCAACGAAGCCTCGCCCGCCTCCGGGATCAGCCCGGCCTTCCGCCACCACGCCACCAGCGCGTATTCCAGCCCCTGCGACCCGATCGCGAAGACCCGCTCCCCGCCGCGCTCCCAGACCAGCCGCCCGGCCTCCGCCAGGGTCTCGGCGTCGATCACGTCCAGCGCAACGATCGCGGCCCCCCGCGCGATCTCCCTCTCCAAGGCGGCGTCGGCCTCGCCCCGCTTCATGGAAACGCAGTCCACCAGCCCGACCGGCAGGCTGGTCTGCCGGCCCAGATGGATCCGCACGTCCGCCTCGTCCATCGGCGTGACGGGATGCCGCGACATGCCGGGATGCCGGTCGAGCCGGTAGCGCCCGCCGTCCGGCCCCGCCGCGAACAGGTTGCCGAACGCCTGGTACCGCGCGATCTCCGGCGCGCCCACCACCAGCGGGTGCCACTTGCCCCCCAGCAGCGGAACCGCCAGCTCCGCCGCCCGCCCGATCGAGCCGACATGCGGCGCGGAGTCGAAGGTCGAGCACACCTTGTAATGCGCCACCGGCGCCCCGAGCCCGGCCAGCGTCCGGAACACCGCCGGCAGGTGCCGGTCCATCCAGTCCAAGCCCTGCGACCGCGCCACCCCGGCGAAGCCGATCCCCCGGTACCCCTCGAACCGCGCCAGCCGCTCCGGCGTCGGCACGCCCAGGAACAGCACCGTCGGCAGCCCGGCGAAGCTCATCACCTCCATCACCGCGGACGACCCGGTATAGTCGTCGCCGTGGAAACTCAGCAGCAGCCCCTCGGGCAGCCCCCGGGCGGAACGCCGGCGATCCGGCGCGGCCGTTGCCCCGTCAACCGGGAGAGGCTTCCCCGGCAGGGCACGCCCTTTCTCACCGTCATGACCGGACTTGATCCGGTCATCTCTGCCAGGCGTCATCGACACCGCCGTGCCGGAAGATTGCTGATCAACCGAAAGGGGCTCTCCGAGCGACTTCCTCTTCATTTTTCGTCATGCCCGGACTTGATCCGGGCATCTCCGGCCAAGGAGCCCCGGTGAGCCCTGGGATAAGATGGCCGGATCAAGTCCGGCCATGACGAAAAGGGAGCGTCGCAACCATCAGCCATGCCATGCAGCCCCCGGCTTGAACCGCTCATGACGCCAGCGCCGCTTCCCAGGCGTCGCGCAGGGCGCCGACGCCCGCTGCCGGCCCGTCCGGATGCCCCATGATGCCGCCGCCCGCCGCGAAGATCAGGTCGGCCGACCCCAGCGCCGCATAGGTCCCCGCCGCCTGCCTGGCCGACTGGCCGGACGAGAACACCGGCATCACCGTGCAGGGCTTGCCCTCGAACATCGGCGTCAGGCACGCCCGGGCCGAGGCGATCACGCTCTCGTCGGGTTCGCAGAACTTGTTCTGGAGCCCGTTCACATGCATGTGGTCGGCGCCGGCCAGCCGCCAGATCTTCTGCCAGGCGACATAGGACCAGCCCAGCTCCGGCGCCCGCGACAGGTAGCCCCAGCCGTTGCGGTGGGCGTGGATGGGAAGCTGGCTGAACCGCCCCAGCTCGACCATGCCGACGACGCCAACCGAATTGAGGCTCGCCATCACGCAGGTGCCGCCCAGTTCCACGACCAGGTCGTGCCGCCGCCGCATCTCGTCCAGGTCGCCGGTGATGTTGAAGGCGAACATCACCTTCCGGCCGGTCCGCTCCGCGCAGGCGTCGATCACCCGCATCACCGCGCGCGCCCGCGCCTCGAACGGGCAGTGCGGCCCGTCGGCCTGGAGCTCGTCGTCCTTGATGAAGTCGATCCCGGCGTCGCACAGCACCCGGACCAGCTCGGCCGTCGCCTCCGGTCCCATGCCGACGCTCGGCTTGACGATCGTCCCGATCAGCGGGCGCCGCTCCACCCCAGCCAGCCGCCGGGTCCCCGCCACCCCGAACCTCGGCCCCGGATACTTCTCCGCGAACGCCTCCGGCAGCCCGATGTCGAGCAGCCGCAGCCCGCTGAAGGGCCGCAGCTCGAACAGGTTGCCCGCCACCGTCGCGACAAGGTTGGGCAGCGAGACGCCGAAATTGTCCGGCGACCAGGACAGCACCACCTCCGCCCGCCGCCAGACCGGCCTGTCCCCGGCCCCCTTGGGAACCCCGGCCCCCGGAAGCGACGGCGCCTCGACCGTCTCCAGCTCGGTCAGCCGTTCCACATGGGCGCCGTACAGCGCCCGCATCTCGTCGGTCTCGCCCGGAAGCCGGACGAAGGTGCCGGTGGACTGCTCCCCCGCCATGGTCTCGACCGCCTCGTCGAGCGGGTAGGCCGTCTCTATCCGATATGTCGCGGTGATGCGCTGCGCTGGCATTGCCATGAGGCGTCCGACCTCCCCAGGTCCGTGTTCGTGCTTTCTTATATACTCATCATACCAGCATGCGGGGACGCCGCAAGCGTCATTATCGCCGGAAAGAGCAGGGCAGGATCTGCGGGTCACGGCACAATCCATCTTGCATCCTGCCGTTACTGGTATGATGATCGCTCCATAAGCGGCCACCGGGAAACGAGAATGGCCGCGGCACAACCCCTGGGAGGAAGATGCAATGAAGAGCCCCAAGGCCCGCCTCATCCCGACCGCCGCCGCTTTCGCGGCCACCCTGCTGCTGACGCTGACCGCCGCCCCCTGGTCCCCCGCGATGGCTTCGCCCGAGAAGCCGGTGGTGGCCCTGTCCAACTCCTACTATGGCAACACCTGGCGCCGCCAGATGGTGGAGAGCTTCGAGGAGGCCGCCAAGCAGGCCAAGCAGGAAGGCAAGATAGAGGACTACATCGTCGTCAACGGCGACGGCTCGACCAACCAGCAGATGAGCCAGATGGCCGACCTGATCCTGCGCAAGGTCGATGTCATCGCGATCAACGCCGCGTCGGAGACGGCCCTGAACGGCACGATCCAGAAGGCCTGCCAAGCCGGGATCAAGGTGGTGGCTTTCGACAGCATCGTCTCCGCGCCCTGCGCCTATACGCTGGGATTCGATTTCGCCAAGTACCAGGGCGACATGGCGCGGGAGATCGCCAAGCGCCTGGACGGCAAGGGCAACATCATCATCGTGCGCGGCGTCAAGGGCTCGGCCCCCGACAACGAGATGTACAACGGCCAGATCGAGGCGCTGAAGGAGTTTCCCGAGATCAAGGCCGTCGCCACCGTCTACGGCCAGGCGACCACCTCGGTGGCCCAGTCCGCCGTCGCCAACGTGCTGCCGTCGCTGCCGCACGTGGACGCCGTCCTTGGGCAGGGCGGCGGCGACGACTTCGGCATCGCCCAGGCGTTCGAGCAGTATGGCGGCGCCTACGCCGAGGACATGCCGATCATAAGCGGCGGCGGCAGCTCCAACTTCATCCAGTGGTGGAGCGAGCGGCACAAGAAGAACGGCTACTCCACCGTCTCCATGAACACCACGCCCGGCATCGGCGGCGCCGCCTTCTGGCTGGCCTACGAGATCGCCAAGGGCGCCAACCCGCCGAAGAAGATGACCATGCCGGTCGCCGTCGTGGACGAGAAGAACCTGGACGACTACCTCAAGATGCCGCCGGGCACCATCGTCAGCCCGTCGTTCAGCCAGGACTGGGTGCGCAAGACGCTGCTCCAGGCCCAAGCCCAGTGAATCCGGGCAGATGACAATCGCCGCGCTGGACCGCATCACCCGGTCGTTCGGCCCGACGCTCGCCAACCACGATGTCTCGCTCTCCGTCCTGCCGGGTGAAGTGATCGGCCTTGTCGGCGCCAACGGCGCCGGCAAGAGCACGCTGATGCGCATCCTGTGCGGCGTGACCGAGCCGGACAGCGGCACTCTGGCCCTTGATGGCGCGCCGGTCGATTTCCGCGACTATTCCCCGACCGTCGCCCGCCGCCGGGGAATCCGGATCGTCTACCAGGAGCTGTCGCTCTGCACCAACCTGACGGTGGCGGAGAACTTCTTCCTGGAGGAGCCGGGCAGCACCCGCTCACCCCTCTGGCGCGCCCACTACCGCCGGCTGGCCCGCGCCGGCATCGACGCGGTGTTCCCCGGCAGCGGCATCGACGCCGACGCGCGCCTGGCCGACCTTCCCCTCGGCCAGCGGCAGATGGTCGAGATCGCCCGGGCCGCCAACGACCCGAACCTGAAGCTGCTGATCCTGGACGAGCCGACCTCCTCGCTCGAAGCAGCCCGCGCCGCCCAACTCCACGATTTCGTCCGCCGCCGTGCCGGCCAGGGCATCTCCTTCATCTTCATCAGCCACAAGCTGCGCGAGGTGCTGGAGATCGCGTCCCGGGTCGTCGTCATGCGCAACGGCCGGATCGCGCGGGAAGGTGGAGCCGGCAGCTTCACCGTCCACGCCCTGGTGGACCTGATGGGCGGGGACGCCGCCCGCGGCGCGGGCAGTGCCGCCGCGTCCGCCCCCGGATCCCCGGGGCCGGCACCCGCCCGCGAGATCCTGCGCCTCGGCGGTGCGGTCACCGCTCCGCTGGGCCGGGAGATCGTGCTGCGCGCCGGCGACATCGTCGGCTTCGCCGGGCTGGAGGGAAGCGGCCAGCGCGACCGGCTCCACGCGATCCGCCACGCCAACCCCGATGCCGGCTTCGTCTCGGGCGACCGCCAGCGGGAGGGCGTCTTCCCGCAATGGACGGTGCTGTCCAACATCAGCATCGGCGCTCTCTCCCGCCGGCCGCTGGCATCCCTTGTCTCGGCCGAAGCGGAGGCGGAGACCGGCCGCCACTGGGCCGAGCGCCTGCGCCTCGACCCTGGGCGCCTGCCGTCCAACGTGCTTCACCTCAGCGGCGGCAACCAGCAGAAGGCGCTGGTCGCCCGCGCCCTGGCCCGTCAGTCCGACCTGCTCCTGCTGGACGACCCGACGCGCGGCGTCGACGTCGCCTCCAAGCACGACTTCTACCACGTCGTCCGCCAGACCGCCGAGACCGGCGCTTTGGTGGTGTGGTACAGCACCGAGGACATCGAGCTGCTGGAATGCACCCGTGTCCTGGTCTTCCACGGCGGCGCCATCGTCCGGGAACTGGTCGGCGACGAGATCTCGGAGGAGAGCATCGTCGATACCGCCTTCCTGGCCGAGACCGCCGCCGACCCTCGGCCCGCCGCCGCTGTCCTTCCTGCCCGGGCGTCACGGCCCTCCGGCCTCCTGACCCATGCGATCCCGCTGATCGGCCTGGGTCTCGTCTGCGCCGCTCTCGCCGCCCTCAACCCCTCCGCGGCCAGCCTGTTCGGCATCGACCTGCTGCTCAGCTCGGCGGTGCCGCTGGTGCTGATCGCGCTGGCCCAGATGTTCGTCGTGGGCGGCAGCCAGATCGACCTGGGCATCGGCGCCTTCGCCGGCCTGGTCAATGTCGTCAGCGCCACCGTCCTGACCGAGCAGCCGGCCCTCGGCGTTGCCCTGCTCGCGGCAGGGCTGGGCGGCTACGCCGTCATCGGCGCGCTGATCGAGCAGCGCCGGATTCCCGCCATCGTGGTGACCCTGGGGGCGAGCTTCATCTGGCTCGGCTGCGGCTATACGCTCCAGTCCGCCCCGGGAGGCATGGCGCCGGATTGGCTGATGGCGGCGGTCGGCTGGCAGGTTCCGGGGCTGCCGACCTCCCTCCTGCTGATCCTGGCGGCCGGCCTGTGCGGCCTGGCCGTCGACCGCTCCCGAAGCGGCGTGGTACTCCGGGGCTTCGGCAACAACGCGGCTGCGCTGGCGCAGGGCGGCTGGTCGGCGCTGCGCTACACCGTTCTGCGCTATGTCGTCGCCGGAGCCTTCGCCATGGCGGCCGGCCTGTCGCTGACCGCCATCACCACCGCCAGCGACATCAACGCCGGCAGCGGCTTCACCCTGCTGAGCATCGCCGCCGTGGTGATCGGAGGCTGCCGCCTGCTGGGCGGCACCATCACGCCCGCGGGCGTCGTGGCCGGAGCGGTGACCCTGTCGCTGATCGGCTCCCTGCTCAGCTTCCTCGGCGTCAGCACCGACTACAACGCCGCCGTCCAGGGATTGCTGCTGATCGCCATCCTGGGCCTGCGCACCCTGATCGAGCGGCGGGAGAGCGCCGAATGACCGCGCTTCCCGCCCGCCGGCCCGCCGCTTCCTCCCTCTCGCAGTGGATCGAGACCCGGCGCTGGGTCTGGTCGCTGATCGGCATCCTGATCCTGTGGCTGGTGCTGAGCGTCCTGACGTCCCGCCTCAGCGTCCAGAGCCTGTCCGGCGTCGCGGCCTCCGCCGCCTTCCTGCTGTTCCCGGCGCTGGGCCAGATGTTCGTCGTGACGACGGGGAGGGGCAACATCGACCTGTCGATCCCCAGCGTCATCACCCTGACCGCCTTCCTCGCGGTCAACATCATCGACGGCTCCGACGCGAGGCTTCCCCTGGGCCTGCTGACCGTGGCCGCCGTGGGCCTGGGCTTGGGAGCGGTCAACGCCGCCCTGGTGCTGTGGCTGCGCATCCCGGCGATGATCGCGACCCTGGCGACCGGCTACGTCCTCGCCACCGCGACCCTGCTGGCGAACCGGACCTTCTCCACCTACCAGGTCAGCCCGGCGCTCGCCTGGTTCGCGACCGGCCGGATCGCCGGCATCCCGGTGATCGTCCTGGCGGCGGTCGCCGCGACCGCGCTGGCCGCCTTCGTCCTGCACCGGACCGTCTTCGGCCGCGCCCTGTCCGCCGTGGGCCAGAACCAGCGCGCGGCGGAACTGTCCGGCCTCCCCGCGGCCAAGGTGATCGCCATCACCTTCCTGGCCAGCGGAGCCGCCGCCGGCCTGACCGGCGCCCTGCTGTCCGCCCGCGCCGGCGGCGCCTTCCTGGACATGGGCAGCCCCTTCCTGCTGCAATCCGTCGGTGCCGTCGTGCTGGGCGGCACCCTGATCTTCGGCGGCTCGGCGACGGCGCTGGGAACCTTGTTCGGCTCCGTCCTGCTGGTGCTGATCGTCACGACCATGCAGATCGCCGGCCTGCCCGGCGGCACGCAGGAGATCATCCAGGGCGCCGTCATCATCGCCGTGCTGGCCCTGGCGGGAGCGGCGGGACGGGGCAGGCGGGGGTGAGGCTTCCCACCATAGCACCTCGACTTCGGCCAGTTGTTCGGCAGTGGCGTTCTGAAGTCCTTGGGCCAGTTCCGGTCGGTAGGTTTCGGACCACTTTGCACATTTGCGGCACCTTCGCACACCATGGTCAACCGCCAAGTCCTCGGCGAGCACACGGCACCAATCGTAGGATTGCTGTCCTTGATGCGCTTATGCTACAATCCAATAGCCGTAAAGCAAATGGCAGGGCGCCCCCTTTGCCGGATCTTTGACATGAGAATAGATCCCAACCACCCCGCCTCCGGCGGCCATCATGATGACCCGTGATGACCCCAGGCCGTCAGTGGCAAGTGATACCCGCCATTCTTCCGGTCATGGTGACAGCCCTTGCGGTCCATCCCGCTGGGATGGGCGAAAGCGATCGACGGCAGGAGGAGGGCGAAGGCGGACAGTACGGCGACAAGCTTAAGGCGCATCGGATCACTCCCGAGTTGATCATCGGGATATTTTGCCGAAAGCGAGAATGAAATAGGAGTCAGTGCAGCCTGAAGAATGCCGGCGTATGCCGTGGACGGACCGACCGGCCGCCCCGAGGTCGGAATAGTGACCTCCAGTGACTTTCACGCCGGTTCCAAGCGGTCATAGTGACCCGGCACCTGATCGCGGAAGCAGCGACTCGCCGTGATCCGTGCCCATCCTTTTTCATCCGTGTCCATCCGTGATCCCTTCGGCCTTGCCGGGCCTCCGCTGTTCCGGCCGGCACCATGATGACACCCGACAGCGGCGCCGGCCCCGACCGGCCCCGCCGTAGTGACCGAAGATGACCTTTCCAGCCTTTCCGGCGCCCACGTCATTACCGCCGCGCCGGGAATGATGACATCGGCTGACATTCTCCAACGGGAGAGGAGGTGTCAGCCCTGTAGGCCGGGTGCCGCTTCGCTCTGCCCGACCTGCATTCCGTCAAAGAACAAGCACCACCGTGCCGGAAAGTCGCGGACTTGATCCAGGTATCTTCCGGAACGTCGATGGTAATGGAGCCATCGGGAAATGGCCGGATCAAGTCCACAGTTGTCTGATTCGGTGATTGCTATTCAACCATAAGAAGTCATCAGGGCGGCGTTCTCATTTTTCATCGTCATGACCGGACTTGATCCGGTCATCGCTCGCGGTCTTCATCGACGCCTTCGTGCCTGGAGATGACCGGATCAAGTCCGGTCATGACGAAAAGGGAGTGTTTCTGCCCACAATTGAACCTTTTGCAGAAGAAGCAACTACGTTGCTGGACACAATTGGACCAAGTCCGGTCATGACGATCGAGGGAGGCGAGTTCCGCCGGAAAGGTCTCTCCTGGTTGAGGCCGGTTCCGCGATGATGACACCCGACAGCGGCCCCGGCCCCGCCGCAATGACCGATGATGACCTTATCCGCCCTTTCCCGCACCCGCCCCGTCGCTTCCGCCCCGGGAATCATGACATCCGCTGACATTCTCCCACGGGAGGAGGAGGGTGTCAGCCGAACGCCACCGCCTCGCCGGTCTCCGCCGACCGGTAGGCGCCGAAGGTCAGCTCCAGGGTCCGCAGGTTGTCCGCCCCCGAGGTGTCCGGCTCGCGGCCCTCGCGCAGGCAATCGACCCAGTGGCGCTGGATCGCCAGCACGCTGTCCTGCACCACGTGCCACGGCCGGGCGGCCCAGGGCAGAAGCTCCGCATCGACCGGCCGCACCTCCCGGTGGCCGGGCCGGCTCAGCACCAGCCGATAGCCCTGCTCCAGCTCGATCGTGCCGTCGGTCCCCTCGATCCGCACCAGGCATTCGGGGAAGGGCTCCGGCTCGGTCCGGGTCGCGGTGGACAGATCAATCACCCCCGTGACGCCGCCGTGGAAGTCCACCAGCATGGTCGCGGTGTCCTCCCCCCGCACGCGCGGGTCGATCCGCGCGGTCCGGCAATAAAGCCGCCCGGCCTCGCCGAACAGGAAGCGGGCCACGTCCAGCAGGTGAAGGCCGACGTCCATGATGATGTAGCGCTCGTCCTCCGCCAGGTAGGGCTGGTTGGTGATGATGTCGAAGCCGTGGCGGAACTGGACCCGGCCGAAGAACGGCCGGCCGGCCCAGCCCTCGTCCAGCGCCTGCTTCACCGCCAGCAGCGGGTGCTGCCAGCGGAAATTCTCGTGGACCATCAGCTGCACGCCGGCCTCGGCGCAGGCCCGCACCATGGCCTCCGCGTCCTCCAGGCTGGCGGCGAAGGGCTTCTGGCAGATCGCGGGCACGCCGTGCCGGGCCGCCAGCTCCACCAACGCCCGGTGGGAGGGCAGGGTGGTCGCGATGTCCACGAAGTCGGGCTTCTGCTCCGCCAGCATCGCCTCGGCGTCGGCATAGACGTGCGGCACGCCGAAGCGCCGGGCGGCGGCCTCCGCCTTGCCCACGTCCTTGTCGCAGACCGCGACCAGCTCGACGCCCTCCAGCGGGGTGTCCCGCATCAGGGTCCAGGCGTTCAGGTGGTTCTCGGCGAAGAAGCCGCAGCCGACCAGCGTGCCGCGCAGCTTGCCGGGGCGCGGCGCGTAAGCCGAGGAAGCCGAAGAAGCCGGGGAAGTCATACGGGTCTCTCCTCGATGCGGATCCGGCGCCGGCCCAGCCGGTGCAGGATGCGGGAGCGCTGGCTGTCCACGAAGACCGCCAGGAAGATAATGGAGCTGGTCACCAGCGGGTAGATGTAGGGGTCGGCGTTGACGATCACCAAGCCGTTCTGCACGGTCTGGATCAGCACCGCGCCGAACACGGTCCCGGCCACGCCGCCGCGCCCGCCGAACAGGCTGACGCCGCCCAGCACCGCGGCGGCGACGGCGGCGAACTCCTTCTCCACCGCGAAGGAGGACGCGGCGGCGCCCACCTGGGTGATCGACACGAAGCCGGCGATGCCGGCGCAGGCGCCCGACACCGCATAGACGGCGGTCAGCACCAGCGGCACGTTGATCCCGGCCTTGGCGGCGGCCTCCGGGTTCTCGCCCACCGCGTGGACCTGCCGGCCGAACGGGGTGTGGTTCAGCACCGCCCAGGCCGCGGCGAAGACGATCGCGAAGACCCAGATCGCCCAGGGCACGCCCAGCCATTCCGCCTGGGCCAGCGACAGGATGTGGTTCTGGTAGAACACCATGCGGGTCTCGGTCACCCACAGCGCCAGCCCGCGCCCGATGAACAGCGTCGCCAGCGTCACGATGAAGGCCGCCACCCTAAGCCGCACCACGAAGAAGGCGTTGACCAGCCCGAACAGGGCGCCCACCGCCATCATGGCCGGCACCGCCAGCATCACCGGCAGCTCCGCCATGTAGATCCCCAGCAGGGCCACCGACAGGTACATGACGGCGCCCACCGACAGGTCGATGCCGGCGGTCAGCAGCACGAAGGTCATGCCGATGCCCAGGATCGCGATGTGGGAGGACTGGATCAGGATGTTGGTGAAGTTCTGCACGTCCAGGAACCGGTCGGACAGGCTGCCGAACACCGCCAGCACCACCAGGAACAAGCCGACCGGCGCGTTGCGCAGCAGGGCCAGCCGAAGTCTCGTCGAGTTCATCACGCCGCCCCCTCCAGCCCCATCGGCTCCGCCGGGCCGCGCCGCCTCATCGCCGCCTCCAGGATGCGCCCGCCGTCGAAACCGCCGCGCCGGAACTCCGCCTGGATCTCGCCGTGGTTCATCACCAGGATGCGGTCGCACATCCCCATCAGCTCCTCCATCTCGGAGGAGATCATCAGCACCCCGGCGCCCTCGGCCACCAGCGTGTCGATGATCTTGTAGATCTCGAACTTGGCACCCACGTCGATCCCGCGGGTCGGCTCGTCCAGGATGAAGACCCGGGGGGTCCGCAGCAGCCACTTCGCCAGCACCACCTTCTGCTGGTTGCCGCCGCTCAGGTGGCGGACCAGCGTCCCCATGGGGTCGGCGGCGCGCATCCGGACCTTCTGGCCGATCCGCCCGACCTCGTCGCCCAGCCGGGTCCGGTCGATGAAGCGGGTCCACGGCGACACATAGTCCTCCAGCGAGGGCAGCGCGATGTTGTCGGCGATGGTGGCGTGCATCATCAGGCCCTCGCCGCGCCGGTCCTCCGTCAGGAAGGCCATGCCGCGCTCCATGCAGGCGCCGGGGCTCGGCTCCCCGATCACGGCGCCGTCCACCGCGATGGTCCCGGACTTGAAGCCGTCCAGGCCGAACAGGATGCGGGCCAGCTCGCTGCGCCCGGCCCCCATCAGCCCGGCGATGCCCAGCACCTCTCCCGCGTGCAGCGTCAGGTCGATCCCGTGGACGACGCCCGGCTGGCTGACGCCCCGCACCTCCAGCACCGGCCGCTCCGTCGGCCGGCCCGTCCGCTCGGGGAAGAGCTGGTCCAGCGTCCGCCCGACCATCAGGGCGATCATCCGCTCGGTCGGCATCCCCGACGCCGGCCCGCCGCCCACCACGGCGCCGTCGCGCAGCACGGTGATGTCGTCGCAGATCCGCGTCACGTCGGACAGCACGTGGCTGATATAGATCATCGCGATGCCGCGCCCGCGCAGCCGCTCGATGATGCCGAACAGCCGGTCGGCCTCCCGCCGGGTCAGGGAGGTGGTCGGCTCGTCGAAGATGATCACCTTGGCATCGACGCTCAGCGCCTTGGCGATCTCGACCAATTGCCGCTCGCCCTGGCTCAGGGCGGCCACCGGCGTGCCGGGCGGGTGGCGGATGTCCACCTGCTCCAGCAGCTCGCGCGCCCGGCGGCGCATCCGGCCCCGGCTGATGAAGGGGATGGCAGGTCCGATCCGGGGAAAGCCCGAGATGAACAGGTTTTCCTCGATCGACAGGTTCTCGAACAGGTTCAGTTCCTGGTGGATGAAGGAGATGCCGCGGGCCAGCGCGTCCCGGGGGCCGCGCGGCTCGTAGTCGGCGCCGTCCAGCCGGATGCGCCCGCCGTCGCGCTTCAGCACGCCGCCCAGGATGTTCATGGTAGTCGATTTGCCGGAGCCGTTCTCCCCCACCAGCCCCAGCACCCGGCCGCGGTCCAGCGAGAACGATACGCCGTGCAGCACCTCGACGCCGAAGAAGCTCTTGCGAAGGGTCTCGCACTCGAGCAGGGCCATGGGATCAGCCTCCTAGAGCCGGGCGGCGAAGCGGGTGCGGACGGCGTCGATCACGGCGGCGAGCAGGATCACCGCCCCCTTGATCGCGAAGACCGAGAACAGCGACATCCCCAGCATCTTCAGGCTGGTGTCCAGCAGCACCAGGAACAGCACGCCGAACACCGTCCACAGCACCTTGCCCTTGCCGCCGAACAGGCTGGTCCCGCCGATCACCACCGCGCCGATGACGTCCAGCAGGATCGTCTGCCCCAGGATCGGCGTCCCGGTCTGGAGCCGCCCGGTATACAGGATCGACGCCACCGCCGCGCACGCGCCGGAGATCAGGAAGGCCGCCGCGACCACCCGCGCCACCGGCACGCCCGACACCGCCGCCGCGTTGCGGTTCTGCCCGCAGGCATACAGCCGCCGGCCCAGCGCCGTCCGCGCCAGCACCAGGTGCGCCGCGAGGCCGACCGCCGCCACGACCCACAGCGCGTTCGGCACGCCGCCCATATTCCCCTGGCCCAGCACGACGAAGCCGTGGGGCAGGTTGGCGATGCTGCTGGTCTCGGTATGGAAGGTGGTGAACCAGATCGCCGCGCCGGAGAAGAACATCATCGTCGTCAGCGTGACGATGAAGGGCGGCATGCCCAGCCGGGTGACGCAGAACCCGTTGAAGGCGCCGATCGCCAGCCCGACCGCCACCATGGCCAGCATCGCCCCCGGCACCGCCAGCGCCGAGCCCGCCAGGTAGCCGCCGTCGCCGGTCATGACGCTGGCCCCGGCCACGCTCGCCATCGCGATGATCGAGGTCACCGACAGGTCGATGCCGGCGACGATCAGCACGAAGGTCTGGCCGATCGCCACCACCAGCAGCGGCAGCATGTCGGACAGGATGTTCCGCATCACCTCGGCCGAGGCCATCTGCGGCACGAAGGGCACCACCGCCGCGAAATAGGCGACGCTGAGATAGAGCACCAGGTATTCGGAGAACAGCAGGTGCCGCAGCAGGCGGCGCGGCCCGGCCGACCGCGTCCCCGCCATCAGCAGCCCGCTCAACCGTTCTTCTGCTTGTAGATGGTGTAGCCCCACATGCGGTCGCGGACCTGCTCCAGGTTGGCCTGGTGGATCGCGAAGCCGGGGTCCAGCAGCACCCGCTCGACCGTCTTTCCCTCCTGCAGGTCCACGATCGCGTTGACCGCCAGCTCGGCCTCCTTGAACAGGTCCTGCACCCCGTCGGCGTCCAGGTACTTGTCCTTCAGCAGCTCGTAGGCCATCGCGTCGCCGTCGAACCCGCCGAAGATGACGTGGTCCTTATGTCCTATCGGATGGAACTTGTTCCTAACCCTCATTGCCTGTACGATCTGGGGGAACAGGAAGTCGGACGACGTGAAGAGGAAGTTGATGTCGGGGTTCGCCTGGAACGCGTTGGTCAGTCCCGCGAACGCCACGTCGGCGTTCCACTCCGTCGGGATGCGGGCGACGACGTCGATGATGTCCTTGTTCTTGTCCACCACGTCGAAGAAACCGTCGCGCCGGCCGATCGCGTTCGGGTCGCCCAGGTTGCCGATCAGGATCGCCGCCTTGAACTTGCCGCCCTGCTTGCGGGCGACCTCGACCATGTGCTCGACCGTGGCGTTGGTGATCTTGCGGTTGTCGGCGACCACCGCGACCGAGAAGGCGTCGGTCTTGGCCGGCGGGCGGTTGAAATGGACCATCGGCACGCCGGCCTCGTTGGCCGCCTTGATCGCCGGGATGACCGCATTGCTGTCGGTCTGGACGATGATGATGCCGTCCACCTTGCGCGCCAGCATGGCCCGCACCTGCTCGAACTGGCGGTTGTCGTCCTTGTCGGAGATCGCCTGGACCATCTCGTACCCGCGCTTGGACAGGTCCTGCTTGATGACATCCAGCCCCGCCACCCAGAACGGCGAGTACAGCCCGTCGAACAGCACGGCGATGGTCTTCTTGCCCTGCGCCTTGACGTACAGGGGCATCCCGGCGGTGCCGGCCGCAACCAGGGTGCCAATCGTGAATTGCCGACGCGTCAGCCTCATTGGTTCTTCCTCCCTGCCGCGGCTTCAGCCGCTTGGTTCGCTTATACAGTCATCATACCAGTTGCCCGTGGGCCGACAACTGGAATTTCGAGCGTTATCCCATAAGGTTGAACCGCTCCGGTTCCCGCACCGTGTTGCGCCATGGGCGCAACCTACGGCTCGATGCAGACCGTCGATCGTAGGTTGCGCCCATGGCGCAACGCGTCGGTCCGGCTGCCCCGGTCAAACCGACCTGATCGGCCAAAGCCCTATGGAATGGCAGGCACAGCCGCGCAGGCCGGCACCTCCACCACGCCTCCGCCTGCCACCCGGACCCGCACCGGCTCCGCCGACCCGTTCGCCAGCCACAGCACCGGCCCGCCCGGACCGTCCCAGGCGATCCCGGCCACGGCCCGGCTTCCCGTCACCGACACCTCCCGCAGCCGCGCTCCCCGGGCTTCCGCCAGCGCCCGCAGCACCGCCCCGGCCGGCGCGCCCACCATCCCGAAATCTCCCTCCAGCGCGCCCAGGGCGATCGACGCCGCCCCTTCGTAGGCGAGCGCCGCCGCGTAGCCCAGGTACCACGCGGCGCCAAAACCCCCGCGCTGGCGCGGGTCCCGCCGGGCCATGGCGATACGGCCGTTCCCGGGATTGTCCACCGGCCCCTTGCCATAGGGATTGTCGCGCATCCCGATGGCGGACGGCCCGACCCGGATCGGCGTATCGCCGCAGAAGGACCGCGCCGTCTCCATCACGAAGGGCAGGGACTCCAGCGATTCCCAGATCGACCGCTCGTCCGCCGCATGCACGATAGGCGAGGTGGTGAAGCTGACATGGTCCAGCCCCTCCGCCGGCGGCCGAGCGCGGTTCAGCTCGGTGAAGAAGGAATGCATGCCGCCGCCGACCCGCACGCCGGGAAAGGCCGCCCGCGCCGCCCGGTAGACCTCCGCGAAGGCCGGCACGTCCGGCCACGGCCCGGACGGCTGGTAGCTCTTCAGGTACGCCGCCGGCGCCACCGTCACCCCGGCGACCTCGGCCCTTGCCGCCTCGATCCGCCGCGCGATCTCCGCCAACTCCACCTCCGGCGGCTCCCTGCATTCCAGCGGCAGCTCCAGGAACAGCTCGGCGCCCGCCTGTCGGGCCAGCGCACCATAGGCCCGCAGCGCCTCGACATCGCCCAGCCGGGCGACCAGGAAGCCGATCCCCGGCTCCGCCCGCTCCGGGATGCACTGCCAGTCGATCCCGGTTCCCACCGGCGGCACCGTCCGGTCCAGTGCCCGGCCCACCGTGACGCCGATGCCGTCGGCCGCCTGCGCCGGCACCGTCTCCGGCCGCCCGTCCACCTCCAGCCGGACCGCCTGGGTCAGCCGGGTTCCCGCCGCGATGGTGTAGGGCGTCGGCAGCGCCAGCGGCCGGACATAGGTCTTGAACGAGGCGTCGGTCCAGTTCCGCTGGTCCTCCATCTCGAACACGTCGCCCTCGAAGGCGCAGACCGCCCGCACGCCCGGGACAGGCGCATGCGTCAGGCTCCGGATCGAGAAGATCGGCTGGCCGGGGCTGACCAGCCGGGGGAACCTTGTCGTCTCCCGGCCGCCGTCGGCATGCTCCACCTCCACCGGCTCCCCGGCGACGCCCTCGATCGGGTGGAGCACCACGAACCCGGTGCGGCAGGTCTCCAGGGCGGCCGACGCCTCCCCGGTCACCTCGAAGCTCAGCCGGCCCGCCGCATCGCCCCGGATCTCCGCCCGGTACGTGAAGCCTCCCGCCACGGCACCCTCGAAGGAAACCGCGAAAGCTTCGCCGCTCTCCTCGATGAGCAGGTTCGACAGGGTGGCGGGCAGAGTGCCCCAGCCGGTGTCGCGCACCAAGTAACCGATGCCGCGCAGGATCTCGACGCCGTGCCAGCGCACCGCCCGCACCGCGCCGTCCTCCAGCTCCGCGCTCAAGCCTCCGGCCCGCAGGACGCGGGGCACGGCCGGGGGTGTCCCCGTCCCGTACGACGTGACGCAGTTCATGGCTCGTTCCTCCCTTGCAACCGCTTTTGCGCGGCCTTATGCTCTTCCCGTCAACTCTCGAACTGTCGGTACAGCTGGCTCGCCCGCTTCAGGTGGTCGGACATGGCCGCCGCCGCCTCTTCGGGATCGCGGTCGGCGACGGCGTCGAAGATCCTCTCATGCTCCTCGATGGTGATCAGCTCGGCGCCCGGCGCGCGCAGCAGCTTGACGTGATAGACCGCCAGCCACGCGAACATGGCCTGGCTCACCGCCACATAGATTGGGTTGCCCGAGATGGTCGCGATCTCGCGGTGGAAGGCCATGTCGCAGGGCAGGAAGTTCGGCAGGTCCGCCAGGGCCTCCCGGTGGTCCTCCAGCCGGCGGGCCAGCCGGCCGATATCCTCCTCGGTCGCCCGTTCCGCCGCTAGCCGGACCATGCCGACCTCGAAGAAGACGCGGGCCTCCTTCAGGTGCTCCAGGTTCTCCGGAGCCCCGGCGATGAAGTGCTTTGCCGTCTCGCCGACCTGCTCGATCACCCGGTCGGCGGTGATCGGCGTGACCCGCGCCCGCTCGCCGTGGGTGATCGACACCAGCCCCATGTGGGACAGGGTCTGCATCGCCTCCCGGATCGCGGGGCGGCCGACCTTGTACATCTCCATCAGCTGGCGCTCGCTGGGAAGCTGGTCGCCGACCGCGTACTCGCCGCTGGAGATGCGGGCGAGCAGGCGGTCCAGAACCTCCTGGTAGAGCTTGCGCCGGGGGATCGGGTCGATGGAAGTCATGGGGCGGCCCTGGCGGATGGGGGGATTCCTCAAACTGGTATCATGATCGCGCCAGTGCCGCCAAAGCTCAAGTCAGATTGATGACGTACCGCACGAAACCGTCCGCCGGGGCGAACCGGTCGTAAAGCCGCCGCGCCACCGCGTTGTCCTGCCTTGTGTGCCAATAGACCCGGCGCCACCCCTTGGCCCGTCCCTGGTCGATCAGGTCCTGGATCAGCGCGCGGCCGGCCCCGGTGCCGCGCGCATCGAGCGAGACGAACAGGTCTTCCAGATAGCAGGAGGATAATGTCGACCATGTGCTGGGATGCACGACGCAGTTGGCGAAGCCGACGACGGCGCCGTCCCGGACCGCCAGCCGGCAGAAGATCGCCGACCCCGGGTCCAGGACCCGTGCCCAGGTGCCGGCGGTCGCCTCCTCCGGCACGGTTGCCTCATAGAAGCGGTTGTACCCCGCCCACAGCTCCCGCCAGACGCCCTCGTCCTCCGGCTTCGGATCCCTGATATCCAACATGCCGCCCTCCCGTGTTAGCAGGAGGGCAGGCTATCACTTCCGGTCGAGGATCTTCCACACGCCGCTGGCCGACGCCACGACCCGGTCGCCGTCCAGGATCGTCCCGCGCAGGAACACCAGGGTCCGGGTCTTGCGGATCACCTCCGGCGCGATCTCGATGAAATCGCCGATATCCGCCGCCCCGATGAACTGCATGTCGAACTGGATCGTGACGCAGGCCCTGTTGACCGCCGCCTCCCACGCGCAGATCCCCAGCGCGCGGTCGGCGAAGGTCATCAGCATGCCGCCCTGGACGACGTCGATGTAATTGGCGTGCCGGGGTTCCGCCAGGAACCCGAACGCGTCGCCCCGCCGCCACATCGGGCCGACCAGGCCCAGGAAGCCGGAATCGGGCAGCTGCTCCCACCCGGCCGCCGAGAGCTCCTCGAAGCCCACGGGACGGTCAGCCAAGGTTCTCGACCACCAGGGCGATGCCCTGGCCCCCGCCGATGCACATGGTCATCAGCCCGTAACGCCCGCCGGTCCGCTTCAGCTCGTACAGCGCCTTGACCGTGATGATGCAGCCGGTGGCTCCCACGGGATGGCCCAGCGCGACCGCGCCGCCGTTGGGGTTGGTCCGGTCCGCCGGCAGGCCCAGCTCCTTCGCGACCGCGCAGGCCTGGGCCGCGAAGGCCTCGTTGCTTTCGATCACGTCCAGGTCGGCGACCGACAGGCCGGCACGCTCCAGCGCCTTCGGAACCGCCGGGATCGGCCCCAGGCCCATGACCTCCGGCGCCACGCCGGCATGGCCCCACGACAGGATGCGCGCCATCGGCCGGATGCCGCGCCGCTCGGCCTCCGCGCCGGACATCAGCACCACGGCCGCCGCCCCGTCGTTGATGCCGGAGGCGTTGGCCGCGGTCACGCTGCCGTCCCGCTTGAACACCGGCCGCAGCTTGCCCACGTCCTCGACCGCCAGCCCGCGGCGGACATGCTCGTCGGTGTCGAACACCTGCACGCCCTTGCGGGTCTTGACCTCGACCGGGACGATCTGCTCCTTGAAATATCCCGCGTCGATCGCGCGGGCGGCGCGGCGGTGGCTCTCCACCGCGAATTCGTCCTGGGCGGCGCGGTCGATGCCGAAGCGCTCGGCCACGTTCTCCGCCGTGACGCCCATGTGGCCGTGGCCGAACGGGTCGTGCAGCGCGGCGGTCATGGCGTCCACCAGGGCGCTGTCGCCCATCTTCACGCCCCAGCGCGCGCCGGTCGTGACATAGGGCGCCCGGCTCATGCTCTCCGCCCCGCCGGCCACCGCGACCGAGCACTCGCCCAGCAGGATCATCTGGGCCGCCGACACGATCGCCTGGACGCCCGACCCGCACAGCCGGTTCAGCGTCAGGGCCGGGACCTCCGGCGGGATGCCGGCGCCGATGGCGGCGGTGCGCGACAGGTACATGTCGCGCGGCTCGCTCTGGATCACCTGGCCCATGACCACGTGCTGCACGTCCGCCGCCGGCACGCCCGCCCGGCCCAGCGCCTGCCTTATCACCAGGGCGCCCAGCTCGGACGGCGGAACGTCCTTCAGCCCGCCGCCGAAGTCGCCGATGGCGGTCCGCACGCCGCTGACGATGACCACGTCCCGGCCGGTCCCTAGAGTATCGCTCACGGTTTCCTCCTTCGATCTTTGGCCGCAATCTACCCGCCGCGCCGCGCCCGCGCCACCGTCACCCCGACTATCGTCATACGGTTGTATTTAACGATTCTTCACCAGTTGCGACTACTGATTGATGAACATGATCAACGAATCCATCTCCGGAGGGTTTTGCGCAAGACATGAAGGGAACCGCCAACGATCTTCCGGACGCCGCGATCCGCCCGGGCCGCGGATCTCCATGACCTCCCGCGAACCGGCCGATGTCGTCCGGCTGAAACGGCGCCTGTCCCGGCAGAAGCGGCAGATCGCCCTGCTGGAGACGATCGCCACCGAGGCCGACGGCGAGCGGCGCCGGGCCGAGGAGCGCCTGATCCACGACGCCTTCCACGATCCCCTGACCGGGCTGCCGAACCGGGCAAGGTTCCTCGACCTCCTGACCCGGGCGATGGCCCGCAAGGGCGAGGACCTCCGGCTCGGATTCGCGGTCCTGTTCATCGATCTCGACCGGTTCAAGGTGGTCAACGACAGCCTGGGCCACCCTGCCGGCAACCGCATGATCGTCGAGGTCGCGGCCCGGCTGGCCGGACTGACGGAGCCCTGCGCCGGGTCGCTGGCCCGCATCGGCGGCGACGAGTTCGCCGTCCTGCTGACGGAGATCGCCGATCCCTCCGACGCCGTGCGCTTCGCCGACCGTGTCCTGGGAGCCTTGAAGCACCCCTTCGTCATAGACGGGCAGGAGGTCTATTCCAGCGCCAGCATCGGCGTCTCCCTGGGCACGACGGCCTACGCCTATGCCGAGGATGTCCTGCGCGACGCCGACCTGGCGATGTACCGGGCGAAGACGCTGGGCAAGTCCCGGGTCCAGCTGTTCCACCGCGAGATGCGCCGCTCGGCGATCACGCGGCTGACCTTGGAGGCCGACCTCCGGCGGGCCTTCGCCAACGGCGAGTTCGTCCTGCACTACCAGCCCATCGTGTCGCTGGCGAGCCACGAGGTCGTCGGTTTCGAGGCCCTGGTGCGCTGGCAGCGTCCCGACGGCGTGCTGGTCTATCCCGGCGACTTCATCCCGGTGGTCGAGGATACCGGCCTGATCGTCGCCCTGGGCTTCTGGATCCTGCGCGAGGCCTGCGTCACGGCCCGGGCCTGGCAGGAGGCGTATCCGCGCGAGACGCCGCTGACCGTCAGCGTGAACATCTCGCCCCGGCAGTTCGCCGAGCCCGACCTGGTGCCCCAGGTCCGCCGCATCGTCGAGGAGACCGGGATCGATCCGCACACCCTCCGGCTGGAGATCACCGAGAGCATCACCATCGGCGACGCCGACCGGGAGGTGAGCATGCTGTCCCAGCTGAAGGCGCTGGGCATCCGGCTGAGCATCGACGATTTCGGCACCGGCTACTCGTCGCTCAGCTACCTTCATCGGCTGCCGCTGGACGTGCTCAAGATCGATCGGTCCTTCGTCTCGGCCATGGACAAGAGCGCCGAGAGCTTCCAGATCGTCAACGCGATCATGAACCTGGCCCGCAACCTGGGCATGGACGTGGTCGCGGAAGGGACGGAGGTCGAAGGCCAGATCGCGCGGCTCAGGTCCATGGGCTGCGACTTCGGCCAGGGCTATTACTTCTCCCGTCCGGTCGACCGCGCGGGCGCGGCCCGCCTGCTCGAAGGCGCCCAGCACTGGAAGCCGCCGACGTGACGCCGGCGGTCCCATGATCTCCCCCGGAAGGCCCGCTACTCCCGCAGGTCCTTCACCACCGCCAGCGTCACCCCGAAGCGCCGGACCTCCGCGACCACCTGCCCGAACATGGTGAAGTTGCAGCCCGCCTGGGTCCAGGACACCAGGAAGTCGGCCTGCTCCGGCTCGCCCACCAGCCTGAACTGGGGCGGCAGGAAGTACATCGCGGAAGTCGGATGGCCGCAGACGAAGACCCGGACCCGCTCGGCGGTGCCGATCCTGCCGCCGCGCTCGTTCGCCACGTACTCGTCCAGGGCGAGGGCGGCCTCGCGCAGGGCGGCACCCCAGTAATCCAGCTCGTAGCGCCACTCGGCCCCGGCGATGCCGCCGGCAAGGCGGTTGTAATAGACATACTCGTACGGATGCAGCGCGGCCATGGTCCAGACCTGCGCCACCACGGCGGCCGTGAAGGGCAGGGCCAGCAGGCGGGCGCGCAGCCGGGACCGGTTGTCCGCCACCGCCGCCCACAGCCGGTCGAATCCCAGCGCCGCCACGATCGCGAGCGGCGGCAGCACGAACAGGAAGTGGCGGAACCCGTTGTACAGGACGGGATGGCTGACCAGCGCATAGGCTACGGGAAAGACGGCGGCCAGCGCCACTAGCCCCACCTGGAGGCGCCGGGTCGCGTCCACCACGAGGGGAGGCCGCACCAGCGCGCGGAACCCGAACCACGCCGCGGCGACCAGTCCCGCCAGCAGCAGCTCGGGCAGCTGCAATCCCAGCATGGTCGGCAGGTACGTCGCCGGCAGGTCGTCCGCAGGGATCCACCGGCCGCCGTACAGCACCTCGTTGGGCCAGGGAAAGGCGGAGAATTTCAGGAAGGCCCGGACCGGGTTCAGGAAGTCCAGGTGCGCCCAGGGCCAGGCCAGGATCATGACGATCCAGGCGACCGGCAGGGCCGGCAGCAGGCGCAGCGCGATGGCCGCGGCCTGACGCGCCGCCGGCGCGAAGCCCCCGCGCAGTGCCGCGACCCGGCCCAGATGGCCCAGCACCGCCGCCCCCAGGAAGAACACCGCCAGCACGCCGCCGATGCGGGTGCCCAGCGTCAGGCCCAGCACGATCCCGAAACCCAGGACGAGGCCCCAGCGCGGACGCGGCAGCTCGCGCAGGATCAGCGCCGACAGGTGAAGGCACCAGATCATGCCGCAGGCGAACGGGATGTCCTTTGGGTTGGAGAACATATGGCCGTAATAGGCCGGCGACAGCGCCAGCAGCAGCAGCGCGAAGAAACCCGTCCTCTCGTCCCCGATCAGCCGCGCCAGCCGCCAGGTGCCCGCCATGCCGAGCAGCCCGACCATCCCGCCGAGCAGGTGCCGGGTCTCGTACGCGCCCAGCGGGGACACCCGCTCCAGCAGCGCCGCGGCCATGTCGAAGCCGCCGCCGTACAGGTACAGATTGTCGTAATCGAAGGCGGACAGGTCCCGCAGTCCCGAGCCATAGTAGTCCAGCAGCAGCAGGCCATAGGTCCGCTGGACCTCCTCGTCCCAGATGATGCCGTAATTGGGGAAGGTCAGGAGGATCAGGACGCCCAGGGAGAGCAGCAGCCCGAGGGCGAGGTCGTCGAACAGGCTTCTCGGCAGGGCTCCCGCGACAACCCGGTCGAAGGCGGACTGCGGGACCCGCGGATCGATGACGGTCATCGGCGGCGAACCGGTCAGGGATCGTGGCGCCGGTAGGCACGCTCCGCGCCGCGCGCGGCTTCCATCCCGCGCGAGACCGCCGAGGGCGCGGCTCTCCCGCGGATCGACCGCACGATGTAGAGCGGCCGTCCCTTCACCTCGTCGAAGACCCGGCCGAGATAATCGCCGATGATACCGAGGGTCAGCAGTTGGACCCCGCCGAGGAACAGTACGGTGACGATGATGGATTCATAGCCGGGCACGTCGATGCCGAACAGCGCCGTGCGCAGAAGCCGCATCACGATGTAGCAGAAGGCCAACCCGGAGACGACGGCCCCGACCAGCCCCCAGACCCTCAGCGGGAAGGTGGAGAAGGCGGTCAGCCCGACCATGGAGAAGCGCAGCAGCTTCAGGAAGCCCCATTTGGTCTCCCCGCTGGCCCGCTCGCCCTGGACATAGGGGATCGTCGTCTGGCGGAAACCGACCCAGGCGAAGATGCCCTTCATGAACCGCGTACGCTCCGGCATGCGGTTGATCACGTCGACCACGACCCGGTCGAGCAGCCGGAAATCGCCGGCCTCGCGCGGCAGCGGCACTTCCGACATGCGGTCGAACAGCCAGTAGAAGACCCGCGCGCCCAGCCTGTTGCTTGCGGATTGCCCGGTCCTCGCCTGGCGGATCGCGATCACGACGTCGAAACCCTCGCGCCACCGGGCGACCAGGTCGGGCAGCAGTTCCGGCGGATGCTGCAAGTCGGCGTCCATCGGGACGACGGCATCGCCGTCGGCCACTGCCAGCCCGGCGGACAGGGCCGCCTCCTTCCCGAAATTGCGCGACAGGTCGACCACGCGCACCCGCGGCTCCCGGGCATGGACGGCGTTGAGCCGGTCCAGGGTGTCGTCGCGGCTGCCGTCGTTGACGCAGACCACCTCCCAATCCAGGGGCAAGGTGTCCAGCACCGGGAACAGCCGGGCGAACAGCGGCTCTATGTTCGCTGATTCATTGTAGCAGGGGATCACCAGGGACAGCAGCATGCGTCCCTCCCGGTCGTGCCCGTCGGAACGGGGTTCGAACTGCTCGACGACCGGCGACACTGCGTCCAGGGAAGACATGATTTCAGATGCCCGTAACGTTGGCGCCGCCCCGGCAAGGCTGGCGCCTGCTCCCAAGTTTGTTCCAGTAATGCCGATGCGCTCTATAACACGACCGAACGAACCGGGCTATATGCCTGATTATGATTAACTCTCGAAAACGATAAGATTTAGTTACTCCAGTCATGCCATGATTCTGCCCTTTTCTTCGTCTCCGAAGCTGGCCTCGACGGTTCCGATAACCCGTGCCGGATTGCCGCCGACGATCTGGCCGGCGGGTACCGGCCTTGTCACCACGGCCCCCGCCGCCACCACGCAGCCGTCGCCGACATCGGCCATGATGATCGCTCCCTCGCCGATCCAGGTGTTCCGCCCGATGCCGATGAAGGCGGCGCGGTCGCGGCTGAACGGGATCAGCCGGCCCTCCGCGTCGAACCCGTGCTGGTTCTTGCCGCTCAGGATGCTGACCCGCGTCGCCACCAGCGACCCGTCGCCGATCCCGGCGTCCGCGATCACGCACATCGGGCCGATATAGACGCCTCGGCCCACCCGGGCGTGCCGGCTGGAGAACCAGGTCAGGAAGCCGATCTCGCAGTCCGGCGCGCAGCCGTCCAGGGTCAGCCTCGCGAAGGCCCTGCGCAGGAAGTTGCCCGGCAGCCCGGGGAGGATCGAGAAGCCCTGCCCGAACAGCGTGAACAGATCGTCCCGCCCGCCGAACCGCGCCTCCAGCCGGCACAGGCCCGCCGGCAGCGCCGCGACCGCGATGCACACGCCGTCCACCAGCGCCTTGACCGTCGCCCTGAAATTGAAATCACCCGCCATGCCGTTCTTGGAGCATGCCTCCGGTCCGCCGGGCAATGGGCTATAACGGGTAGGCGGAGGCCGGTCCGGATAAACGTTGCAGGAATGAATCACGCCTCGGCTTTCCGACCGATCCCGGGCTTACATGGCAGAGCGTGATAAGGACGGGAACCAGCCCTTGCCGGCTCTTGGCGCCCTCCAAGAGCTGACCCTGAATAATACCAGCCCGCCTTTCGATGATGCTGCGGCCTGCCGTCATCTTCATGATCTGGAACCCGAATTGGCGGAGGCTGACGAAGCCCTGGTCCTGAAGCTGCTCGGCTGACGTCGGGGCGGTCGAGCCGGCGGTCGGCATGAAGAATTCTGAAGACCGGCTTCAGCCGGCTGGGACGGTCCTCGCAGCCGGCCGTTCCACTCGCCGCACTGTGTTGCGCCATGGGCGCAACCTACGGCTCGATGCAGGGCGGAGATGATGCGGGCCGACGGTCGTAGGTTGCGCCCATGGCGCAACGCGTCGGATCAGCTGTCTCGGGCGGACCGACCTGATCGGGTACAGCTCTCGAATCCTCACCCCGTAAAAAACCAGTGGCCGAACCGCGCCCGTTGTTGGATTGTCCCGTCCGCGGCCGCGCCCCCGGGCAGCGGCGCTCGGATGGAGCGGGAAGCCCGGCGGGAGGGATCGAGTGACGCATTACGATCTGGCGGTCATCGGCGGCGGAATCGTCGGGCTGGCCCATGCGCTGGCCGCCGCGAGGCGCCGCCTGAAGGTCTGCGTGATCGACCGGGACCGGCGGTCCAACGGCGCCTCGGTCCGCAATTTCGGATTCGTGACGGTCACCGGACAGCGCGCCGGCGTCACCTGGAACCGGGCGCGTCGCAGCCGCGACGTCTGGGCCGAGGTGGCTCCCCTGGCGGGCATTCCCGTCCTGCACCGGGGAACGGCGGTCGTCGCCCATCGGCCCGAGGCCATGGCCGTCCTGGAGCAGTTCGCCGGCGGAACCATGGGCGAGGGGTGCCGCCTGCTCGATCCCGGCGAGGTGGCGCGAACCCTGCCGATGGTCAGGCCGGACATCAGGGGTGCCCTGTGGAGCCCCCACGAGCTGCGGGTCGAGCCGCGCGAGGCCCTGCCGAAGCTGGCGGCGTTCCTGGCCGCCGCCCACGGCGTCGATTTCCTCTGGGGCGTCCAGGCGCGCGGCGTCGAAACCGGCGCGGCCGATGCCGTCGTCGTGGATACCACCGCAGGACGCATCACGGCGTCGCGCGTCGCCGTCTGCCCCGGCGGCGACCTGCTGTCCCTCTTCCCCGAGACGCTGGCCAGGCGCGGCCTGACCCAGAGCAAGCTCCACATGCTGCGCCTCGCCCCCCAGCCGGCCGGGTGGCGCCTGCCGGGATCGGTGATGCAGGATCTCAGCCTCGTCCGTTACGAGGGCTACACCGACCTGCCCGGCGTGCCGGCGCTCAAGGCGCGGCTGGACGCCGAGGCGGGGGACGCGCTCGCCAACGGCATCCACCTGATCGTCGTCCAGGGCGCCGACGGCTCTCTGGTGGTCGGCGACAGCCACCATTACGACCCGACGCCCGACCCCTTCGCCCCCGCCGGGGTGGACGCGATCATCCTCCGGCACGCGGCTGAGACTCTGGACATTCCCGACATGACCGTGACCGAGCGCTGGCTCGGCTGCTATCCGTCGTCCCCCACGGAAACCGCCTTCATCGACGCTCCCGACCCGGCGGTGCGCCTGTCCGTCGTCTCCAGCGGAACCGGCATGAGCACCGCCTTCGCCATCGGCGAAGAGGCGGTGGCTGACCTGTTCGGGGAGGGGCCGGCCCCCTGACGCTCCGCCCGGCCCCCGTGGTCCGGGACACGGCTTTACTCCCCGCCCGGGCCGTCCGCTCCCCGGACGGCTGCCGCTTCCTGCATCGCCTCCATCCGCTGCTCGAACCGGCTCACCATCTTCAGCAGCAGGGCGATCTCCTGCTCGCGCAGCAGGTCGATCTTCTGGTGCAGCAGCTCGATTTCCAGCTCGGCCTTGGTGTTGACCTCGTAGTCATGTTGCGCGTTCATCCGGTCGATGTCGCCCTGGCGGTTCTGGCTCATCATGATCACCGGCGCGGTGAAGGCCGCCTGGAAGGACAGCACCAGGTTCAGCAGGATGAAGGGATAAGGGTCCCAGGCGCTCCACCATGCGAACAGGTTGGCGACGATCCAGAGGATCAGGAGCGCCGCCTGGATGATGATGAAGCGCCAGGACCCCACGACGGCGGCGACCCGGTCGGCCAGCCTGTCCCCCAGCCCCGGCCCACCCGCTTCGGCGGGAGGATTGCGCGCGGGCTTGCGGTGCCGCAGCCGGGACAGCAGCCGGTGCTCCTCCTCGGTCAGGCGCGCCCTGACGCCGTTCGCCTTGGATGTGCCGACCTTGTCGCCCTGAACCGCCATGCCGCCTCTCCGGATCACGCTTGTTTCCGATCTGGTGCCGGATGATGGTTCGCCAGCCGCTTGCAGATCACGCCGGCGATGCGCCGGTCTGGTCTTTTTCCTTGCCGGCCGTGACGATCCACACCCCTTCGCATCTGATATCCCGGCCGGAACACCAGCCATATCGGATTTTGCGTGAGCTGAGAACAGCGGTTCTGGTCAATCCGCCCCTTTGTTCATGGAATATATTCTTAACGCCGCCGTGCCATCATGGCGTCGCGCCTCGCGCTGGATCTTTGAAAAGTGAATCGGTAACCGCCGCGCAGGGATGACGAATGACGACATTATCCCGGCGTGGCAATGTGGGGCCGCGCGGCCCGGATCCGCGCGGGCGAACAACTACCCCCGGGCTCCTTGCGCACGGATGATGACATTCGCGTCCATAACCCAGGGGGGGCGGGATGGCCGCACCATCCCGCCCCTCGCGGTCCGAGCCTACGCCTCTCCCGCGCCCATCACCTTGTCGATCGTGATCGGCAGGTGCCGGATGCGGCGGCCGGTGGCGTGGTACACGGCGTTGGCGATCGCCGCCGCCGTGCCCACGATGCCGATCTCGCCCAGGCCCTTCACGCCGATCGGGCTCGCCTTGTCGTCGTGCTCGTCCACGAAGATCACGTCGATGTCCCGGACGTCGGCATGGGCCGGGATGTGGTACTCGGCGATGTTGTGGTTCATGAAGCGGCCGAGTTCCTTGTCCATCAGGCTCTCCTCGTGGAGCGCCATGCCGATGCCGAACACGACGCCGCCCAGGATCTGGCTGCGGGCGGTCTTGGTGTTCAGGATCCTGCCGGCGGCCACCGCGTTGACGACGCGCGTCAGGCGGATCACGCCAAGCTCCTCGTCGATCCGCACCTCGACGAAGATGGCGGAATGGGTGTAGCCCGAGTACTTCTTCTTGGTCTCCGGATCGGGCTTGGCCGTCTCCTCGGCCGAGATCTCCGCCTGCCCGCTGGCGGCCAGGGCGTCGGCCAGGGTGACGGAACGCGACGGGTCGCCGTCCACCGCGATCCGCCCGTTCCCGAACACGACGCGGTCGATGCTGAAATTGGCGAGCGGCGAGCCCTCGACGGTGCGGGCCGCGTTGAACAGCTTCTCGCGCACGGTGTAGCAGGCGGCCTGGACGGCGGTCCCGGCCGACGCCGCGGCCCAGGACCCGCCCTCGACCGGCGACTTCGGCAGGGAGCTGTCGCCGATCTTGACCGTCACGGCCTCGATCGGGACCCCCAGCGCGTCGGCGCCGAGCTGGGCCAGGATGGTATAGGTGCCGGTGCCGATGTCGGCGGTGGCGGTCGCGACCTCCAGCGTGCCGTCGGCCTTCAGGGCGGCCCGCGCGCTGGTCTGCATCATCTGGGCTTCCCAGACGCCGGTCGCCATGCCCCAGCCGATCAGCTCCCGGCCCTCCCGCATGGAGCGGGGCTCCGGGTTCCGCTTCGACCAGCCGAACCGCTCGGCGGCCTTGGCGTAGCAGGCGCGCAGCTCCTTGCTGCTGAACGGCTTGCCCTCGTTCTCGTCCTTCTCGGCATAGTTCTTCAGCCGCAGGTCGACGGGATCGATGCCGGTCGCGTAGGCCAGCTCGTCCATCGCCGACTCCAGCGCATAGACGCCCAGCGTGGCGCCGGGCGCCCGCATGTCGCCGGGCGTGTAGGTGTTCATCTTCGCAAGCTCGTAGGTGAGCTTGGTGTTGGGGCAGTCGTACAGCAGGCCCGACCAGTTGACGACCACCTCCTGGTAGTCCTCGAAGGTCGAGGTCTCGGCCACCGCGTCGTGCCGGATGCCCTGGAGCTTGCCGTCCCTGTCGGCCGCCAGCGCCAGCGTCTGGATCGTGTCCGGCCGGTGGACGAAGGTGAACATCTGGTCGCGGGTCAGCACCACGCGGACCGACCGCTTCAGGTCCAGCGCCGCCATCACCGCCAGGTAAAGCTGATACTGAGGCCGCAGGCCGGAGCCGAAGGCGCCGCCGACGAAGGGCGAGATGACCCGGACGTCCTCCTTGTTCAGCCCGAACACGCCGGTGACGTAGTTCTGGGAATTCTGGACGCCCTGGGTCTTGTCGTAGACGGTCAGCTTGCCGCCGTCGCCCCAGATCACCGTGGTGGCGTGGGGCTCCATCGGGTTGTGGTGCTCCACCGCGACCCGGTACTCGTTCTCGAACCGGACCGGGGCCTTGGCGAAGGCGGCATCCACGTCGCCGCGCGGCGGCGGGGCCGGGGCGATGCCGTTCCGCTTCTCCTTGGGCTCGTAGGCGGCGGCGCGCTCGGCCTTCAGGTCCGACTTGTGCGGCCAGCTCTCGTACTCGATCTCCACCAGGGTGGCGGCGTAGCGGGCCAGCTCGAACGTCTCCGCCACGACCAGCCCGATCGGCTGGCCGCTGTAGGCGATCCTGTCGTCGCCCAGCGCCCGCATGGGCGAGCCCGGCGGGGCGGTCTGGTCCTGGTATTTCTTGTCCTCGTCGGCGACCTTCGGCCGGTTCAGGTGGGTGAGCACCTTGATGACGCCGGGGACCGCCTCGGCGGCCGAGGTATCGATGCGGGTGATCCGGCCGTGGGCGATCTCGGAGCAGATCACGTAGCCGAAGGTCAGGCCGGGAGCGGGGAACTCGCCGGCATACCTGGCTCCGCCGGTCACCTTCAGCTTGCCGTCGATCCGGCGCTGGGCCGAGCCGACATAACGCCCGCCCTCGGGGCGGCGGAAGTCCTGGATGTTGCTGGTCATGCCGTCTCGCCTCACTGGATCCGCTTGTCGATCTGGGTCTGCGGCGTTCCCGCCGCGGCCTGGGCCAGCGCCCGCACGATGGCGCGGCGTCCCAGGTCGATCTTGAAGTCGTTGTGGCCGAAGCCCTTGGCGTCGCGCAGGATATGGTCCGCCGCCTGCCTGAAGACGGCTTCCTCCGGCGCCTTGCCGCGCAGCAGGTCCTCCGCCGAGGTGTCGCGCCACGGCTTGTGGGCGACGCCGCCCAGCGCGATCCTGGCTTCCGCGATACGGCCTCCGTCGAGGCGCAGCGCCGCCGCGACCGACACCAGGGCGAAGGCGTAGGACAGCCGGTCGCGCAACTTCAGGTACGTATAGTTGCCGGAGAAATCCTCGTCCGGCAACTCGACCGCGACGATCAGCTCGCGCGGGCCCAGGTTGGTGTCGCGCTCCGGCTCGTTCCCCGGCAGCCGGTGGAAATCGGCCATGGGGATCACCCGCTCGCCGTCCGGCCCGGCCACGTGGACCTTCGCGGCCAGCGCGGCCAGCCCGACGCACATGTCGGACGGATGGGTCGCGATGCACTTGTCGCTGGTGCCCAGGATCGCGTTGATCCGGTTGACGCCCTTGATCGCGGAGCAGCCGCTGCCCGGCTCCCGCTTGTTGCACGGCGTGCCCGTGTCGTAGAAATACAGGCAGCGGGTGCGCTGGAGCAGGTTGCCGCCGGTCGACGCCATGTTGCGGAGCTGGGGCGACGCGCCGGCCAGGATCGAATCCGCCAGCAGCGGGTAGCGCTTGGAAACCTGCGGATCGTACGCCAGGTCGGCGTTGGGGACCAGGGCGCCGATCCTCAGCCCGCCGGCGGAGGATTTCTCGATCCGGTCCAGCGGCAGCCGGGTGATGTCGACCAGCCGGGTCGGCCGCTCGACATTGTACTTCATCAGGTCGACCAGATTGGTGCCGCCGGCGATGAAGCGGGCATGGGGATCGGACGCCACCTCGCGGACGGCCCCGGCCACGTCGCTCGGGCGGGCATAGGAGAAGCGGTTCATTCCGCGGCCTCCTTCATCCGGTCGCCCTGGCCGACCACCTGCTCGATCGCCGCCACGATGTTCGTGTAGCAGCCGCAGCGGCACAGGTTGCCGCTCATCAGCTCGCGGATCTCGTCGGCGGTGTGGGCCCTGCCTTCCTTGATCAGGCCCACGGCGGAACAGATCTGCCCGGGCGTACAGTAGCCGCACTGGAAGGCGTCGTGCTCGATGAAGGCGTCCTGGATCGGGTGAAGGTCCTGGCCGCCCTCGATGCCCGCGATGCCCTCGATCGTGGTGACGCTGGCGCCGTCCTGCATGACAGCCAGGGTCAGGCAGGAGTTGACCCGGCGATCGTCGATCAGAACCGTGCAGGCGCCGCACTGTCCGTGGTCGCATCCCTTCTTCGTGCCGGTCAGGTCGAGACCGTCGCGCAGCAGGTCGAGGAGGCTGGTCCAGGGTTCGACCTTCAGGTGCCGGACCTCGCCGTTGATGGTCAGGGTGATCGGGATGGCTTGCGCGGAGCCGCTTGCCGGCCCGATGTTCGGCATGGAGTTCAAGGCGAACCTCCTCTGGAAGCGTCGATGGGATGGAAATCGTCCGAACGGCGTGACCCATGGGCGGAGATCACTCGACCGTTCGGACAGTAACCTTTCGCCCCGGCCTCCGGTTCCCGGCAGGCCCGGTTACCATCGGATTCGGTGGAAACCGGGCAACCGGAGCGGCATATGGGTGTTGTCCGGATCGGCATCGGGCCACCCAGACGAACCCTTCAGGACGAACTTCCCTCGGAGCCGGCAGACGCCATGCGGACCAACGTTCTTCACGCCGCGACACGCAAGGAGCGGTCGCTGGACCAGATGCTGGCGAGCCAGGCCCTGTCCAGGGTGACCGGCGCCACGGCCGTGCCCGGCAACGGCCTTCGCCTGCTCAGGAACGGGGCCGAGAACTATCCGGCCTGGATCGAGGCGATCGGTTCGGCCCGCGACTGGATCCAGTTCGAGAACTACATCATCTACGACGACGCGACCGGCCGCACCTTCGTGGACCTGCTGGCGGAGCGCGCCCGCGCGGGCGTCCGCATATATTTCCTGTACGACTGGCTCGGCTGCTTCCGCAAGCTGTCGCGCCCCATGCTCCGGACCCTGACCCAGGCCGGCGTCCAGATCCGGACCTTCAACCCGCCGCGCCTGGACAGCCCGCTCGGCTGGCTCAGCCGGAACCACCGCAAGACGCTGACGGTGGACGGGCGGATCGGTTTCGTTTCCGGCCTCTGCGTCGGCGATGCCTGGGCCGGCGATCCGACCGGCAGGCGCAAGCCGTGGCGCGACACCGGCGTCGCCATAGAGGGTCCCGTGCTGGACGACCTGGAAGCGGCGTTCCGCCGCAGCTGGAACGCCGCTGGCCCGGCGCTGGAACGGCTGGAACCCCGGGAGCCGCGCGGGCTTCCGGCATCGGCCGGCGACGTCTCGATCCGGCTGATCGAGGGCCAGCCGTCGGAGATGGGGGTCTATCGCCTCGACCTGCTGATCGCCGCCGGGGTGCAGGACCGGCTGTGGCTGACCGACGCCTATTTCGTCGGCACCACCGCCTATATCCAGGCACTGGGCGAGGCGGCGCGCGACGGCGTCGATGTCAGGCTGCTGGTGCCCGGGATCAGCGACATCCCGATCACCCAGGCGCTGTCGCGGGCGAGCTACCGGCCGCTGCTGGAGGCCGGCGTCCGCATCTTCGAGTGGAACGGCCCGATGCTCCACGCCAAGACCGCGGTGGCCGACGGCCACTGGGCGCGGGTCGGCTCGACCAACCTCAACATCGCGAGCTGGATCGGCAACTGGGAACTGGACCTCGCGATCGAGGACAGCCGCTTCGCCGAGGCGATGGAGACCATGTACCTGGAGGACCTGGCGCAGTCGACCGAGGTGGTGCTCGACGTCAAGCACCGGCCCAAGGCCCTCGCTCCGCGCAGCCCCCGGGGACACCGCCAGAAGAAGCCCAGCACCGCCCGCGTCGCCGCGGGCAGCCTCGGCATCGGCAACACGGTGGGAGCGGCCCTGACCAACCGCCGCGCCGTCGGCCGGGCGGAAGCCGGGGTCCTGGCCGGGGCGGGGGCGATCCTGCTGGTGGTGGCGATCCTGGCGGCCTTCTTCCCGCGCCTGATCGCGGTCCCGATCATGCTGGCTGCACTGCTGGTCGGCGGCGGACTGCTGATGCGCGCCTGGAAGCTCAGGCATCCCGCCAAGGTCCGCCTGTCCGACCCGGTTTAGAGCCGTGCCCGCGGCTCGATGCAGGGCGGAGATGATGCGGGTTGAAGATCGTAGGTTGCGTCTATGGCGCAACGCATCGGATCAGCCCTAGCGGCGGGGCGGCGTTACGCGACCTTGTCCAGGACGGCCTTCAGTCCTAGGAAGGCCGGCAGCTCATGGGTCACGACATATGTGGGTATCGGCCCGAGAAAGTCGCGCAGCCGGCCCTTCTCGACGAACCGCTCGCGGAACCGGGAGCGGTTGAAGAAGCCGCCGAGCCGGGGGACGATGCCGCCCGCGATATAGACTCCCCCGCGCGAGCCCAGGGTCAGCGCGAGGTTGCCGGCGACGGTACCCAGCATGGCGCAGAACATCTCCAGCGCCTCGACGCAGGTCGCGTCGCTGCCGTCCAGCCCGCGGCCCGCGATGTCGGCGGGGGTCAGGCCCTCGGGCTCGCGGTGGTCGAGCAGGGAAAGGGCCTCGTACAGGTTGACGAGCCCTTGGCCGGAGATCACCCGCTCCGCCGAGACATGGGTGAACTGCCTGCGGAGCCGGTCGAGCACGGCGCTCTCCCGGTCCGAGACCGGCGCCATGGTCACGTGCCCGCCTTCTCCCGCGAGCGCGGTCCAGCCTCCGGGACCATGGATCAGGCCGGAAACGCCCAGGCCGGTGCCGGGGCCGATCACGCCGATCACGTCATGCGGGACGGGTGACCCGTCGCCGACCTGGAGCCGGTCGGCCTCGGCCAGCAGCGGGATCGACATGGCGACGGCGGTGAAGTCGTTGACCACCTCCAGCCGGCCGAGGCCGAGCGCCTTGCAGGTCTCCAGCACCGAGAAGGTCCAGGGATGGTTGGTCATGGTCAGCACGTCGCCGGTCACCGGCCCGGCGATCGCGAAGGCGCCTTCCGCCGGGTGGGCGTCGGGCTGGGCGGAGGCCAGGTAGGCTTGGCCCGCGGCCTCCAGCGTGGGATAGCCGTTGCAGGGCAGGGTGCGGGTGTGGAGCAGGCGGCCGGCCGCGTCGAGCAACCCGAAGCGGGCGTTGGTCGCGCCGATGTCGGCGACGAGATAGCGTGTTCCGGTCATGGGTCCCTCTCCTTCTGCTTTCCCCCCGTGGTCAGCTATCGTAGGGCGCCCGCGTCAGCGCCGTGACGAAATTCTCGCGCCAGACCGAGATATCGTTCCGCCGGAGCACGCCCATCATGTCGGCATGGCGCTGCCTTCGCTCCTCCAGCGGCATGGTCAGCGCCCGCTGGAGCGCGTCGGCGACGGATTCGATGTCATAGGGATTGACGATCAGCGCCGAATCCAGCTCCTCCGCGGCGCCGGCGAAACGGGACAGCACCAGCACGCCTGGGTCCTCCGGGTCCTGGCAGGCGACATATTCCTTCGCGACCAGGTTCATGCCGTCGCGCAGCGGGGTCACCAGCCCGACCTTGCTGACCCGGAAGAACCCGGCCAGGGAGCGGCGGGTGAAGCTCTTGTTCAGGTAGCGGATCGGCACCCAGTCGAACTCGGCGAAGCGGCCGTTGATGTGGCCGCTCAGCGTCTCCAGCTCCTTGCGGATCGCGATGTATTCCGGCACGTCGGAGCGGGACGGCGGGGCGATCTGAAGGAACGAGACGTGTCCCCGGTTGGCCGGGTAGTTCTCCAGCAGGCAGTGGAAGGACTCGAAGCGCTGCGGCAGCCCCTTGGAATAGTCCAGCCGGTCGACGCCGATGATCAGGTCGCGCCCGACCAGGCTGTCCCGCAGGCGCTCGGTCTGGCGGGTGTTGGCCGCCTGCGCCGCCAGAGCGACCAGCGGCTCCGTGTCGATGCTGATCGGGAAGGAGCGGGCCACCAGGGTACGGCCGAACGCCTTGATGTAGTATCCCTCGCCGGGTCCCCGATCGGTCACCGTGCCGCGCGCCTCGAACCGGATATAGTTGATGAAGCAGCGCAGGTCGCACAGCGTGTGGAACCCGACCACGTCGTAGGCGCACAGCGCCCGCACCAGGTCCTCGTGGTTGGGCAGGGCCACCAGGATCTCGGGTGCCGGGAAGGGGGTGTGCAGGAAGAAGCCCATGCGGTGCTTCATCCCGATCATGCGGAGCTGCTCGGCGAACGGGATCAGGTGGTAGTCGTGGACCCAGACCATGTCGTCCGGCTCCAGCAGCGGCGCCAGCTTGGAGGCGAACAGGCTGTTGACCCGCTGGTATCCCGCATAGTTGCGCCGGCTGAAATTGGTCAGCCCGAGCCGGAAATGGAACAGCGGCCACAGCGTGGAGTTGGCGTAGCCGTTGTAGTATTCCTCGTAGTCCCGCTTCGCCAGGTCGAGGGTCGCATAGGTCAGGCGACCGACCGGCGTCAGGCTGGGGGCGGACGGCGGCGCCGCGACGACGTCGCCGCTCCAGCCGAACCAGATGCCGCCGGTCTTCTTGAGGGCGGCCAGCACGGCGACGGCGAGCCCGCCGGCCGACTGCTTGCCCTCGTCGATCGGGGCGACCCGGTTCGACACCACGACCAGTCTGCTCAAAACGCTTCCTCCCAGGGTTTGCTCAGCCGCATGGCCGAGTTGATCAGGCCGACCATCGAATAGGTCTGGGGATAGTTGCCCCAGAGCTCGCCGGTGGCCGGGTCGATGTCCTCCGACAGCAGTCCCACATGGTTGCGGTGGGACAGCATCTGCTCGAACAGGGTCCGAGCCTCATCCTTCCGGCCGATCGCCGCGAGGGCGTCGATATACCAGAAGGTGCAGATGGTGAAAGCCGTCTCAGGATAGCCGAAATCATCCGCGGCCACGTACCGGTAGAGCATGCTACCCCGCTTGAGCGTGTTCTCGATCGCCGCCACGGTGCCGAGGAACCGGGGATCGCGCGCCTCGATGAAGCGCAATTCGTGCATCAGCAGCAGACTGGCGTCGATCTTCCCGACGCTTTCGCGGTTGCCATGGTCGAAACCGTCGCCGCCGCGGTAGGCATCCACGAAGCTGTTCAGCTTCGGATTCCAGGCCCGCTCAAGCACGGTTTCCCGAATCCTGTCGGCATGCTCGCGCCAGTGGGCCGCGCGTTCCTCGAGGCGGAGCTGGCAGGCGATCCGGGCCAGCCGGTCGCAGGCGGCCCAGCACATCACCGAGGAGAAGGTATGGACGTGCTCGGCGGTCCGCAGCTCCCACAGGCCGGCGTCCGGCTTGTCGTAAAGCATGACCGCCTGGTCGCCCAGCAGTTCCAGCCGCCGGAACAGGTCGATGCCCCCCGGCCTGGCCAGCCGCTGGTCGAAGAAGGCCTGGGCGGAGGCCAGGATCACGGCGCCGTAGCTGTCGTTCTGGATCTGCGCATAGGCCTCGTTGCCGACGCGGACCGGCCCCATGCCGCGGTATCCCGCGAGGCTCGACGCCGCGCGCTCGACCAGCCGCATCTCCTGCGCGATGCCGTAGACCGGCTGGAGCGTGCCCTTGGAGGCCCCGGCCACGATGTTGGTGATGTAGTGGAGATAGTTCTCCATGGTGATGGTCACGCCCAGGCTGTTGAGCGCCTGGATGACGAAATAGGCGTCCCGGACCCAGCAATACCGGTAGTCCCAGTTGCGTATCGTGCCCGGCGCCTCCGGGATCGAGGTGGTGACCGCCGCGATGACCGCGCCGGTCTCCTCGAAGGTGCAGATCTTCAGGGTGATGGCGGCGCGGATCACCGCGTCCTGCCACTCGAACGGCAGCGCCAGCGATCGGGCATATTGCCGCCAATAGTCCCGCGTCAGCTCGAGCAGCCGGCGCCCGCTCTCGTCGATCGGCGCGCGCAGGGGCTCGTCGGGGCCGAGGATCAGGGTGACCGGCTCGTCCAGCACGAACGGGGTCTCGTCCAGGATGTAGGCGATCGGTGCCGCGGTGGTCAGCCGGAGCACCTTGTCCGCCGAGACGTAGCGGATATGGTTGCTGCCGCGGGTGATCTCGGGCGCCACCTCGCCATAGTCGAACCGCGGACGGACCCGGATCACGATGCGCGGCGTTCCGCGCAGCGTCCGGACCAGGCGGACGATCGTGGCCGGCCGGTACGACCTGCCGTGGTGCTGGTGGCGCGGCGCGAAGTCGGTGATCTCGATCGCGGATCCGTTGCCGTCGTGGAGGACGGTTTCCACCACGGCCGTGTTGGGCAGGTAGCGTTGTTCCGAGCCGGTGCAGCCCAGCAACTCGATCTCGTAGAATCCCCAATCGGGGACTGTGCGCCCGTCATCACCCGGCGCGCCGTTCAGAAGGCTGCAGAAGACCGGATCGCCGTCCGGGCGCGGCTGGCAGGACCAGACGATACGGGCCCTGGTATCGAGCAGGGCGGTAAAGCTGCAGTTGCCGATCAGGGCCAGGTTGAGGGTGTCCATCGCTCGGCCGGCGCGTTCAGCGGAGACGGTCGGCCATGTCGGCCAGCCACCGGTGAAGGTCGGGGACGGACGGGATGCGGGCCCGCGCGTCGGTCGGCAGGCGGGTGCCGATCTGGATCGAGAGGCCGCCATGGGCATTGGCCACGCGGAAGCCGTCCTCGTCGGTCACGTCGTCGCCGATGAAGACCGGGGTGCGCCCGGCGAACGGCGGTTCGCCTAGGAGCTGTTCGACCACCGTCCCCTTGGTCGATCCCTTCGGCTTCACCTCCAGGACCATCTTGCCTTCCTGGACGTGGAAGCCGTCGCCGAAGCGTTCCATCAGGGCGGACGTCGCCGCACGGGCGTCGGCCTCCGCTTCCGGCGCGTTGCGGAAATGCAGCGCCACGGTCATGCCCTTCGGCTCCAGCCGCGTGCCCGGATGGGCGGCGACGAATTCTTCCAGGCCTCTCGTGATCTCGGCCAGCGCGGGGCGGTCGATCGACGCGGTCGCCCTCCGCCCCTCCGCGTCGCGCCGTTCCAGCCCGTGCTGGCCGGCCGCGGCGAGCGGAAGGCGTCCGAGCAGGCGGTCGATGTCGTCGAGACCGCGTCCGCTGACCAGGGCCACGGCTCCGCCGAGCGCCCCATGCAGCCGGGTCAGGAGTTCCGGAAGTCCGGGCGCCACCTGGACGCCGTCGGGCTGGTCGGCGATCTCCACCAGGGTGCCGTCGAAGTCCAGGAAGAGCGCCCAGTCGGACGACGGAGCGGGCAATTCGGCCATGGGATGCGTCGTTTTGTCGTCCATGCTTGCTGCCTGCCTCGTTGACGGATCGCGGGCGCTCGAAGCCACCGCCACGCGCGCCCACCCCTGGTTTAACGCATGAAACCGTGTCGCGGGTCGATGCGGGGCCGAAGAAAACGGCAGGCACGATCCCATTGCTGCGGCGGAAGCTCTCGGCGCCCGAAAATTTCCGCCGATGCGACCTTGTGATATGGTAAAGTGGTCATACCTTTCATGCAGTCCGGCACTCGCCCCCGGACCTCTGCCCCCCGAGACGGTGTGGGTGCGCCACATCTCCCCGGCCGCCCTCGAGAACCCCTTGGAATTCATGACGCAGTGCAGCAATGACTGTTCGCATGGGCGATTGTTTTGTGCCCAACCAGCTTGCTAAGCGGTTGCTTCCGTACATCTTTCTTTTTTCGCTTGATTTTGAAACCTTGCGCGATCATATTGTGCAGTGCGGGATCGGTGGTGTCTGCGATGCGATCGATCCTGTAACGCACTTCTTGGGCGTTTCCTCCCTAGACTCGGGCCGTGGGCAACCACGGCCCCTTTTTTTTGTTCAGTCGGGGGAGGTGACGAACCAGGGACGGGCTCCATGCTTTTCCGGAAAGACGGCGACGGCGTGATCGCGATCGGGCAGCCGAGCCATTCCTGGCTGGCCGGCCAGTTCGTGCGGGCCTGGGGCAACGATGGTTTCGCGCGGCCTGCGCCGTACGAGGAAGTCTGCCTCGGCGCGGAACTGCATGACATCGGCTGGCTATCCTGGGAGACCGCGCCGACGCTGAACCATGAGACCGGCAGGCCCCATGAATTCCGGGAACTCGGGCCCGCGGTCCACACTGCGCTGTGGACGGAGGGCGTCGAGCGTGCCGAGGTGTTCGGGCGATATCCGGCGCTGCTCGTCTCGCTGCACGCCGACACGATCTATTCCTCGTACTTCGATTTCGACAAGGCCTCGCCCGACGATGCGCGGCTGGTCCGGGATTTCCTGGAGGATCAGCATGCCTTCCAGTGCGCGGCGCTGGAGGTACTGGGCGCCGACCCGAGGCTGGCGGCCGATGTGGCGCCCGAGGCGGTGGAGCGGAACCGTCGGCTGGTCGCGGCGACCGACCGCATGTCGCTGGAGGTCTGCTGGGGGATCGAGGAGGGCGGAGCCGTCATCCCCGACGTTCCCACGGTCGGAAACGACCGGGCGAGCCTGACCATCCGGGCGCGGAACGGCGATTTGGCCGACCTGACCGTCGATCCCTGGCCGTTCGCGTCCGACCGGGTCGAGGCGACATGCGAGGGCCGGCGCCTTCGGGAGCGCCATGCCGACGAGGCCGGGCTACGCGCCGCCCTGCGCAACGCGGAACGTGCCGGGCTTCACGCCGTTCTGCGGCCGCGATGAGGTTTACCGTGCAAGAGCATCATGACGCCAAGGAAAGCCAAGAGGACAAGCACCATGACGAAGGGCATGCGGGGCGGCTGATTTCCACCGACAGCCTGAAGAGCCTGTATCTTGCCGAACGGTCCCGGCGGTCGAACGTCCAGTCGCTCCTGAGCGTGCCGGTGTCGATCATTTCCTTCTCGATCTTCGGCTTCGTCTCGTTCGCGCAGTATCTGGACGTATCCCGGTGGCGCGAGCCGGTGACGATGGTCATGATCAGCCTCTGCCTGGCGTCGCTCGCCGCGATGTTCATGGCAATGGCGCGCCTGGTCAAGCTGGACCGGCGCCTCGTCCTGGACGACTTCGATCGGATCGAGGCCGTCAGGGAAGCGCAGTCCGAGATCGATTACTTCCACCGGGCCTACGACGAGGCATTGGCCAGCAACGTGGACGCCGAGCGGGACCGCAGCAAGGCGTTCGTCCTTCTGATCGTCGCCCTGGTGCTGTTCCTCCTGGCGGTCTTCCTCATGCCGGTTCACCTGATCGGAACCGGCGTGAACGGCCGGTGAGGCGTTATCCGGGGAGGGGCGGTCCGACCCTCCCCGGTTGCCTTGCGCCTAGCGGGAAGCCGTCTGGGTGATGACGCCGCAGGCGACCCGATCGCCGGAACTACCCGCCGGATTGGTCGTATAGTCGTCCGGCGACCCATGGATGAGGATCGAGGTGCCGCCCGGCTTGACCAGGCTGTTCGATCCTCCGCGGAACGTCACCGCGTCGGTCATGAAGTCGGCCTGGGCGGCCCCGTCCGATGCGACCCAGATATTGGGCAGGTCGCCGGCATGGACGCCGCGCGGGGACAGGAAGCCGTGCTCGTGGTTGTCCGGGTTGAAGTGACCGCCGGCGGACTGGAAGTTCGGCGGTTCGCAGGTCCCGTTCTCATGGATATGGAAACCGTGCATTCCCGAAGCGAGGCCGCTGCCGGGATTGATCCGCGCCTGGATCAGCACGCCGTTGGGTGTCTCGACGAAGGCGACCGTCCCGATCGCCTGGCCCTCGGCGTTGTTGAGCGTCGCCGTGCCGAGGGCGGGAGTGGTCGGGTTCGGGGGCGTCGTCTGCTGCTGGGCCGCCGCGGGAAGGGCCAGTGCCGATGCAGCCAGCGCGGCGGCGAAGACGGCGGATTTGCGGAAGCTGCTGATCATCTCTGCCTCGTTTCGTGATCCGAAGGTGTCCCAAGGCCAACCTTCGGGCGCGGCGGATGTTCCCGATTCCGTGGGCCGAAAGGGGCGGGAGACCGGATCGGATTGGGCGCCGTTACATTCCGTTACAAGCCTGTTCCGTTCGGGACATACGGCGGTTACGCTGCAGCGCTACACCTGAGTGGATATGAATGATCGTCCACCGAGGTGGTTTCCCCATGTTCCCAAAAGCTGGAATCCCGACACGGGATGTCGTCACCCCCGTCACGTTCGTCGCTTTCATCGTCTCGACGATCACGGGGATCATGCTTCTGCTCCACTGGAAAGCCGGACTCGTCAGATTCTCTCATGAATGGTTGAGCATCGCATTCTCGGCCGTGGCGATATGGCACCTTGCGAGAAACTGGAGGCCCTTTACCGCGTACCTGAGGCGCAATACGGCTCTCGCCGTTCTATCCACAAGCCTCGTCGCAAGCATCGTCTTTACTGCGATTACGGGCGATACGTCGAATGCGAGTCCCGGTGCCGTATTCCGTGCCCTGTCCGGTGCCACGCTGGAGTCCGCCGCTCCGGCGTTCGGAATGACTCCGAGCGATGCCGTCGCCAAACTGAAGTCCGCGAATATCGAAGTCTCGGGCGGCGAAACCCTGGGCGAGATCGGTGCCCGCGCGGGTATCGGTCCGGCAGCGGTCGCCACGATTCTCGCGACGCAAGCACGTCGATGAATGGCCCAGCCCCGGGACATGAGGTGATCTCCGCTGCGGCATCACCGTGCAAATCGCCTGCACCCAACCCTCCCGCCCGCGTGTTCCCTGAGGCGACGGCTTGAATCGGGAAAGGTCAGACATGACGGGATCCGCTTTCAGCGATGGCAATGCCGATGGCTAGGCTTGGTACATCGCTAGTCGTCCTCGTTTCATGGCTGCTGACGCTTCCGGCGGGGATCGCGGTGCTCGCGGCGGACGATCCGCCGCGGCATGGCCTGGCCATGTACGGGGAGCCGAAATATCCTCCGGGTTTCGACCGCTTCGACTATGTCAACCCGGATGCTCCGAAGGGCGGTTCCGTGGTGCTGTCGGCGCTCGGCGGGTTCGACACGCTCAATCCCTTCACGATCCGGGGAGTGGCGGCGGCCGGCATCGCCAATACCTTCGACACGCTGATGGTGGAGTCGCTGGACGAGCCGTTCACCCAGTATCCGCTCGTCGCCGAAAGCGTCGAACTGCCGGCGGACCGCGCCTGGGTCGCCTTCACCCTGCGGCCCGAGGCCCGGTTCCACGACGGCCAGCCGATCGGGGTGGAGGACGTCATCTTCACCTTCGACACGCTGCGCGAGGCACATCCGTTCTACCGGGCCTACTATGCCAATGTCGCGAAGGTCGAGCGGACGGGGGAGCGCACGGTCAGGTTCACCTTCGCGCCGGGCGACAACCGCGAACTGCCCCTGATCCTGGGGCAGCTTCCGGTCCTGCCGAAGCATTACTGGCAGGACCGGACCTTCGACCGGACGACGCTGGATCCGCCGCTCGGCAGCGGCCCCTACGGGATCGCGCGCGTCGACGCCGGCCGCTCGATCACCTACGAGCGGGTCCCGGACTATTGGGGCAAGGACCTGGCGGTCAATGTCGGCCGGTTCAACTTCGGCACCCTGCGTTACGATTATTATCTCGACCCGACGGTGGCGCTCCAGGCCTTCAACGGCGGGCTGGTGGATTTCCGGGTCGAGAACGTCGCGAAGAACTGGGCGACCGCCTATGACAGGCGGGCGGTCGAGGCCGGCAGGATCACGATGGAGGAAATCGAGGTCGAGACGCCGGCAGGCATGCAGGGCTTCGTGTTCAACACGCGCCGGCCCGTCTTCGCCGATCCCCGGGTGCGCTACGCGATCGCCCACGCCTTCGACTTCGAGTGGGCGAATTCGGTGCTGTTCTACGGCGCCTATCAACGCGCCGACAGCTACTTCGAGAACTCCGACCTGGAGGCGGAGGGCCTGCCCGGCGAGGCGGAGCTGAAGATCCTGGAGCCCCTGCGCGGAAAGGTCCCGGACGAGGTCTTCACGGAACGCTACAACCCGCCGTCCGCCGGAAGCCGGACCGCCGTGCGCGAGAACCTGCTGAAGGGCCGCGAACTTCTGGAGGAGGCCGGCTGGGTGATCCGGGACGGCCGCCGGGTCGATGCGGAGACCGGACGGCCGCTGGAGTTCACGATTCTTCTCAACAGCCCGTCGCTGGAACGGGTGGCGCTGCCGTTCATCGGGAACCTGCGCCGGCTGGGGATCGACGCCCGCGTGCGGACCGTGGACACCGCCCAGTATCAGAACCGGATCAGCGACTTCGATTTCGACATGACCACGGCCGTCTGGGGACAGTCTCTGTCGCCCGGCAACGAGCAGCGCGACTTCTGGACATCGGCCGCGGCCGACCGGCCGGGCAGCCGCAACTATGCGGGTATCCGCAGCGAGGCGGTGGACCAGTTGGTCGACCTGCTGATCGCCGCCGATACCCGCGAGGACCTGCGCGCCCGCGCCGCGGCGCTGGACCGGGTGCTGCTGTGGGGGCATTACGTCATCCCGCACTGGTATGCCGGCGTGGCCCGGGTCGCCTACTGGGACAAGCTGGAGCATCCCCGGGATCCGCCGCCCTACGGCATCGCGTTCGACGCCTGGTGGGTGAAGGGCGCTTCCGCGGGCCGGTGACGGAGCGGATCGGTGCGCCCCGGACTCACCGGAACAGGAGCACGGGGATCCGGCAGTCGCGGATCATCCCGGTGGTCGTGCTGCCGATGATCAGGTTGCGGATGCGGGAGTGGCCGTAGGCGCCCATGACCAGGAGGTCGATGCCGTCGGACGCCACCGTGCCGGTGATGACCGCTTCCGGCTCGCCCTGGACGATCCGGCACGCGGCCTTGAGCCCGGCGGAAGACAGTTCCCCCTCGGCCCAGGCGAGCGCCTTGGTCACCTCGGAGTCGCCGGGCCGGTCGGAGGCGAGGACCAGGTGGATGTCCAGATCCTTGAAGCCGGGAGAGTTCGCCAGGAAGCTGACGGCGCGCCGGGCGCTCTTGCCTTCGTCATAGGCGATCAGGACGCGTTCGATGGGCTTGAAGGCGCGGGCGGCCACCAGACAGGGGCGATCGACCGCGCGGACGACCCGCTCCAGGTTCGACCCCAAATGGCCCGATGCGAAATCGACGCCTTCGCCGCGCTTGCCCATGACGATCAGGTCGGCCTTGGCCGACAGGTCCTGGACCGCATCGACCACCGCGCCGTTGCGCAGGCTGGCCGTCGTGTTCGCGACGCCGGCCTCTTTCAGGATCGACCGGCCCTCGTCGAGGAGATGCCGGCCGATCAGCTGGGCGGTCCGGGACCGGGCATGGTCCTGGTCGACCATCTCGCTCATCAGGTGGTCCAAGGTCTCTATGCCGATGCTGCCGCTGAGGTCCTGGCGCCCGGCCGGGGCGCGCTCCCGGATATCCACCACGTGCAGGAGATCGACCGACGCTTCCAGGCGGCTGGCGAACCAGGCGGCGTGCTCGCAGACGCTGCGGGCATAGACCGATCCATCCAGGCAGAGCAGGATGCTTTTCATGGCTGGTTTTCTCCGGTTCTTCTCAGTGACCGCCGAGCTGCTGCGCTGCATCCGGCTTGTCGTGGACGCCCAGGCGGTCGAGCAGCGTGCTGCTGGGCTGGTTCAGCCCGATCAGATGGACATCGGCGCCTTCCCGGCGGAACCGCAGCACGACCTTGTCGATGGCGCCGACCGCGGTGTAGTCCCACAGGTGGGCGCCGGTCAGGTCGATTTCGACGCGTTCGAGGCTTTCCTGGAAATCGAACCGGGCGATGAAATCGTCGGCCGAGGCGAAGAAGAGCTGGCCGTAGACCTTGTAGGTCCGGGAACGGCCATCCTCCGCCAGGGTGCTTTCGACCGCGACGAAGTGGGCGACCTTGCGGGCGAAGAACAGGGCGCTGAGCAGGACCCCGGCCAGGACGCCCTTGGACAGGTCGTGGGTGAAGACGGTGGTGAGGGTCGTGGCGATCATCACGATCGAGGAACTGACCGGCATGGTGCGCAGCTGGCGGACCGAGCCCCAGTTGAAGGTGCCGATCGACACCATGATCATGACGGCCACCAGCGCCGCCATGGGGATCTGGACGACCCAGGACTGAAGCACCAGGATCAGGAACAGCAGGCCCACCCCGGCGACGAAGGCGGACAGCCGGCCTCGCCCGCCGGACTTCACGTTGATGACGGACTGGCCGATCATGGCGCAGCCCGCCATGCCGCCGAACAGGCCCGACGCGATGTTGGCGATGCCCTGGCCGCGGGTCTCGGCGTGCTTGTCGCTCCGGGTGTCGGTCAGGTCGTCGACGATCGACGCCGTCAGCAGCGATTCCAGCAAACCCACGACGGTGAGGGTGACCGCGACCGGCAGGATGATGCCGAGGGTTTCCAGGTTCAGCGGGACGTCCGGGATCAGGAAGGTTGGGAGCGTGCCGGGCAGCTCCCCCATGTCGCCGACCGTCCGCACGTCGGCGCCGGTCAGGATGGCGACGGCGGTCAGCGCCACGATCGCGACCAGGGGCGACGGCACCGCGGTGGTGACCAGGGGCAGCAGGTAGATGATGCCCAGCCCCGCCGCGACGATGGCGTACACCTGCCAATTGGCGCCGGCGAATTCCGGCAACTGCGCCATGAAGATCAGGATCGCCAGCGCGTTCACGAAGCCGGTCATGACCGAGCGCGAGACGAACCGCATGTAGCGGCCCAGTTTCAGCAGCCCGACGACGATCTGAAGGGCGCCGGTCAGCAGGGTGGCGGCGAACAGGTAATCGAGCCCATGATCCTGGACCAGGTCGATCATCAGGAGGGCCATGGCGCCGGTGGCGGCCGAGATCATGCCCGGCCGTCCGCCGACGATGGAAATAGTGACCGCGATGACGAAGGAGGCGTAGAGACCGACCTTGGGATCGACGCCCGCGATGATCGAGAAGGCGATCGCTTCGGGAATAAGGGCAAGTGCGACGACGATGCCGGCGAGCACGTCGCCTCGCACGTTGCCGAACCACTCCGAACGGAGTCTGGCAATATCGGGAGTCATTGAAACCTGAATGGGACCGGGGCGGCATCTCCGACTGCGTCGGGGCGGCCCGTGAGCGAAAGGCACGACGGACGCTGCGGCTGCCTGTCCAGGCAGGCGCCGGGCAAAACGGCTGAAGATCCGGGGATCAGGGCGGCGTAATGCGATGCAGCATCGTCGGTGTGTAACACCGACGATGCTGCATCGCAATGGCCGGCTGCCTCAGGGCTGTGTTGCGTTATCCGGTCCGGGCCGGTCAACTTTGGGGAACCGGGGCCGGCGGCCATTTGCCGGCGGCGTCGCCCCACAGATCCGCCAATCGCTCGTCGCGGCCGCAACGGTACCTGTAGAAGCTGTATTTCAGATTGTTGGTGTTGTGGAAATCTTGATGATAGTCCTCGGCCGGGGTGAAGGAGGCCGGGTCGAGCGGGATCACCGGCGTCACCACCGGCCTGCCGAGCAGCTTTTCGATCCCCGCCTTGCTGTCCTCCGCCAACTTCCGCTGTTCCGGAGAGGAGACGAAGATCGCGGTCCGGTAGCTGTCTCCCCGGTCGCAGAACTGGCCGCCGGCATCGGTCGGATTGACGGTCCGCCAGAAATAGGAGATGAGCTGGCCGAAGCTGACCTTGGCCGGATCGTAGGTGATGCGGACCACCTCCAGATGCCCGGTGCCGCCGGCGGAAACCATCTTATAGGTCGGGTTCGGCGTGTGGCCCCCGGCATATCCGGAGACCGTCTCGACGACGCCGGGCACCTTGTCGAAGTCGGATTCGACGCACCAGAAGCAGCCGCCGGCGAGAATGACGCTTTCCGTCGCGGCCAGGGGCGTATCCTGGGCGGCGCTCGCGGCGGTCGCTCCCAGCAGGAGCCCGAGGGCCAGCGCCAGCCGGCGCCCGACGGGCGGCATGGTGAACTTCGTCTTCATGGCGCTTCCTCCGCCTGGGTGGTTCCTACGAGGTTGATCTGGTCCGCCGTGCCGGCCGATGCCAGTCACGGTCGGGTGCCGCCCGGTCACATGCCCGTGAGGGAGCCGCCGGGCCTCCCCCTTCAGATCACCTTGGCGGCGCGCAGCCGGCCGATCCGGTCGGCGGTATAGCCGAGCGCCGCCAGGATGGCGTCCGTGTGCTGGCCGAGCGCCGGGACCGGATCCATGCGGGCGTCGCCGTCGCCGGGAAATCCCGGCGGCAGCAGCGCCGGGATGGGGCCCTGTTCGGATCCGACCTCTCGCCAGCGGCCGCGCGTGGCCAGTTGCGGGTGGTCCCAGACGTCGGCCATGTCGTTGACGCGGCCGTTGGCGATGCGGGCCTCCTCCAGCCGGGCGATCACCTGCTCGGCGGTGAGAGCCGAGAATACCTCGGCGATGATGCGGCCGAGGTCGTCGCGCGCCGCGTGGCGCCGGGAATTGCTGGAGAAGCGCTCGTCGGCCGCCAGATCGGGCCGCCGCAGCACCAGCTCGCAGAATGCTACCCATTCCCGCTCGTTCTGCAATCCCAGCAGGACGGTCCGGCCGTCGCCCGTGGGGAACGGGCCGTAGGGATAGATGGTGGCGTGGCTGGCGCCGGCCCGCGCCGGCGGGGGTGCGCCGTCATGGGCGTAGTAGAGCGGATAGCCCATCCACTCCACCAGCGACTCCAGCATGGAAATGTCGATGTGCCGGCCCCGGCCCGTGTTCGCCCGGTGGAACAGGGCCGCCAGGATGCTGGAATAGGCGTACATCCCGGCGGCGATGTCCGCCACCGAGGCTCCCGCCTTGGACGGCGTGTCGGGAGTGCCGGTGACCGAGAGGAACCCCGCCTCGCCCTGGATCAGCAGGTCGTAGGCCTTGCGGTCGCGGTAGGGGCCGTCGTTGCCGTAGCCGGAGATGTCGCAGACGATGATGCCGGGCTTCTCCGCGGCCAGGGCATCGTAAGAGAGGCCGAGGCGGGATGCCGCCCCGGGGGCCAGGTTCTGGACCACGACGTCGGCCTGCTCCCGGATCAGGCGCTTCAGGATGTCCTGCGCCTCCGCGTCCTTGAGGTCGAGGGTCAGGCTTTCCTTGGATCGGTTGGTCCAGACGAAGTGCGACGCAAGACCCTTGACCCGCTCGTCGTAGCCGCGGGCGAAATCCCCGACGCCCGGCCGCTCCACCTTGATCACCCGGGCGCCCAGGTCGGCGAGCTGGCGCGTCGCGAAGGGGGCGGCGATGGCGTGCTCCAGGGTGACGACCGTGATCCCGGCGAGCGGGCGGAGGGAACCGGCGCTCATCGGATCACCGCCGTCGCTTCCATGGTGAGCCAGCCTTCGTGGTCCCTCGCCCAGAGACGGAAGGTCCTGCCGTCCGGTTCCGGCCTGCCGCACACGAAGAAGGGGTTGGTGTCGAAGGTCGGGCGGACCGCTCGGAACTCGTAGCGGGCGACCTCCGCGTCGGGGAGGCGGTGGCGCAGCTGGTCGAGCAGCAGGGTGGCGATCAGCGGCCCGTGGACGACCAGGCCGGGATAGCCTTCGGTCTCGGTGACGTAGCGGCGGTCGTAATGGATGCGGTGGCCGTTGAAGGTCAGCGCGGAGTAGCGGAACAGCAGGACGTCGTCGGGCCGCCATTCCCGCTCCCAGGCGGCATCGGACGGGGCTTCCCGGGGAGCAGGGGCGGAGTCGCCGGGCTTCGGCGCCTCGCGGTAGACGATTTCGTGGAATTCGGTGATCGCCGGATCGGAGGGAGCATCGGCGGCGCCGGCCGTTCCGATCTCGTGCCGCACCTTCACGAAGACCAGGGGACCGGTGCGGCCGGATTTCTCCGTCACGTCCTGGATGGTTGAGACGCGTGTCACGCAGTCGCCGACCCGGACCGGCCGGTGGAATTCGAACCGGCTGCCGGCCCACATGCGCCGCGGCAGCGGCACCGGCGGCAGGAAGCCGCCCCGCCTGGCGTGCCCGTCGGGACCGATCTCGGATTGCCGGTGCAGCGGCAGGAAATAGAGCCAGTGCCACAGGGCGGGCAGGGGAGTGCCGTCGGGCGGCCGGTCGGCCGGCCGGTCGAGCGTGGCGGACAGGGCGGCGTAGGGAGTCGCGGTCACGGTGTCCGATACCGTCTCGCTCCGGCCGATCCAGTCGCTGAAATCCATGTCGAAGTCCCCTTGATACTTTCCGGAACAGATGCCGGCCGGTGCCCGGATCAGAACTCGTCCAGGTTCTCGTGCATTTCCTCGATCGAGGACAAGCGCTTTCGGCCTTCGGTGCCGGTCCTGGCGATCACCTGGTTCGCCAGCACATGGCAGAGCGCCAGCACCGCGACATGGTTGTCCAACGGCCCGTGGGAGCGGGTGTCGCAGCGCAGGAACCAAGTGGCCCCCGGATCCTCGGTCAATCCATGGTCGGCGACATAGGCGATGCGGGTGCCGGCGCGCCGCGCGGCCGTGACGATCCGGCCTATTTCCGGCAGGCGGCGGCGCAGGCCGAAGACGATCGCGATGTCGTCCGGCCCGAAGCCTGCCAGATACTCGCCCAGCGTCTCGCCGGCCGCCGGCAGCAGCCGGACGCCGTCGCGCACCTGGATGAACTGCCAGCGCAGGTATCCCGCGAGGAAATAGCTGTTGCGGAACCCGACCAACCAGACCTGCCGGGCCGACGCGACGGCGCCGGCAAGGTCTTCGATCACGGCCGGGTCGATCTGCTGGAAGCTGCCGGCGATGTTGTCCGCGCATGTCTTCAGGTGCGCCTGGACGAAATCGGGTCCGGAGCCCGGCTGGGCCTGGTTCAGCAGGTAGAGCGGCGAGCCCCAGGATTTCGCCTCCCGCGCCAGCACCCGCAATTCCTCGTAATTGCGGAATCCCAGGCGCTGGACGAAGCGGCTGACCGCCGCGTTGGACGAGTTGGCGAGGCGCGCCAGCTCGGACGCGGAATAGCTGGCGATGTCGCCGGGATATTCGAGCATCAGGTCGGCCAGCCGCCGGTCGGTCGGCGACAGGTCGCCGTAGCAGGAGCGGATCCGTGCGGACAGCGACTGGGGGATGCTTGGGGCTTCCATCCCGCCAAGGTACCGGTATGAAAATCCATTTTCACTAGGAAGGCATTCGTTGACCTGAATTTCAAGGACGCCGAGGATGCGCGTCTAACGGAACCATTCGCAACCGACCTCGGGAGACCCGCCATGCGGATCAAGGTGATCAACCCCAACACGACGGCCGGCATGACGGCGAAGATCGGCGAGGCGGCGCGCGCGATCGCCGCGCCGGGAACGGAGATCGTCGCGGTCAATCCCGCCGCCGGCCCGGTATCGATCGAAGGCCATTACGACGAGGCCGTCAGCGTCCTGGGCGTCCTGGAGGAGGTCAGGAAGGGCGAGGCCGAGGGGTGCGACGGCTATGTCATCGCCTGCTTCGGGGACCCCGGCCTGCTGGCCGCCCGCGAGGTCGCGACCGGACCGGTGGTCGGCATCGCCGAGGCCGCGATGCATGCGGCGAGCTTCATCTCGACCGGATTTTCCATCGTGACGACGCTGACCCGGACCTGCGTGATCGCCGAGCATCTGGTCGAGCGCTACGGCATGCACCGCGCCTGCCGCAAGGTGCGCGGCACCGACATCCCCGTGCTCGACCTGGAAGGCACCGGGGAGGAAGCGGGCGAGGGCGGCGGTCCGGTCTTCCGGGCGATCGTCGCGGAGTGCCGGCGGGCCGCGGCCGAGGACCGTTGCGGCGCCATCGTCCTGGGTTGCGCCGGCATGGCCGACTTGGTGGCCAGGGTCCAGCGCGAGGTCGGCCTGCCGGTGATCGACGGCGTGGCCGCGGCGGTCGTCCAGGTCGAGGGCTTGGTCAGGCTCGGCCTGGGAACCAGCAAGCACGGAGATCTCGCCTGGCCGCTGCCCAAGACCTACGTGGGGGACCTCGCCCGCTTCGCCCCGGCGGCGCGGTAGGCGAGCGGTTGGTCCGCGGTCCCGTCGGTCAGTCGGCCCTCGGGATGCGGACCTTGGCGAGGATGTCGATCAGCCGCTCCATATGGTCGGACAGGGTCGAGATATAGGGTTTCCGGGTGATCGTGCGCTCGTCCATGTAGAGCGACCGGTTGATCTCGACCTGGAGCGCATGGATCCCCATGCGCGGCCGTCCGTAATGCCGGGTGGTGAAGCCGCCGGCATAGGGGGTGTTGCGGTTGACGACGTATCCATGGGCGCGGAGCGCGCGTTCGGCGGTCTCGATCAGCAGCGGCGTGCAGGAACTGCCGTAGCAGTCGCCCAGGACGAAATCCACCTTGGACCGGCCCGACGGCCCGTCGGCCGGGACGCCGGTGGAGGGCATGGAATGACAGTCGACCAGCACGCAATAGCCGAAGCGCTGGCGGGTCTGGTCGATCAGGCGCTTCAGCGCCGCATGGTAGGGGTGGTAGAACCGGTTGACCCGGCCCAGCGCTTCGGCGAAGCGCAGCTTGCCGCGATAGATCTCCTCCCCGTTCGCGACCACCTTCGCGATGGTCCCCAGGCCGGCGGCGACGCGGGGCGAGCGGGTGTTGACGTAGGCCGGAAGGGCGTCGGCGAACATCTCCGGGTCCAGCTCGAACGCCTCCCGGTTGGCGTCCAGGAAGGCCCGCGGAAACAGCGCCCGGATCAGCGGCGCCCCGAGCAAGGGGGCTGCCAGGAAGATCTCGTCGACGAAACTGTCCTCCGACTTGCGGAGCGCGAAACCGTCAAGCCTGGAGGCGGCCAGGAATTCGGGCAGGTACAAGGCACCGCTGTGCGGCGAAGCCAGCACCAGCGGGAGCGTCTGGACCGGTGGCTCCAGGATTTCGAAAACCCGGGCGCGGTCCGCATCGGCGTCGAAGTGGCGATCCATGGTCAATCTTGTGTAGCCGAATCAGACGGTTCTGTCATCTGGTGATGGCGAGGGCCGGGGCGGGGCAGGCCGGACTGTCCGCGGGATGAAGCTTTTTGCGTTTTGATGAACGAGAGGGCTTGCAGGGCCGTCCGCGGTTTGCTAATCACCGCTCCACCGCAGCGGGGCACTGCCTCGCAGGCAAAAAGATGGGCGCGTAGCTCAGCGGGAGAGCACTACGTTGACATCGTAGGGGTCACAGGTTCAATCCCTGTCGCGCCCACCATCTTTTGAACTGATTTCATTGGCTTTTCCGGACCGGGTTGCGCGGCGCGCAACTCTTTCCGCTCGCCCATGGCCCGTCTGGGGTGCAGCTGGGGTGCATCGGCGATCGCGTCGAGCCGGCGGTCGAGCGCCGCCCTGGCCTTCTCCTGGTAACCCGGATCGAAATGGGCATAGTACTTTTCCACCATCCGGGTCGTTTTGTGTCCGAGATAATTCGCGATCTCCCACAGCGGCACGCCGTCCTGCGCCATCCAGGTGGCGGCGGTATGGCGCAGCACGTAGGGCGTCACGTCCCCTTTGGCGAAGCCCGCCAAGGCAGCGGCTTCCCGGAAGGCAGTCCTGATCGAGTTCACGGCGTAGCCGCCGTACTCGATGACGTAGTCGGTCCGCCGTTCCGCGTGGGCCTTGAGGAGCGCCTGGTAAAGGATCTCCGTCATCCGGACGATCGGGCGCTTCTTGGCAGTCTGGGCTCGTCCCTGCGGATTGAGATAGATGACCCTGCTGCCGAAATCGACTTGGTCCCAACGCAGGTCGAGGATAGCGCTCGGTCGGCCAGCAGTCGCGATGCCCAGCAGCATGTAAAGCCGGATGTGCGGAGACTTTGTTTTTTCCAGTAGCTTGTTGAACTCTTCGAGCTTCAGCCACCGTCCGCGAGGCTCGAGTTCGGGAACATCGAGGATCGTTGGGATCGTCAACGACGGGTCTTTTTCCTTGGCGAAATACAGGCTCGCGCGGAGCACCGACAGCTCGCGGGAAATCGTTTTGGGACTTATGCCCTCCTCGAGGCGATGGTTGACGTATTCCTGCTGGCATTCCTCCGAGAGGTCGACTACGGGCAGAGGCCCATGATAGCTGGTCAGGTGCCTCATCGCGATCTTTGCCTGGACGGCACTGGCTATGTTACAGGCGTACCGGTCGTAATAGGCCTGCAAAGCACCGGGCACGGTCAGGACGACGGTCTTCGGCTGCGGATCGGTTTTGAAGGTGCTGGCACCGCCGGATCTGATGACGTCGCGCAGGAGACGCTGAGCCTCCGCTTGGTCCGCCGTTCCGGTTGAACGGAATCGAACTTTGCGGCTAAAGGGATCGTAGTAGCGATACTGCCAGTAGGGGCTGTCCGGTCGCCGGGCGAGCTCGACGTGGTCGTAGTCAGGTTTGCGTGGCATGGATCGATCCTCATGTCATTGACGAAGCGTATCAGCTGGTTCTCCGAGACGCAGAGACTCCGGCCGATCCTATGGTGACCGAGAACCCGCATCCGAATAAGCCTCAGTATCTCTTTCGGCTCAACGCGCAAGATTTGTGCGACCTCGTCCACGGTCAGGAAGGGTCCGATAGAAACAGCACTGGACAGAATGCGGGGCGACGGTTCCATGCCGGAGATAAGGGTCCGTTCTCGTCGCACCGGCACCCGCGGGAATTTTCGACAAGCGGCACCGTCAGGTCTCAGAAGGTCCTGGTCGATCACCCATCTCACCCACCGTATTGTGGTGATGCATAATGAAGGGCTTGATCAAAGTCGTCACCTAAGGTTGGGTTCTCCCGCACTTTCCGTGGCAATGGTGAAGATCCTGGTTGTGGCCACATCTGTCCGGATGCGATTTCGGCGAAAATCCGCCGCCTGGGCAAATCGATCTCAACGAGATATCCGCTTTAGAGCACGGCGCTGAAGCGTTGAACCACGGAAAATGCGGGAGGATCAAAACCCTAACATTCTCTCTGGAGCAAGAGGTCGGCACCATCAGGGGGATCGCTTGAAGTGGGAACAAAAGCCGCATGGTTAGGCTGGGCAGGTTCAGGCGGCGGTGCCTGCGATGGTTTCGATGAGGTAAGCGCCTGATCAACCGGCTTTTTTGCGCTTGACCGTGAGACTGTCCTTGCCCGAGGGCCTGAGCCGGATCAGGTTAAGGGCGATGCGTTGGACCAGGGCCATGTTGCGGGGACCGAACTGGGAGCGCAGGCGGGAGTAGTCGTCGCCGAAGACGACGTCCAGAACCCAACGGACCGAATTCTCAATGGACCAATGCCCCCAGACCGCCTCCAGGAACTGGTCCGCCGTCAGGTTCCGCGAGGTGATGTAGTACCGGGTGAGGGTGGTCATCTTGCCGTCGCGCAGCACCGTGCCCTCCACGGCGGCGACGTACCGGAGCCCGGCCCAAGGCGTCTTGCCGCCGAGCCCGGCCGGGGCCGGCACCACTGTGCAGCGCCGCCGCTCCCGGCGGCCGTGCCCGGTGTCCTCGGTCTCGCAGCGTTGGACCGTTTCCGGCGCGGCCTGCTCGAGCGCCGCCTTGATCCCGGCCAGCAGCTTGGGCTGGTTGGCCTTGACCGCGAGCAGGTAATCCGCCCCGGCCTCGACGATCTGGGCGGCGATCGGCCGGTAGCTGCCAGCCGCGTCGATCGTCACCAGCGAGCCCTTCAGGCGCAGCTTGTCGAGCAGCGAGGGGATCATGACCCGCTCGTTCGACTTGCCGTCCACGACCTCCTGGGCCGGACCAGCCGCTGCTCGCGCGCGTAGGCCGACAGGGTGTGCAGCGGGCGCCGGCCGGTGCGTGCGTCGCCGCTGCGTCGCGAGGTCTTGCCGTCGATCGCGATCAGGTCCGGCGCGTCGGGCCGGATCGCCCCGATCCAGCTCTCGAAGCACTCCTCGAAGGTGCCGGGGTCGAGCGCGTTGACCACGTCGGTCAGAGTGTCGTGGCTCGGCACGCCGCGCGCCAACGGCCGGATCCCGCGCAACGCCTCAAGGTTCATACGGGCAAAGCCCGCCGCCTCGACCATGTTGTCAGCCCCCGCCAGCACGATCAGCAGGATCTCGTCCAGCCGGTAGACCACTTTGCCCCGCTGGCGCGGGTCCTCAACGCTCGTGAAGAAGCCCAGAACCGTTCCCGAAGCTTCCACCATGGCGCCCTCCAAAACTGAGGGTTCCTATGAATCACATTTCCGAAACGGATGGAATCCTAACGCCAAACCCCTTCTAGCGATTGCTCTGGCACCATGACGCGACCGGCGCGTATCAGCGGAATTAATGACGCTGCCTGGATCCGGCCCGGAAATCTGAACCCACATACATTCCAGCAACTGAACAACGGTCGCACTCGACACCACCGCTCCTGCCCTGCTGCTTGGCCCGTTCGCGACATCGCGCGACGGAGCCGTTCTACGACAACCAGCAGGGATGACTATCTGATGCTCCTATCCCATCACCGTCCCGTATCAGTCGTCATGTTCCGGTCAGGCACCCGGTTGAGCGCACGGGTGCATGCGCCGACTGCGGCGGACGCGGAAGAGGTCATGAAGGCCATTCGCGACAATGTCGTCGGCGACCTGGACCCGATCGCCGCCGAGAGCCGCACGATGACTGGCGGCTGCGGCTCGGAGTGCCGACTGGAAGTGGACCTGGCTGAGCCGCTCAGCCGCCGCCGGCTCGACCGCGCCGGCCGTCTGGTCGACGGGACCATGCTGCGACTCGGCTATCAGCTGGATCGCACCGTCACTGCGGACAGCGGCCAGTTCGTCAGCGTGTACAGGGTACGAGGGGATGGCGCGCGCCGCCGCACTGTCCATCACCGCCGCAGCGGAGGCCGGCGATGAGAGGCGACATTCTGGCACGCGTCGTTCAGATCGCACATATGGCAGGCTACGATGTGAGACACGCCAGCCGCTCATCCGGCGCCGATGGGTGCCTGCTGATCCGCGGACACCAAGTCCTGCGCTTCGAGACGCCGGCCGACGCGGCGATCTATCTCGCAGGGGTGCACGACATGATGGGCATGCTGCTCGATCAGGTCTGAGGACCGCCCAATCCGGGAAACGGCCGTGGGCAGGCAGAGCGGAGATCCACGCTCCGCCTGCCCACGGCCGTGACACAGCCGGGAGGGGACCATTCCCACCGGTTCAGCCGCTCTGCGGTCCGGAGCACAGCAGCCCCAGCGTCCTGGCGATCCGGGCGAGGCGGGCCGTGTCGGAAGCCCGCGACGCGGCGGCGAGCGCCCGAAGCAGCTCACGGTCTCCTTCGTGAGCCGAAAACGTCATCGCGACGATGCTCTTCTCGATCTTCCGCCGGTCCCTGGCCATCCGGTCTGCCTCGGTCTTGTCCTTCCACTTGCGCTGTCCGCCCGGCCGACGGTCCGGAACCTGGACCGCATCGCGGGCAGTCCGACTCCACCCAGGCTGGACAATTGGCGCAGCGGCCGCGGGTAGATCGATCTTCTCACAGGTTTCAGCCGGCAGGTGCACACCGACACCGGCTATCAGCCGATGCCAGGCGTCCGCCAACGCGGCGTCCAGCATCTCGCGCACCTGAAAGGCGCGTTGGCTCACCTCCTCCGACAGCCGGATTCCCGTCGCGTGAAGATCATCGATTTCGGCGCCCCACGACCCCAGCGTGGCCTGGGTCGTCTGAATGGCTGTTGACCCCTCGTAATGCTGGGTTTGGGTGACATGGCCCAGGCCAACGGTGTAGAGCCACAGTGCCCGCCGGAACTTATCCGGCTCTGGTTCGGACTGCGCAAACCTTCTGGCAACTTCTGCAACCAGAATAGACCAGTTCCCGGTGTCGATTTCTACAGGCTCGCGGACGAGACTGCCGGACGCGTTTGATGACGCAAAGGCCCAAGCTTCGTGGTTGATGATTTCAAGACAGTCAAAATAGTCGCATCCCCGCACGGCAGCAACTCCGCCCTGTTCGCTCGCGTTGACGCAGGATCTGGAATGATCCGGTTCGTGCGTCAACCGAGGTGAATAGTCCTGCGTATAATTTATTTGCAGGACGATCGACAATACGCGCGAATATCTTGAGACTTTCTGTTCTTTGCCCGTGGACGTCGTCCAATGCTGAGCATATCTCAGATTCAGTATTCATGAGATGAGCGCCAGGGGTGGGTGGATATCCACCCGGGCGCCATGCGGCACGATCGGCGCCGGGAGCGCGCGGGACAGTGCCCGGGATCCGGCAGGAGAAAGACGTGACAGACGGCATCGCTACGACACCTCCACATGGCCCACCTGCGCGCACACCCTGCACCGGATCACCGCCGTCGCGCCAGCGGCCGATCCAGATCAATTTCCGGTTAACCGTAGCGGAAGCCGACCATATCCGACGTCGGGCCGACGCACACGGCATCAGCCCGGCCCAGTGGTCCCGGCAGGCGGTGCTGGAGTGCGAAGGGATCGCGGCCCCGCGGGTACGGTCCCGGCCACCGGCGTCGCTGACGGACCTGGCGCTAATTAAGGCAGGCATGGGTCGGATGACCGACCAGCTGACCCGGATCGCCGACGACCCGGACGCCACCAGCGCGCTCCGCACCGACTGCAGGCGGGTGCTGACGGAGCTGGACGGACTGCGAGATCGGGTCGAGCGTGCTTTCGGGCGGAATCGCCGGGGCGCACCTGCCGGCAGGGAAACCGCCGATGCTGATTAAGGGTCAAAGCCGGGGCGACCCCCGGGGACTTGCCGCGCACCTGCTGAAGGGCCAAAACGATGAGCGACCCGAGGTACTGCAGATCCGGGGATCGGCGTCCGCGCACGGATGGGGAGCGCTGGCCGACTTCGACGACTACGCCGCGACCGCCCGACGCCCGCCGGTCAGGACGCTGATGCACGTCAGCTTCAACCCTGCTCCGGAGGACTGGTCGAGCGGCGCCATGACGCCCGCTCTGCTGATGGAGATCGTCGACCGGGCCGAGCATGACCTGGGCCTCAGTGGACACCCGCGCCTGGTCGTCAGACACGTCAAGCACGCGCGCGAGCACTACCACGTAGTATGGGCACGGACGGATCCGGCAACCGGCCGGACGGCATCGGATTCCTATACCGTCCGCACCCTGATGGGCACGGCGCGCCGCGCGGAGCGCCAGTACGGCCTGCGCCAGGTGCACGACCGGCCGACAGCTGCCGCCCTGCGGCCGGCTTGCGGGCGTCGGCATGACGGCCCGCCGACACCGGGTCGGGCACGGCGGCGGACGCATGCCCGCGAGCAGGCGGCAGTCCGGACCGGCTTGCCGGTTGCCGAGGTGTCCGCGGTTGTCGTGGCTGCCTGGACGACGACGGACAGCGCACCGGCTTTCCGCGACCATCTGGCGGGCTATGGGCTGGTGCTGGCGTGGGGAGACGGCGGCAAGCGCGGCCGGGCGCGCGGCCTCGGGAAGACGCTGCTCGCGGTCGACGAGGCCGGTGTGCTGCACAACGTCCGAATGCTGCTGCCCGGAATACGCAAAGGCGAGCTGATGATGCGCATGGGCGGGACCGACCTGCCGGATCCCGCTGGTGCGAAGAAAGCTGCGAAGGAGATCGCGACGATGCTGCGCAGGAATTTGGACGATGCCCGGCAGGAGATCGCCGCGCTGCGAGCCCATCGGGCCGAGTTGGATCGGCTGGCCCGGGTCGAGCGGCACCGGCGCCAGTGGCTGGCGCGCCAAGCGTGGCGCGAGCGCCGGCGCCGGACGGCTGCGGAGGCCCTGGTAGCCCAGCTGAAGGGCATGGTCCGATGGCTGCAGCAACAGCTGGCGCTGATCGCGGGCTGGGGCGCGTCCCTGGCGGGCAGGGCTCTCGTCCCGGGCTGGGTCGGCCGCTGGATACCCGTCGCGGCGCAGGAGGCGCAGGCCGCGGGACCGGCGCAGAAACCGCTGCCGGCATCGTCGCCGGTCGCGAGCCCCGCCGTCAGTACCGAGGTATCCGGACCGGTCCGCACCGCACAGCCACGCAATGCTGCCGCGCGGGAAATGCTCGACTTGGCGGCACGTGGCCGGGACGACGCGGCACTGGAAGCCGAACTCGGTCGCATCATGGCATCGCAGCGCAACGTTCGCATCCGCAACCGGCTGCGGGGCGGCTCCGGCCGTGACGCCCGCGGGTGATCCGGCGCCAGGAAGCCGCCCGCTGCTCCGACAGTGCGCAGCGGGCTGAGACCAAGTGGCATATTCACCTCGGGTCCGGATGCAGCATCAACCTGCTGACGCTCCGCTGACAGGAGCTTTTCGCAGATTTACCTTTGATTACAATAGTTTGCGCCGTTGCTGCCGATGCCGACCGGGGTCACGGAGGAAGAACTTGAAGGGACCTTAACGCGTCGCCGTGCCGACGCGCATTCGCCTTGGGTCAGCGTGGCAGGGGCATATCTCCCGAGCGGTTCCCATACACTACGGATGAGATGATGCCGCGCAAGACACCCTGTTCGTCCCGCCCGGAGCAGCTGAGCCTGATAGACCTGATCGCCAGCGATCGCCTGAGCGATGATCGTCGGACGGCGCTCAAGGGACTGCTGGCAAGCAAGCCCGCCGGTCACTGGCGCGGCATGGATATCGTGCCACCGGGATCGTTGCTCGACCGCGTCGCAGAACTGTTTCAGCGGACGACCGATTTTCCGCTCGAAGTGCCGGTTTTCCTGACCCTTAACTCGTTGGCCGCCTATCTGCTCGATCGTGATGTCGTGATCGAAGTTGCCGGCACCCGGATGCGGCCGGATCTGTGGACGACGATCCTCGCTCCCAGCGGCTCGGGCAAGACCCTGTCGACAACCGTGATCAGCGCGACCATGCCGCTGCGGCAGTTTCCGCAGACGACTACTGCTGCGACGTTCATGCAACAGCTCGCGGAACACAACCGGGGAGCATGGTTCCAGGATGAGTGGGCTCAGGTCCTGAAACGGATTGAGACGCAGAGCTACGCGGAAGAGCTTCGGGATTACCTGTTGCGGCTGTACGACAACAAGCCATTATCCCGCACCACCATGAAGGGCAGCATCGTGGTGGAGGATCCGGCCCTCGTGATCGTCGGTACTTCGGTGCCCGAAACTTTTCTCTCAGCTGTCTCTGCGGAGAGCATGCTGGATGGCTTCATGCAGAGATTTCAGTACGTGGTCGGCGACCCGGATCCGGCCCGGCCGGCCAGCCTGTTTCCGATCTACCGGACCATGGAGCCCGGTAATCTGGCGCCGCTGGCGGCCGCGTGGCAGGCGTTGGAAGCCAAACCGCTGCATCCGATCTACCGGACCTCGACGGAGGCTGAGGATTCATACGTCATCGCGTTCCGTCAGGCCTTCGCGCGTCACGAAAGCATGCCGACCTCGTTCTTCCGGCGGGTGATGTGGCGCGCTATGAAGTACGCCCTGGTCTATCACTTTCTGCTCGGGAAGGCGGAGGAAGTGATTGATGCCGAGGATGTCGGCTGGGCGGCTCGGGTCAGCGCTCTGCACCTGTCGGACGCCCGGCGTCTGCTCGACGCATACGACCTGAACGAACTGGAGACGCTCGCGCGCAAGGCAGAGAGTTTGCGGGATCGCCTCGGGCGCCTGCCGACCTGCCGCGACCTGATCTCCGGGGTGCGTGGCATCCGCAACGCGGCCACGGCCCGCTTCATCCTGGAACTGCTGGAGCCGGCAAGATCAGACAAGTCAAACTGACCCATTCAGCAGGGCGCCACAGCAGCGGAGGTGGCTCGTTAGATGACGGTACACAGAAAAAGCAGAAGAGGCCGATATTTTTCTTTCTTCTGGCTAGGAGAGACCTAGTTCGAATGCATCTGCCGCTCGCAACGGCTGATGAACCGTTCGATGGCGGTTCTGCAACCGCCGAACAGGCGGGTCGGTTGTTTCAGGTTAACTCGCGGTAAGGGCAGTCATGGACTCCGTTGGCGTCAGCCACGCCAAGACCGTCCGTCCCGATTCAGTTACACCCATGCTCTTAAAGGCTTACAAGACCGACGTCGCGCTAGTGCACTGACTCATTCAGAAGGTGCAGGGAGGCGGGCGATTTTGGCGAGGATGGTGTCGGCGGGCTTGGTCCATACGAAGGGCTTGAATGCCTTGTTGTGCTCGCGGATGTAGCGGGCGATGGCGTCCTGCAGATCGGCCACGGACTTGAAGACGCCGCGCCGAATGCGTCGGCGGGTGATGATTGAGAAGAAGCCCTCGACGGCATTGATCCAGGAGGCTGAGGTGGGCGTGAAGTGGAAGACCCATCGTAAGCGATGCGAGTGCACCCTTCTTCCCGGAACCGGGTCTGTGAGCGAGATTACGCGCGGGTTCACGGAGCACGGAGGGGGCGATGGAGGATGGCGTCAGGCTTCATCCCAGGCTTGAAGCCATGGATGAAGACGGGCCGTATCGGCGGGTCGAGGTGATCACGGGACGGTGTCAACGGCGCGTGTGGACGGCACAGGAGAAGGCGCGCATCGTGGCGGAGAGCGCGGTGCCGGGCGCCAACATCTCCGAGGTCGCGCGGCGGAACGGGGTGAACCGCGGCCTGCTCACGGTCTGGCGCCGGGAGGCAGGTGCGGTCCCGGAAGCGACCCCGGCGCAGACGCCGCTGTTCGTTCCGGTCACGGTGGTCGAGGAGCCTGCGCCCGCTCCTCCGCGGGACCGGCGTCAAGCATCCCGGGAGACGGCGCCGGGCCGGATCGAGATGGATCTGCGCAGCGGGCGGCTGGTGTTCCACGGCGCCGTCGATCCCGGCCTCGCCGCGGCGGTCGTCGCGGCCGCCCGAGGGCGGGGATGATCACGCCGCGTCCCGGCCTCAAGGTCGTGCTCGCCACGCAGCCGATCGATTTCCGCAAAGGGGTCCACGGCCTGGTCGCCCTGGTGGCCGAGGCGCTGAAGGCGGATCCCTACTGCGGTGACGTCTTCGTCTTCCGCTCCAAGCGCAAGGACCGGCTCAAGCTCCTGGTTTGGGACGGTAGCGGATTGATCCTCGCAACGAAGTGGCTGGAGGACGGCGGATTCCCCTGGCCGCCGGTCCGGGACGGCGCGGTCCGGCTGAGCGCGGTCCAGTTCGCGCTGCTGCTCGACGGACTGGAGTGGCGCGCGGCCGCGCCGCCACCCGTGAAGACGCCCCGGTGGATGGGCTGAAGGCGTTGATCCGTCTGGGATGCTGCCGGCTTTTGCGGTATGCTCCGGGGCATGGCCGAGCCTCCCGACCCGCTCCCCGCAGACCCCGCCGAACTGGTCCGGATCATCCGTGATCTGGAGGCCAGGAACGCGGATCTGCAGGCGCAGGTGAAGACCCTGAAGGCGATGATCTTCGGGGCGAAGTCGGAGAGGGCCGCGATGATCGACCCGGAGCAGGGCGTCCTCGATCTCGGCGACCTCGCCGTCGAGGCGGCTCCGGCCGCCAACGACAACGCGGACCGCACGTCCGGGAAGCCGGGGCGGCACCCGCGCCGTCCGGCGAACCGGAATGTCGGCGCTCTGCCCCGGCATCTGCCGCGGGTCGAGACGACTATCGAGCCGGAGAGCACCGCGTGCCCGTGCTGCGCCGGGCCGATGCACCGGATCGGCGAGGACGTCGCCGAGGCGCTGGACGTGATCCCGGCCCTTGTGCGCGTCCTGCGCACCATCCGGCCGAAGTATGCCTGCCGATGCTGCCGCGGCACCCTGGTCCAGGCCGCCGCCAGGCCGCGCGTGGTGGACGGCGGCATGGCCACCACCGCGCTGGTCGCCCACGTGGTGGTGGCGAAGTTCGCCTGGCACCTGCCGCTGTACCGGCAGTCCCGGATGTTCGCCGGCCAGGGCATCGCGCTGGACCGGACGACGCTGGTGTTCTGGGTTCGCCGGGCGGCGTGGTGGCTGAAGCCGCTGTACGAGCGGCTGCTGCTCTACATCCGATCCCAGGAGCGGGTGTTCTGCGACGAGACGCCGTTGCCCCGGTTGGATCCCGGACGGGGCCGCACCAGGATCTGCCAGCTGTGGGCCCAGGCGGTGGACGACCGCCCCTGGCAGGGACCGGCCCGACCGGCGGTCGGCTACGTGTTCGCCGAGGGGCGGGACACGGCGGCGATCCAGGACCAGCTGGCGGGCTTCGACGGGCTTCTCCAGGTGGACGGCTATGTGGCCTACAAGGCGCTTGTCCGCCGCCGGAGGCGGGCGACGATCCGGCTCGTCTTCTGCCTGAGCCATGCCCGCCGCAAGTTCGTGGCGGTGTTCAGGACGACCCGGTCGGAGGTGGCGCGGGAAGTGATCGGGCGCCTCGGTGAGGTCTACGCCATCGAGGCACGCATCCGCGGCACGACGGCGGAGACCCGCCTGCGGGTCCGGCAGGACCGGTCCCGGCCGATCCTGGAAGCTCTGAAGGTCCGGCTGATGGCGGTGCGGGCGGAGATCTCCGGCCAGTCGAGCCTGGCCAAGGCGATCTCCTACACCCTGGGTCACTGGGACGGGCTGGTCGCCTTCCTCGAGGACGGCCGCATCGAGGTGGATACCAACACCGTGGAGAGACTGATGCGCCCGATCGGGTTGGGCCGCAAGAACGCCCTGTTCGCCGGCTCCGCGGCGGGCGGCCGGGACTGGGCGATCCTCGCCTCGCTGATCAACAGCGCCAGGCTGAACGGCCTCGACCCGTTCTCCTACCTGGCCGACGTGCTGGAGCGCATCGTGTCGGGTGCCGTGAAGGCCAACGATCTCGACCGCCTGCTGCCGTGGGCATGGAAAGCCGAGCGGGGCGCCGATGCCGGGACGGTCCGGGCGGCATGACGGCCGAGCCCGCTGCGCAGACCGGACCGGCGGCGCCCAGGGCGATGCAGGACGCGGAGGAGCTCGAAGCGTACCAGCGGGGCCGGGCGGCGCCGGTGTCGCGGCTGGACGGCCTCGACGGCTACCTGACCGCCGTGCTGATCGGGCCGAAGTTCCTCGATCCGCGGATCTGGCTCGGCGACCTGCTGGGCGACCACGCCCTGCTCGCCGCGGAGAGCAGCCGGGAGCACCGGGCCGTCCAGGCCGTGGCGGACCACCATAACCGCCTGTCGGAGACGATGGCGCAGTTCCCCGGCCTGTACCGGCCGCATCTGGCGCCGCACCACGCAGGAGGGCTGGACCCGATCTTCTGGTCCCTCGGGTTCCTGGTGGCCACCCGGCTGGCGCCGCGCGCCTGGAAGAGCGTGACCAACCCGGGCAAACCGGAACATGCTCCGTTCCAGGCCCTGGGCCCCGTGCTGTTCGGCACGGCGGCCATCGCCGAGGCCGACGTCCCGGCCGTAGCCAAGGCCATCCTGGAGTTGCGCGAACACTTCAAGGCCCGCCGCAACCGATCCATGCGGTGATCACGCAGCCAAAGGCCAAGGGTCCGCTCGCATCGCTTACGACCCATCGCGGGTGATCGGCCAACCATTCCAGGACCTTGGGATGCTTGTGGGTGGCGTAGTTGTCGACGATGGCATGGATCACCTTGCCCGCCGGGACGGCGCGCTCCACCGCGTTCAGGAACTTGATGAACTCCTTGTGGGTGTGCTTGGGCAGGCAGCGCCCGACCACCGTGCCGTCCAGCGTGTTCAGCGCGGCGAACAGCGTGGTGGTGCCATTGCGCTTGTAGTCGTGCGTCATCGTCCCGCACTTGCCGGGTTTCAGCGGCAGGCCGGGCTGGGTGCGGTCGAGCGCCTGGATCTGGCTCTTCTCATCGATGGACAGCACCACCGCGTGGCACGGCGGGTCCATGTAGAGGCCGACGATGTCCTCGACCTTGGCGGCGAACGCCGGGTCGTTGGAGCGCTTGAAGGTGCGGATGCGATGGGGCTGAAGGCGGTTGGCCTCCCAGATGCGCTGCACGGCGCGCAGGCTGATGCCGACCGCCTTGGCCACTGCCCGACCGGTCCAGTGCGTCACCGTGCATATTTCGGCTGAATCCGCCCTCTGATTTCGGGGGAAAGCGCCCCCCTGTTTCGGTTCAAACCGCCCTGCCGTTTCGGCGATTTCGCCCACACGTGGGAGTAGAGATGGGCGGCGTCTGATCCTGTATCGGCATCTACACTGGGGTCCTTGCGACAATGGGCAGGGAGGGTGGGATGCCGCGAGGGAGATCGGACATGCGACGCATCAGGGAAGTCTTGCGGCTGCGCGATGAGTTCGGGGCGAGCGTGCGCCGGATCGCGGCGGCATGCCGGATGCCGCGCACGACGGTGCGCGATTACCTGCGCCGCCTCGAGAGCGCGGACCTGCGCTTTGGCGACGTGAAGGAGTGGAGCGACGAGGAGCTGGAGCGGCGTCTGTTCCCGCCACCGCCGGCGCAGCCACGTCCCCTGCCGGACTGGGCAGCGGTGGAGCGGGACCTGGGCCGGCGGGGCGTGACGCTCCAACTGCTCTGGCAGGAGTATCTGGTTTGCCATCCCGACGGCTACCGCTACACCCAGTTCGTCCAGCGCTTCCGGGACTGGCAGGCCGCCCGGGCAGTTCCCCGGATGCGGCGCGACCATCTGCCGGGCGACGCGCTGGAAGTCGATTACGCCGGCATGACCCTGATGATCGGGGTCGGCGCCGATGCCCGCCCGGCGCAGATCTTCGTCGCCTGCCTGCCGTACTCCGGCTACATCTACGCCGAAGCGACCTGGACGCAGCGGTCGGAGGACTGGCTGGCCTCCCACGTCCGGCTGCTGGAGCACCTGGGCGGTGCTCCGGCCCGCCTGGTGCCCGACAACCTCAAGGTCGGCGTCAGCCACGCCTCGTTCTACGATCCCACCCTCAACCCCGGCTACCACGACCTTGCCCAGCACTACCGGATCGCCGTCGTCCCGACGCGGGTGCGTCAGCCGAGGGACAAGGCAGCGGTCGAGAATGCGGTGCTGCAGGTCGAACGGCGCGTGCTGGCGCCGATCCGCGACACCGTCTTCGTCAGCCTCGACGCCGCCAACGCCGCGATCCGGGAGCACCTGGCCATGCTGAACGCAGCACCGCTGAGCGGCGACAAGGACAGCTGCCGGGCGCGGATCCTGGCCGAGCGGGAGCGTGCCCATCTGCGGCCGCTGCCGGCGGACCGCTTCGTTCCGGAACCTGGAGCCGCTACAAGCTGGCGCCCGATTACCATGTCGTGATCGACGGCGCCGCCTACTCGGTGCCCTACACCGCGATCGGCAAGACGGTCGATGTCCACGCGACCGCCGCCCTGATCAGCATCTTCCTGCGCGGGCGGCGCGTCGCCTGCCATCCCCGGGCTTCGGCCGGCAGCCGGACGACGCTGGAAGCTCACCAGCCGGCCTCCCACCGCGCGGTGGCCCGCTACACGCCGGAACACCTTCAGGCCGAGTTCGCCGCGGTCGGCTCGGCGGCGACCCTGCTGTTCGAGCGCATCCTGGCGGCGGCGGAACATCGCGAGCAGGCGGTGCGTGCCGGTCTCGGCCTGCTCCGGCTCGGCGGCGCCCACGGCGCCGACCGGCTGGAACAAGCCTGTCAGGCCGCCCTGGAAGCCAATGTCCGATCCTGGCGCTACGTCCAGCGCTGGCTCACCAGCGGCGGTCCGCCGCCAGCCTCATCCGACGGCTTGGGCGAGCACGCCAACCTGCGCGGCCCCTCTTACTACCGGAACTGAACAAGGAGACCCGAGAGCATGAAGCATCCGACCCACGAGGCTCTGCGCCGGCTGCGGCTGTACGGCATGGCGCGCGGCCTGGAAGACCTCGAGCGCCAGCCCGAGCGCAACCAGCTCAGCTTCGACGACCAGCTTGCCCTGCTGGTCGAGCGCGAGACGGCGGAGCGCGCCAACACCGCCCTGGCCAGCCGGCTGAAGCGGGCCCGGCTGCGCCAGACCGCCTGCCTGGAGGATCTCGACTGGCGCACGCCGCGCGGCCTCGATCGCACGCTGATCCGCGATCTGGCGAGTTGTCGCTGGGTTCGCGAGCACCAGCCGCTGCTGGTGACCGGCCCGACCGGCATCGGCAAGACGTTCCTGGCCTGTGCGCTGGGCAACCAGGCGGCCCGGGAAGGCTACGGCGTCTTCTACACCCGGCTGACGCGCCTGCTCGACGATCTGGCGACCGCCCGGCTCGACGGCTCGCTCGCCCGCGTCCTGCGCCGCCTGGCCCGCCTGGAGGTGCTGATCATCGACGACTGGGCCATGACCGAGCTCACTGCGGCTCAGCGGCTCGACCTGATGGAAGTGATCGACGACCGGCATGACCGTGCCGCCACGGTGCTGGCAACCCAGATCCCCGTGGCGAACTGGCACCGGTCGATCGGCGATGCCACTTACGCCGACGCGATCCTCGACCGCGTCGTTCACCGGGCATTGCGCATCGAGCTCACGGGCGAGTCCATGCGCCGGGTACGGGCGGCAGACCAGAAAACAGCCAGATCTGCAACGCCATCGTGACCCCTGGCACGAGCGACGATACCAGCATAAGATGAAAACGATGGATCACGATGCCGCCCACCCACCCGTCCCATGGGGCGGGTGGGCGAAATCACCGAAACGGTGGGCGGTTTGAACCGAAACGCCAGGGCGCTTTCGCCGGAATACGCATCACCGCCCCGGGTGGTTCCGAGCAGGTCAGAGCCAGAACCTTGGCCACCGTCGTGGTCGGCAGCGGTGCCCGGCCAGGTTTACGCGTCTTGTCGCGCAGCAGCCCGTCCACGCCCTGTTCGGCGTAGCGCACCTGCCAACGCCACACCGCCGGACGGCTGACACCGGCGCGGCGCGCCACCTCCTGCACCGGTAGTCGCTCAGCCGAGAGCATGATGATGTTTGCCCGCTGCCCATGTTTGAGGGGGCGGTTCCGATCACCGAGGATCGCGGCCAAGCGCGCGCGGTCCTCCGGTCCAACGATGATGCTGACGGTCTGGGCCATGCCGATAGATTCGCACGGCCGCAGCCCATTGTGAATCCTATGTCTGCGTCAGTGCACTAGCCTGTTGGAAAACGGTGGGTTTCGGACAGGCAGCGTCATCCTTGGATCGTACATTAGACTTTTTGGCGCCTGCGATGCCGCACCAAGCTCAGCCCAACGCCCCCGGCGGCGATCAGTGCCAGCGTCACCGGTTCCGGGACCTCCGCGACCATGACCGGCGTCAGCAGGAAGGCACGGCCTTCGCCGCTAGGATTGGTGCCGAAGCCTGTGATCTGCCCGGTGTCGTTGATCGCATTGCCATTCAGGAGCGTCCACTCTGATCCCGCGGGGATCAGGTCGTTAAGGTCGAGCAGAGCCGCGCCGTGAGCTATGCGGGAAACTGGGTGATGACGCGGTGAGGAAGGCGGCGTATCGAGGCGGGTGACGAAGCCTGCCCGAACCTCCCGAAGGAGCGATACGCCATGAACGACGATAGCACCCTTGTCCGGCTGCGTCAGCCCGACGAGTTCGACGACCCGCTGACCGCGATCCTGCGCGCCGGAGCCCGCCGGCTGCTGGAGCAGGCCATCGAGGCGGAGGTGGAGGCCTTCCTGGCCTCCATGAAGGACCTGAGGCTGGCCGACGGCCGTGAGCGCGTGGTGCGGCACGGCCACGGCCCGGAGCGCACCATCCAGACCGGCATCGGGCCGGTCGCGGTGCGGCGCGCCAAGGTGCGCGACCGCGGCGCCGGGGAGGCGGAGGAACGGGTCCGCTTCACCTCTGCGATCCTGCCGCGCTGGGCGCGCCGGACGCCGAGCCTGGACGCCCTGCTGCCCGTGCTCTACCTGCGCGGCGTCTCGACCGGCGACTTCCAGGAGGCGCTGGCCGCCTTGCTCGGCAAGGACGCGCCCAACCTGTCGCCCGCGGTGATCGGCCGGCTCAAGCAGGACTGGGCGGAGGACTACGCGCGCTGGCAGCGGCGCGACCTGTCGGCCCGGCGCTACGTCTATGTCTGGGCCGACGGCATCCACCTGCAGGCCCGCATGGAGCCGACCGCGGAATGCATGCTGGTCGTCATCGGCGCCACGCCGGAGGGCCGCAAGGAACTGGTCGGCTTCCAGGTCGGCGTGCGCGAAAGCGCCCAGAGCTGGCGCGAGCTGCTCGTCGACCTGAAGGCGCGCGGCCTCCAGGTCGCGCCCGAGTTGGCCGTCGCCGACGGCGCGCTGGGCTTCTGGAAGGCGTTGGACGAGCTGTTCCCGGGCACGCGCCACCAGCGCTGCTGGGTCCACAAGACCGTGAACATCCTCAACAAGGTGCCGAAATCCCTCCAGCCGGCGATGAAGAAGGACCTGCAGGAGATCTGGATGGCTCCGGACCGCAAGGCGGCGCAGGACGCCCTCGGGGTCTTCGAGAAGAAGTACGGCGCCAAGTATGCCGGCGCGGTCGGTTGCCTGACCAAGGACCGCGACGCGCTGCTGGCGTTCTACGACTTCCCGGCCGAGCATTGGGAGCACCTGCGCACGACCAACCCGATCGAGAGCGTCTTCGCCACGGTGCGCCACCGGACGGTTCGGACCAAGGGCGCGCTGTCCCAGGACACCGCCAAGCTGATGGTCTTCAAGCTGGTCATGGCCGCGTCCAAGACCTGGCGCCGGCTCAACGGCGAAAACCAGTTGCCCAAGGTCATCCGCGGCGTCACATTCCGCGACGGCATCGAGGTTGCCGAGGTTCCCCTACCAAGTGCCGCCTGAAAACCGCGTCACCCAATTTCCCGCATAGCTCCAGCAGTCCCTAACCTTTTCAGACCTGATGTCTTCTTCGGTCCTATAGAGAGGAAAGGGTCAATCCTTCATTACGTTCAGCTAGGCGGCGGCGTGCCTGTGCCGATGTCGGATGTCATGGGACCGGCAGCGGGATTGGCATTGATTTCTGGGCCGTCGTCAACCTCCACGGTGATGTTCCCGTCGGGTTCGACACGGGCTGTGTATGTCTTGATGCCGCAGGTGCCGTTCAGGGAACTCCCCGTCTTCAGATCGAACATCCAGTCATGCAGCGGGCAGACCAGAGCATGGCCGCCCAGCATGCCGTCGGCCAGCGGTCCCGATCGGTGCGGGCAGCTCGCCTGGGTGGCATAGACTGCACCGTCCCTGGTGCGGAAGACGGCGACGCGGCGGTCGCCGAGCTTGAAGGTGCGCCCCTCGCCGGCGGGAAGGCCGGTCAGGGGACCCAGGGTGAAACGATCGGACATGGTTCAGCCCTCCACTGGAACGAGTGAGGTAAACTGGTTGGGGGTTGCGGGATTCTGGCCTTCCAGCCAAGGATCGCGATAGGCGTCGATCGATTCCTGCATCGCCTTGTCCAGGCGCTCGCTGATGCCCTCGCTGTCGTCCACGACGACGGATCGGAGCTTGGCGATGCCGATGCGCTCGACGTAGCTGTAGGTCCGCTCCTTCCATTTCGCGGTCTCGCGGTAATACTGCATGAAGCGGCCCATGATCTTCAGGGCCTCGTCGTGGCTGCCGACCACGCACAGCAGGTCGCCCTTGCGGATGTGGGCGCCGGCGGCGCCGCCAACATAGATCTCCCACTTGCCGTCGCCGATCGCGACCGCGCCCACGTCCTTGACGTAGGCCTCGGAGCAATTGCGCGGGCAACCGGCGGTGGCAAGCTTCAGTTTGCCCGGGCTGTCGATGCCGCGGAAGCGGTTCTCGATCCTGGTCGCCAGTGCCATGCTGTCGCCCAGGCCGAAGCGGCAGTAATCGGTGCCGATGCACGACTTGCAGGTCCGGTAGCTCTTGCCCCAGGCGTGGCCGGCCGGCATGCCCAGGTCCTTCCAGACGCCAGGCAGGTCGTCGCGCGGCACGCCGACCAGGTCGATGCGCTGGCCGCCGGTCAGCTTGACCAGCGGCACGTTGTACTTGACCGCAACGTCGGCGATCCGCTTCAGCTCGTCCGGGGTGCAGACGCCGCCCGGCATCTCCGGGATGACCGAGAAGGTGCCGTCCTTCTGGATGTTGCCGTGCATCCTGTCATTGATGAACCTGGCGTCGCGCTCGTCCTCGTACTCGCTCTTCCAGATCATCGACAGCAGCACGGCAAGGCCGGGCTTGCTGCCGGGGTCTTCCTTGCCGCCGGCCAGCACCTTAAAGACCGACGACACGGACTTCAAGTCGTTGGCGAGGATCGCCTCGATCAGGTCCTGGGTCGCGAGCGGCACGCCGGGCACATAGTAGTGGACCGAGGGGTCTTCCTCCGCCTCGCCGCCGCAGTAGAAATCGACCAGTTCGTTGACCAGCCCCTTGCACGAGCCGCAGCCCATGCCGGCCCGCGTCGCCTTCATCACCGCCGACGCGGTGCGGGCGCCGCCGGAAACGCAGCCGCCAATCGCGGCCTTGGTCACGCCGTTGCAGTTGCAGACCTGGGCCTCGGCCGGCATCTCCTCCAGCGTCACCTTTTCCGCCGGCGCGCCGAGGTCGAACAGCAGGGACAGCCGCTCGTCGGGCAGCGGCGCATCCCGGTCGAACGCCTGCATCAGGTAGGCCGCCTTGCTGATGTCCCCCATCAGGATGCCGCCGACCAGCCGCCCGTCGCGGACGATCAGCTTCTTGTAGGTGCCGCGCTTGGGCTCGGTGAACTGGACGACCTCGTCCCGCTCCTCGGTCGGCTCGGTGATGCCCATCGCGGCCACCTCGACGCCCATCACCTTCAGCTTGGTCGCCAGCTTGGAGCCGTGGTAGGCGGCATCGCGATTGCGCCCGGTGACATGGTCGGCGAACACCTTCGCCTGGTCCCACAGCGGCGCCACCAGCCCGTAGACCCGGCCCCGGTGCTGGGCGCATTCACCCACGACATAGACGTCGGGGTCGTCCACCGAACGCATGTGGTTGTCGACCACGATGGCGCGCTCCACCGTCAGGCCGCAACGCATGCCGATCTCCGCGTTCGGCCGGATGCCGGCGGAGACGACGACCAGGTCGCAGTCGATGCCGGTGCCGTCCTTGAAGGCGAGGCCGGTGATGCCGCGTTCGTCGCCCAGCACGGCCGTGGTGGATTTCTGAAGATGAACCTGCACGCCCATGGACTCCATGGCCGCCTTCAGCATGGCGCCGGCCGGGGCGTCCAGCTGCTGCTCCATCAGGTGCTTGCCGATATGGATCACGTGGACCTGGCAGCCGTGGTTGATCAGGCCGCGCGCCGCCTCCAGGCCCAGCAGGCCGCCGCCGATCACCGCCGCCTGCCGGCTCTCCCTGGCCCTCGCGATGATGCCGTCGCAGTCGTCTAGCGTGCGGAAGGCGAACACGCCGTCCCGGAGCTTACCGCCCGGGCCGGTCATGCCCTCGATCGGCGGCACGAAGGCGCGGCTGCCGGTGGCGATCAGCAGATAGTCATAGGGCATGTGGACGCCGGCGCCGGACCGCACCGTCTTGGCCGACCGGTCGATATCGGTCACCGGTGACCCGGCGTGCAAGGTGATGCCGTTGTCCCGGTACCAGTCCAGCGGGTTCATGACGATGTCGGCCGGGTCCTGGCTGCCGTTCAGCACGTTGGACAGCAGGATGCGGTTGTAGTTGCCGTAGGGTTCGTCGCCGAACATCGTGATCTCGAACAGGTCGGCGCCGCCGCGGGCGAGCACTTCCTCCACGGCGCGGGCGCCCGCCATGCCGTTGCCGATGACGACCAGTTTACGCTTGCCCATGGCTCTCTCCTGGGAAGATGGCAGCGAAGGGAGAAACCGTCAGATCTCGATCAGGCCGATGTCGAGCACCAGCGTGCCGGCCTGGCCCTCGGGCGCCCCGAGGAAGACCTCCACCCTGGTTTCCGGGAACAGGTCCTCGACCACGGCCAGCGGCACATGGACCGCGTCCTTGGCGCCGATGGGGAAATAGCGCATCGGCGCGCCATCCTTGGTCAGCACCAGGTAGACCAATTCATCCAGCGAGTTTCCGGCGCGGAGGTAGATCAGCTGGGCGCGCTTGTCCGCCGGGACCGTATAGGCCAGCGTCGGGTCCAGCTCCGCCGGCCGCGACAGGCCGCGCCCCTCGAAGTCGAACACGCCGTTGAGGAAGCGTGGGGTCGAATCCATCATGTCCGGTTTCTCCCGTGGTTCAGTGGGTGTGAAGGGCGTTCTTCAATGTTTCCGGGGCAAGTCCGCCCGTTCCAGGCGGACGGCGCAGACCTTGAACTCCGGTATGCGCGAGACGGGATCGAGGGCGGCGTTGGTCAGCAGGTTGGCGCACCCCGCGCCGCCCCAGTGGAAAGGGACGAACAACGTGTCCATCCGGATCGTCGTGACGAGGCGCGCCTTGACCACCGCGTCGCCCCGCCGGGTGACGAGCCGCACCCGGTCGCCGTTCCGGATGCCGAAGCTTCGGGCCATGCCGGGATGGATCTCGACGAAAGCTTCGGGCTCCGCCTCCAGCAGCGCCGGCACCCGGCGCGTCTGGGCGCCGGACTGGTACTGCGACAGCACCCGCCCCGTGGTCAGGTAGAGCGGGTAATGCTGGTCCGGCTCCTCGTCCGGGGGACGGTGGCCGACGGGGCTGAAGCGCGCCCTGCCGTCGGGTGTCGGGAAACGGTCGAGGAACAGGCGGGGGGTCCCGGCAGGACCAGCGGCGTCATCGGGACAGGGCCAGAAGACGCCGTCCTCCGCCACGACCCGCTCCCAGGTAATGCCGGAATAGTCCGCGAGGCCGCCGGAGCTTGCCCGGCGAAGCTCGCCGAACGCTTCGCGGGCATCGTCGGTGAAGTGGGCGCCGCGGCCCAGCCGGTCGGCCAGGGCCTTGATCACCTGGAGATCGGTGCGGACGCCGTCGGGTGCCGGCTTCGCCCGGCGCCGTAGCTGGACGCGCCCCTCCAGGTTGGTCATGGTGCCCTCCTCCTCTGCCCACTGGGCGATTGGGAGGACGACGTCGGCCATCCCGGCGGTCTCGGACAGGAACATGTCGGACACCACCAGCAGGTCGAGCGCCCGCAGGCCCTGCCGGACCTGCGCCGCATCCGGGGCCGAGACGGCGATGTTGGAGGCCATCACCAGAAGGACGCGGATGCCGGGCTTGCCCGGCTCCTCCCGGCCGAGGGCGGCGAGAAGCTCGCAGGCTGACAGCCCCGGGCCGGGAAGCGAGGCTTCCTCGACGCCCCAGACCGAAGCGGCGTGCGCCCGGTGCTCCGGGTTGTCCAGCTTGCGGTATCCCGGAAGCTGGTCGGCCTTCTGGCCGTGCTCGCGCCCGCCCTGGCCGTTGCCTTGGCCGGTCAGGGTGCCGAAGCCGCAGAAAGGTTTGCCGACCTTGCCCAGCGCCAGCGCCAGGTTGATGAAAGACAGCACGTTGTCGACACCGGAGCTCTGCTGCTCCGGCCCGCGGGCGGTCAGCACCATCGCCGTCCCGGCGGTGCCCAGCATGCGGGCGGCCTCGTTGATGCGGTCGGCGGGAACGCCGGTGATGCGCTCGCTCCGATCGGGCCAGTAGGAGCCTACGGTCCGCCGGACTTGCTCGAACCCGACGGTGCGCAGCCCGATGAAGTCGAGGTCCAGGTAGCCTTGCCGGATCACCGAGTTCAGCAGGGCGTTGCCGAGCGCGGCGTCGGTTCCCGGAGTGATCTGGAGATGCAGGTCCGCCAGCGCCGCCGTGGGCGTGACTCGGGGATCGACGACGATCAGGCGGCCGCCTCGGCGTTTCTGCTCCTCGAAGTACTGCATCATGACGGGCAGCGATTCAGCCGGGTTGCCGCCGACCAGGAGGATCACCTCGGCCCTCCCGATATCCTCCAGCGGGAACGGCAGGCCGCGGTCGATGCCGAACGCCTTCATCCCGGCCGCGGCGGCCGATGCCATGCAGAAACGGCCGTTGTAGTCGATGTTGGGGGTACGGAGCGCCACGCGGGCGAACTTGCCCAGCATGTAGGACTTCTCGTTGGTCAGCCCGCCGCCGCCGAATATGCCGACGGCGGCCGGACCATGCTCCCGCTGGGTCCGGCCGATCGCGTCGGTGATCCTGTCAAGCGCCTCGTTCCACGAGGCGGGGCGCAGGGGGCCGTCCTTGCTGTCGCGCATCAGGGGCGTGGTAAGCCGGTCGGGTGCCGACAGCAGGTCGGCGGCCGTCCAGCCCTTGCGGCACAGTCCGCCCCGATTGGTCGGGAAATCGCGGGCGGCCACGGTGTAACGGACCTCCCCGCAGGCGTCTTCCCGGACCAGGGTCATGCCGCACTGGAAGGCGCAGTACGGACAGTGCGTGTCCGTGCGGGTCCCCGCATGCGTCCCCGCCATGCCGTCAGACCTTGGCGGCGGTCATGTGGGCGGCACCCCAGGTCGTCCGCCACCGCCTCTTAACGCCGGACAGGCCGAGCAGAGCCACCACCGCCAGCAGAGCGAACACCAGGAATCCCGCCTGGTAGTCGCCGAACCACTGCTTCGACAGGCCCAGGCTCGATGCCAGATAGAACCCGCCGATGCCCCCGGACATGCCGACCATCCCGGTCATGACGCCGATCTCCCGCCGGAAACGCTGGGGGACGAGCTGGAACACGGCGCCGTTGCCCATACCCAGGGCCTGCATGGCGCATCCGAAGGCGATCAGCGCGAGCCAGGCATTGGGCAGGCCGAAGCTGACGATGATCAGGAAAGCCGCCGCGATGGCATACATGATGCTGAGCGACCGGATACCGCCGATCCGGTCGGCGAGATAGCCGCCCACCGGCCGCATCACCGACCCCAGGAAGACACAGGCCGCCGTGAAGTAGCCCGCTTCCACGGCGCCCAGCCCGTAGAGGTCGTTGAAGTAGATGGTCAGGGAGGACGCGAGGCCGACGAAGCCACCGAAGGTCACACTGTAGAAGAACATGAACCACCAGGCGTCGACCTCCCGGAGCACCGCCAGATATTCCTTCAGGGACTTGGGCGGCGGGGCATCCGGGCTGTCCTTCGCCATGACGAGGAAGGCCACGAAGGCGATGCCCAGCGGAATGAGGGCCAGCCCGAAGACGCTGTTCCAGCCGTACCAGACGGCCAGCGTCGGTGCGAACAGGGCCGCGAAGACAGTGCCGGAGTTGCCGGCGCCGGCGATGCCCAGCGCGGTTCCCTGGTGCTCGGGCGGGTACCAGCGCGACGCCAGCGGCAGGGCCACGGCGAAGGAGGCGCCGGCGACGCCGAGGAACACGGCCAGCAGCATCACCTGCCACAGGGCGGACAGTTGGACCAGCCATGCGGCGCCGAGCGCCCCGATCACCAGCAGCTGGCCGATGATGCCGGTCAGCTTCGGGCCGATCCGGTCGACCATCAGGCCTAGCACGACGCGCAGGAACGCTCCGGCCAGTACGGGGGTGGCCACCATCAGGCCCTTCTGGGCCGGGCTGAGCGCGAGGGTTTCGGAAATCTGGACGCCGAGCGGCCCCAGCAGCACCCATACCATGAAGCTGACATCGAAATACAGGAACGCGGCGAACAGGGTCGGTGGATGACCCGCCTTCCAGAAACTAGAGTGCATGGAGCTCCTTTCCCCGGATTTTTCTGCGGCTGCGACCCAACTCAGCCGAGAAAACATAAAATTAATCTTTCGATTTTATGCTTATATCTTCATCCATCCGGGGAAATGGCGTCGCAATCCATGTGCCAACTGTCACGTTGGTGTCATGCGAACATCTTTCACAGATGAAGATCTATAACTTCATTGCTGCGGAACCGCCCGCTCTTACCCAATTAAGAGGTACTCGACGATCTTCCGATCTAGAGAAGGTGCTTGAAATCACCGACGCCGGACAGGTGTGGCTGGTCGGCGTCGGTCACTGCATGGAATTAAGGCGCGTCGGAAACGATAATTGCCCAATATCTGCTCAACCTGCCGTCATCATGACAGTCTGAATAAATCTTGGGCGACGGCCCCGATGCTTAGCCCTCCCGGTGCTCAGCTGTGGGATCCGGGCGATTTCGGCACGCCGATTGCCGGAGAGGTCAATTCGGGATCGTTGCGGCTGGCATCATTGCTGTCAGGCGCTGTATTAGCGACGGCATTGTGGTTCAGCCGCTTCGCCTTCTGCATGCCATCGATCTCCATCTTTCGGGCTTGCCCCTGGTTGTCCTTGGCCATGGGGTATTTCCTTGATGATGTCGGTGCAAAATCAGGTTGAGACTCTGGAACGGAGTTGCGGTCACGCTCGTTCCTACCACTTGACCGCTACTACCGCGGACGGTAGCGCCGGCATTCACATGCAATGCGGAGCAAAGCGAAGCCACCGATATCTCATGGAACAAAATGCTGCACCGCACCAGCATGTCCGCTAGTGCAGCGACTCATTGAAGGGATGCAGCGGGAAGGCGCCTGAGCTTTTCCAGGATGGTCTCGGCGGGCTTGGTCCAGACGAAGGGTTTTGCCTTGCCGTTATGCTCCTTGATGAAGCGGCGGATCGCGTCCTCCAGTTGGGGGACGGAGGTGAAGACGCCACGCTTCAGGCGCTTGCTGGTCAGGGTCGAGAAGAAGCCCTCGACGGCGTTCAGCCAGGACGCCGAGGTGGGCGTGTAATGGAAAACCCAACGCGGGTGATCGGCCAGCCAGGCCTGCACCTTCGGGTGCTTGTGGGTGGCGTAGTTGTCCAGGATGGCATGGACGATCCTGCCCGCCGGAACGGCGCGCTCGACGGCGTTGAGGAACTTGATGAACTCCTGATGACGGTGCTGGCTCATGCAGCGGCCGACCACGGTGCCGTCCAGCACGTTCAGGGCCGCGAACAGGGTGGTGGTGCCGTGGCGCTTGTAGTCGTGGGTCATGGTTCCGCATTTCCCCGGCTTCAGCGGCAGTCCCGGCTGGGTGCGGTCGAGCGCCTGGATCTGCGATTTCTCGTCGATGGATATGACCACCGCGTGGGCGGGTGGGTCCATGTAGAGGCCGACGACGTCCTCGACCTTGGCGGCGAAGGCCGGATCGTTGGACCGCTTGAAGGTGCGGATGCGGTGGGGCTGGAGCCGATGCGCCTCCCAGATCCGCTGGATCGTGCGCAGGCTCAGGCCGACCGCCTCGGCCATCGCCCGCCCGGTCCAGTGGGTCGCCGTTCCGGGCGGTTCCGCGCAGGTCAGGGCAACGATCCGCCGAACCGTCTCCTCCGGGACCGGAGCCTTGCCCGGCTTGCGGCTGGGTTCGCGCAGCAGCACGTCCACGCCCTTCTCGGCGAAGCGACGCTGCCAGCGCCAAACCGAGGGGCGGCTTACCCCGGTCTGCCGGGCGATTTCCAGGACCGGCAGCCGATCCGCCGACAGAAGCACGATACGGGCCCGCTGCGTGTGTTTGAGCGGGCGGCTGCGGTCCCCGATGACGGCGGCCAACCGCGCGCGGTTCTCAGGGCTGACGATGACGCTGACTGTCTGGGCCATGACCCCAGACTCGCACAATGCCGCCCTTGTGTGAATCCCTTGCCGGCGTCAATGCACTAGAATATCGTTGATGAAAATCGGGGAAAGTCACCGATCATGCAGGAACATCCGTTCGCCGAATATACGAGGGCTTTGGGCAAGGGACCGAAGCTGTTCCGCGACCTGGAGGAGCACGAGCCCGAAACGGCCATGACGATGGTCCTGCGCGGCGAGGTCGATCCCATCCAGCTCGGCGCCTTCCTTCTGCTGCTGAGGCGCAAGGGAGAGACGGGAGCGGAGCTTGCCGGATTCGTCCGGGCGGCGAAGTCGGTGCTCGCCCGGCCCGACGACCCGATCGTTCCCGACCTGGGCTGGCCCTCCTACGCCGACCGGCACCGACAGCAGCCCTGGTTTGTGCTGTCGGCGCTGCTGCTGGCGGCAGAGGGCGTCAAGGTGCTGATGCAGGGCATCGACGGCGGGTCGGAAGGGTACGCCCCGACCCCCGCTGCGCTCGCCCAGCTGGGCATCCATCCCTGTGGATCCCTGACCCAAGCGGCGGCCGAACTGCGGAACAGCAATTTCGCCTATATCAGGCTGCAGGGTTTCTGTCCCGACCTGGAACGGCTGTTCCAACTCCGCCCGCTGCTGGGCGTGCGGACCGCGGTCAACACCTTCGCCCGCGACATCAACCCGCTGGACGCCCCTGCCCAGATCCAGAGCGTGTTCCATCCGCCCTACCGCCCGCTGCACCAGGAGATCGCGATCCGCCTGGGCCAGCCCCGCGCCGCCATCTTCAAGGGTATCGGCGGCGAGGCGCAACGCTCCCCCCTGAAGGAGTGCGTGGTCGCGACCGTCGAGGACGGCCAGGCGGCGGAGGAATTCTGGGCGCCCCGGCTCGCGGAACGGATGGAAACGACCTACCAGTGGCGTGCCGAGGACCTGGATCCACGCCACCCCGCCCTGCTGTGGGCGGGGGAGTTGGACAACCCGGTCGCCGAGCAGGCGGTCATCGCGACCGCAGCCGTGGGCCTGAGGGCCGTTGGCCGAGCCGCATTGATCGAGGAGGCCGAGGCAATGGCCGAGCGGCTGTGGCGGTCGCGGTCTCCGGGCCGGTTCCGCGCCTGACGGCGCGTGGATTCCATCGGCATGAATGAGGTTCGCTCCAAGGGCATCCAGATCCGGTTCGGCATCGCTTCGGAACAGGGCCGGCGCCCGCGGAACGAGGATTACGCCGGTCTTTACGAGGGAACCGCGCTCCAGCGCATTCGGCAGGGGATCGTCGCGGCGGTGGCCGACGGTGTCGGCGGCGCCAAGGGCGGGCGCGTCGCGGCGGAGCTGGCGGTCAGGACTTTCATCGATGGCTACTATGCCCAGCCGGCGACGGTCGGCGTTCATTACGCCGCCGCAGCGTCGATCGACGCCTTCAACCGGTGGATACACCAACTCGGCCGGACCGACGCGATGTTGGAGAATGCGTCCTGCACCTTCACGTCGCTGATCCTGCTCGGCAGGAAGGCCCATGTCCTCCATGTCGGCGACAGTCGTGCCTACCGCTTGAGCGGCGACGACCTAGTGCGCCTGACGGAGGACCACACGCTCAAGCATCCGGACCTGAGGCACGTGCTGTTCCGGGCGATCGGAATCGAGCCGTCGGTCAGGCTCGACTATTCGGCCGAGGCATTGAAGCCGCACGACCGCTTACTGCTGTGCTCGGACGGGGTCCACGGCACCCTGGGAGACCGCCGCATCCGCGACCTGCTGATAAGGGGCCTGGCGCCGGAGGAGGCGGCGCGGGAGATCGTCGCCTCCGCCTTCCAGGCCGGCAGCACCGACAACATCACGGCCCTGGTCATCGACGTCATCCGCCTGCCTCCGGCGGAGCATGCCGACCTTGAATCGGCTATCGCCGCCCTGCCGATCCGCGATCCGGTGCCCAGGACGGGAGATACAGTCGACGGCTTCCGGTTGGACAGCGTTCTGTCGGACGGGCGCTACAGCCGCCTGTTCAAGGCCGCCGACACCGCCAACGGCGACCGCTGGGTCGTGGTGAAGTTTCCGCAGCCCATGGTCGCGACCGATGCCACCCACCACTCCGCCTTCCTGCGCGAGGCCTGGGTGTCGGCGCGCATCCATAGCCCCTGGATCGGCGAGGTGATCGAGGTGCCGGCGGAGCGCCAGACCTGCCTTTACTCCATCATGCCCTTCTACGAGGGCGAGACGCTGGAGAAACGGCTGGGCCGCAAGCCACGGCTGAACTTGCGCGACGGCGTCGAGATCGCCATCAAGCTGTGCAAGGCGGTCGCTGCACTTCACCGTGCCGGCATCGTCCACCGCGACATCAAGCCGGACAACGTGATCCTGGAACCGCGGGGCGGTTTGAGGTTGATCGACCTGGGGGTGGTGCGCCTGCCCCGGATCGAGGATTTCCCGGCCGCCGACATTCCCGGGACGCCCAGCTACATGGCCCCGGAACTGCTCGCCGGCCAGGCCGGCGACGAGTTGAGCGACATCTATGCCTTGGGCATTACCATTTACCGGGCCTTCAGCAACCACTACCCCTATGGCGAGGTCGAGCCGTTCAGCCGGCCGCGCTTCGGCAAGCCGGCGCCCTTGTCACGCTACCGGCCCGACCTGCCGGGCTGGCTCGACGCCGTCCTGGAGCGGGCCGTGGCCGTGGATCGCCGGGACCGCGTTGCCGACGCGATCGAATTCGCCTCGGAGCTGGAAAGCGGGCTGGTGCGCGGTAGCCCTGTCAGTCTGCGCAAGCCGCCGCTTTACGACCGGAACCCCGTGCGGTTCTGGCAGACCATTTCGCTGATCCTTGCATTGATACTGCTGTTTTCTACCCTCTAGATGTTCGCTCCCTGGACAGACCGGGAAGGGACATGACATGCAGGATTCCGCTCACGACAAGGCGATCGCCGCCGTAATGAAGTGGGCGCAGCGCGAGGAGTGGCGTGACCGGCTCGGTACCCTCATCGCTAACAAGAAGGTGTCAGAAATCATCAGAGGGCAGGAGCGCATCTTCACCAGTGGGCGCGAGGCCCTGCAAGGCGAAATCGATGTGCTCCACCAGCGCATAGCCCAGCTGAACGCGCAGACCGACGCCTTCCGATCCCAATGGGAGGCCGGCCTCGATCAGCTGGCCCTGATCAACGAGGAGGTGGCGTCGGTCAGAGTTCTGGTCGAGAAAGGCCTGGAGCGTAAGCCACGCCTGCTCGCCCTGGAGCGGAACGCAGCATATCTGGCCGGCCAGCAGGGAGAGTACGCCGGACGCAGCGCGGAAGCCAGGGAGGCGATCGCCGGCGCCGAGATGGAGATCCTCAATGCAAGGCGTACCCGGGTGGAAAAGGCGGCGCTCGAACTGCGCGAAGTCGAGACCCAGCTCGCCCAGGTCTAGGAGCGCCTGGCGGAGGCCAGCGTCAAGCTCGGACGCCGTGATATCACCGCACCCCAGGGGGAACGGTCCTGAACCTGCGCTACCACACCCTGGGCGGCGTCGTCCCTCCCAGCAACGACATCCTGGACATCGTGCCGAAGGGCGAGAGGCTGGTGATCGAGGCCCGGATCGATCCGACCGACATTGATGTGGTGCATAGCGGCCTGTCCGCCAAACTGGTTCTCTCAGCTTTCAAAGGCCGGACGACGCCCCACATCGACGGGCGGGTCATCCAGGTTTCGGCCGATGCCCTGCACGACGAGCGCACCGATCAAACCTATTATCTGCCCCGGGTCGAGGCCGACGTGGCTCAACTCGCGGCGCTCGACGGGGTCAGGCTGACTCCCGGCATGCCGGTCGAGACCATCATCAACACCGGCGACCATACATTCTGTACCTACATCATCCAGCCGCTGACCGACAGTTTCAGAAGGGCCTTTCGAGAGCAGTAGGAATAGAGTTGGATGAGCGCCGTGGACATCGTACAACCTCCGTGATGAAAGGGATCAGTCCGTCACATGGCACTTCCAGTGCTGGAATGCGGGAGGCCGTCCATCTCATCAAGGTTACACAACGCCTCTCAGCCGCCCCAGACATCTTCGAGCAGCCGCAACCAGTTCCCGCCCATGATCTTCTCGATGCGGCTCGCCCGCCAGCCACGGCGTTCCATCGCCGAGGTCAGGTTCGGGAAGTCGGCGATCTCGCGGAAGCCGGCGGGGTTCACCACCTCGCCGAAGTCGGTCAGCTTGCGGCCGTTGCCCTTGTCGTGGGTGATCCAGTCGAAGAAGGGTTTGCCGTAACCCTGGGTGAAGTCGGTGCCGACGCCGACCCTGTCCTCGCCGATCAGGCCGATGACGTATTCGATCGCCGCGACATAGTCGTCCACCGTGGAGGCGGGGCCCTTCGGCAGGAAAGGCGGAAACATGGTGACGCCGACGAATCCGTCGTGCTCGGCGATGAACCGGAGCTGCTCGTCGCTCTTGTTGCGTGGATGCGCCTTCAGGCCCGACGGCAGGCAGTGGGAATAGGCGACACGCTGCCTGGAGGCCCGTATCACGTCTTCCGAGGTCTTCGGCCCGACATGCGACAGGTCGCACAGGATGCCGAGGCGGTTCATTTCCGTAACCACGTCGTGCCCGAAGTCGGACAGGCCGCCGTCACGACCCTCGTAGCACCCCGACCCCACGAGGTTCTGAGTATTGTAGGTCATCTGGATGATGCGCACGCCCAACTCGTGGAACAGATCCAGATACTCCAGGCGGTCCTCGATCGCCGAGGTGTTCTGCCAGCCGAGAATGATCCCGGTCCGCCTTTCGTCCTTCGCCCGCCGGATATCGCCGGCCGTCCGGACCTGCGTGATCAGATCCCGATGGTCGCGGAACCAGCCCTTCCAGCGGGCGACGTTCCGCATCGTCTCCTCGAAGCCTTCCCAGACGCAGCAGGTGCAGTTGGCCGCGGTGATCCCGCCGCGCCGCATCTCGCGGAAGATTTCGGGTCCGAAGTCCGAGACGATCAGTCCGTCGATGACGACCAGGTCGTCGTGCAGCTTGCTCACTTTATTCCTCTCCATGCCTGTCTTCTTTATTCGATTGGTCACATCGGAACCAGGACGCCGGCGTGCCGGCTCCACGACGCCCGGACCCTGGCCCCGGCTTCCAGAGCCTGCGGTCCGCCGAGGGCCGAGGCGGGACGCCGCGCGACCAGTGTCAGACCGGACGGCGTGCGCAGCCGATAGTCGATGACGTGGCCGCGGTATGTCGCGTTCTCGATCTCCGCCTCCAGCGAGTTCGCCGGATCGGGGCCGCCGCCGACCGTGACCTCGATGCGCTCCGGCCGCACGGCATAGGCGAGCGCGGCGTGCCCGCGTCCGTTCTGCCCGTCGGTGTCGACCGTGATCAGGTCGCCACTGGCGGTCCGGAACTCGCCGGGACCTTCACGCCGCCCTTCCAACAGGTTGGTCACGCCCATGAACTCGGCGACGAAGTGCGACCTTGGAGTTTCGAACACCTCGTCCGGCGTGCCGTCCTGCTCAATCCGGCCCTGACGCATCACGACGACGCGGTCGGCGACCGACAGGGCCTCGTCCTGGTCGTGGGTGACGAAGACCGTGGTGATGCCGAGGCTGCGCTGAAGCTCCCGGATCTCGATCTTCATCTCCTGGCGGAGCTGCGCGTCCAGGTTGGACAGCGGCTCGTCCAGCAGGAGCACGTCCGGCTCGATCACCAGCGCGCGGGCCAGCGAAACCCTCTGCTGCTGCCCGCCGGACAACTGCTTGGGCAGCCGGTCGGCCAGATGGCCCAGCCGCACGCGGTCCAGGGCAGTCCTGACGCGCAGCGCCGCCTCGACCTTGGGAACCTTGCGCATCTCCAGGCCGAAGCCGACGTTCTGCGCCACCGTCATGTGCGGGAAAAGCGCATAATTCTGGAACCCGAACCCCATGTTGCGCCGCGCGGGCGGCAAGGCGGTCACGTCCCGCCCGCCCACGAAGATCCGCCCCTGGGTCACGCCCACGAAACCGCCGATCATCCGCAGCGTGGTGGTCTTGCCGCATCCCGACGGACCCAGCAGCGCCACCAGATGGCCCTGGGGGATCGAGAGGGATACATCGTCCACGGCCAGCGTCTGCCCGTACCGCTTGACGATGGACTGGAGAACGACATCCGACATGATCCGATCACTCCCCTTTTCCGTGAAGCCGCATCAGAACGCGCGGCCCAGCTTGGCGTATCGGTCGCTCGCCAGCAGCAGCGCCCCAATGATGGCGATCTGCACCGTCGCGACCGCCGCGACCGTGGAATCCAGGTTCCATTCCAAGTAGTTGACCAGCGCGATCTGGAGCGTCGTGCGCCCGGCGCCGACCAGGAAGATCGATTTCTCCAGGTCGATGAACGAGATCACGAACGAGAACAACGCCGCCGCGACGATTCCCGGCCGGATGGCCGGCAATGTCACCCGCCGGAACACGGTCAGCGGCGATGCCCCCAGGCTCGCCGCGGCCTCCTCGACCGAGCGGTCCATGCCGGCCAGCGACGCCGTGACCAGCCGCACGGTCCAGGGCAGGGCGATCAGCCCGTGCGCGATGAGCAGTCCGCCCAGCGTTCCGGCGATCTGCCGGTCGAACAGCACCTCCAGCTCGATGAAGGCGATGAACAGCGCGGCACCGCCGACGATGCCGGGCACGATCATGGGCGCCAGCAGCAGCGTCTGGATCGCGTCGCGTCCGGGAAAGCGCCCGCGTGCCAGCGCCAGCGAGGCGGGCACGCCGAGCGCCAGGCTGATCACCGCGGCACAGGCCGCTGTCTGCACGCTGGTCGCGAAGCCTTCGCGGAAGGTGTCCATCTCCCAGGCGCGGACGTACCAGGCGAGCGTGTAGCCCTCCGGCGGAAACGTCAGGATGCGGTTGGAAAAGAAGCTGACCCAGACGATCCCGGCCAGCGGCAGCAGGATGAAGGCGATAACGGCGGCGGACAGCGCCGCGTAGATCCGCCCGGTCCAACCGGCGTTCATCAGGCACCCCCTCTCATTCCGACCAGCGCCGGTAGCGCCGCTGGACCAGCAGGTTCGCAGTCGTGGTCAGGACCAGCGTCACCGCCATCAGGATGAAGGCCAGAGCCGATCCGAACGGCCAGTTCATCGCCTTCGCGACCTGCTGGTAGACCTCGGGCGCCATCATGTGGAACTGCGGACCGCCGATCAGCACCGGGGTCGCATAGGCGTTCATCGACAGGATGAAGCACAGCATCGTGCCGGCCAGAATGCCTGGCAGTGCCAGCGGAAGCACCACCCGCCACAACACCATGGCGTGACCGGCGCCCAGACTTTCCGCCGCGTCCTCCAGGTTGCGGTCGATCCCCTCCAGTACGCTGCGCAGCGTGACGATCATGAAGGGCAGCATGACCGACACCAGCCCGATCACCACGGCGGCGGGCGTGTACATCAGGCGCAGCGGCGGAAAGACGCCGGTGGCCTCCAGCCCGGCGGCGAGCAGCCCATGGTCCCCCAGGATCACCATCCAGGCCGCCGTCCGGACGGCGTTTCCCATCAGCAGCGGCAGGATGATCAGGATCATCAGCCGCGATTTCCAGGCGGGCGACGCCTGCCGGACCAGATAGTAGGCAACCGGAAATCCGGCGACCAGGCAGAGCAGCGTGGACAGGCCGGAAACCCACAGGGTCGTGAACAGGACCTCCTGATAGAAACCGTCGCCGAAGAACTTCGCGTAGTTCTCCAGCGTCAGCGCCTTCGTCATCAGCTCGCCCGGCACGAAGCGGTTGAGGCTGAATCGGAACATCAGGGCGAGCGGCCCGAGCAGCGCCAGCACCACGAACAGGGTCGCGGGCGATGTCAGGCCGAACACCGGCGGAAGGCGTCTCCCGCCCGCCGCGCGCGGCGGAGAGGGGGACGCGGTCACGGCAGCGCTCGTCATCGGCTTCGCGTCCTCCATCACCGGGTGATGGTCTTGTTCCACCACTCCAACCATTCGGCGGTGTTCTTGGCGACATAAGCGTAATCGGGGAATTTCAGCGCCGCCGCCTGATCGGGCGAGAAATCGATCAGCTCGCGCAGGTCCGGCGACAGCTCGGCGGCGCCGTTGGCCGGAGCGTAGAAGCTGGCACCCGCCAGCCCGGCCATCGCCTTCCGGTCGAGCATGGCGTCGAAATAGACATGGGCAAGTTCGGAACTGGGCGCCCGCTTCGGCAGCCCCGCGCCGAACATCACGGCGATGGCGCCCTCCTCCGGATACTGGATCGCCAGCGGCGCGCCGTCGTTCCGCCATTGCAGGCCGCGTGCCTTGTAGTTGACGGCGATGTCCACCTCTCCGGTCGCCAGAGCGGCGCCCAGTTGCTGGTGGGCGGCGTAGATGCGCGGCTCGACCGTCTCCTTCAGCTCGACCAGCTTGCGCTTCCCGGCCTCGCCGTCGGTCACCGATCCGCCGGCCAGCAGACTGCCCATCATGATGTAGTTGAAATAGAGCTGGTTGGTCAGGCCGACCTTGCCGGCCCACTTCGTGTCGAACAGTTCAGCGTAGGACTTGGGCGGGTTCGGCACCTTGTCCCTGTTGTAGATGATGACGACGCCGCTGTAGAGCCAGGGCACGAAATAGGGCCGGTTCTTCAGCGACGGCACCACGTCACCGTAGTTCGGCACCTTGGAGAAGTCGATCTCGGTCAGCACGTCCTGGGTGAACATCTCGTAGCTGTCCCCCTCGTTGATGTGCAGGACGTCCACGGTGCCCCGCCGCAACCTGCGTTCCGCCAGCAGCTTGGCCTTGCGCTCCGGTTCCATGCCGAGATCGTGGGAGATGCGGATCCCCTTGCTCTCCACCAGAGGTTCTTCGACGAAGCGGACCGTCCGCTCGTTCCAGTCGCCGCCCCAGTTGGACACGACCAGCGTGCCTCCCTGGGCCCGCGCGGGTCTCCCCGGCAGGGTGAGGGCCGCTCCCGCGGCGCCGGCCGCTCCGAGGCCGAACAGGACATCACGGCGCGTCGGCGCCCCGGACAAGCGGTCGATCAGCTTCGTCAAAGTGAACCCCCTGTTTTTCTTGAATATTTCTGAACTGTTGGCGGCCCGTAGGGCTCAGGCCGCGGCTTTGCGTCCGACCTCGTCGAGATACTGGACGCAGCGGTCCACGGACTCGACGTCGGCGAACTTCGCGTCGATGTCGAACAGGTTCCACGCGACGGCACCCGGCACCCGGTCGCCGATGCATTCCCTCACCGCGATGGTGCGGAAGCCTTCGGCGAGACCGTCGCACAGCGTCGTGCGCACGCAGGCCGACGCGGTCACGCCGGTGACCAGGATGGTGTCCACGCCGTTGGCCCGCAGGAAGCCGGCAAGATAGGTCCCGTGGAAGGCGCTGGCGCGCTTCTTGACCAGCACCTGCTCGCCCGCGACCGGCTCGATCCGGCTGTCGATCGCCCACAGTTCCGGCTTGTCCTGCTCGACCACCTCGATCGGGATCTTATGGTGCCACAGTCCCATGTCAGTCGCGGCGTCGCGTCCGTCCGTCACCTGATAGCAGGTGGTGACGTGGACGACGGGATGGCGGTTCCGCCGGCAGGCCGCCAGAAGCTGCTGGACGCCCGGAATGATCTGATCGTCGATCTTCTCGCAGGTGAACGGATTCCCGGGCCGTGTCCAGGCGTTGGCGAGATCGACGTTGATCAGGGCCGGCCGGCTGCCGAAGCCCACCCGGCGCTGGAATCCGCGCTTCTGGTACAGTTCGGTGGCCTGTGCGAAGGCGGCGTTCAGCGCCGCGTCGAGGTCGTTATCGAATGACATTGTCGCACCCTGTTGAGCGTCGGCCGCCCCGTTTTCGGATCTTTTCGGCGGCCTCGGACCCGAGCATGCGACAGGAGATCCAGTCCGTGAAATTATTTTATATGGATTATTGATACCAGTTTAGTCATTAATTAGCGGATGAACTTCGATTTCAGACATGTCCGGGGTTTCATCACCCTGGCCGAGGAACTGCATTTCGGCCGCGCCGCCCAGCGTCTCAACATGACCCAGCCCGGCCTCAGCCGGCTGATCGGCGAGCTCGAGCGCCACGTGAAGGTCCCGCTATTCCGCCGCACCACGCGCACGGTCGACCTGACCGAGGCCGGCAAGGTCTTCCTCGCCCAGTGCCGGATCGGGATCGACCATTTCGAGCGCGCGGTCGCCCAAGCACGGCGGACCGCCGGGGGCGAACTCGGCACCGTACGCGTCGGCTACATGGATTTCGCGATCAACGGCCGTCTGCCGGAGTTCATCCGGGCTTTTGCGCGGCATCGGCCGGAGGTGCGGCTGGAGTTGTTCTTCCTGTCGACGCAACAGCAGCATGCGGCCCTGTTGGCCGACCGGATCGACGTCGGGTTCATGATCGGCGCCTTCGACAGCGAGCATGTGGAGAACTATGCCTTCGACACCGACCGGTACGTGGCGCTCCTGCCGATCACCCATCCCTTGTCGAACGTCCGGAACCTGCGCCTGGCCGACTTTGCGAATGAACCGTTCGTGCTGGGATCGGGCGAGAACTGGGGAGCGTACCGCAGTAACCTGTTCGACATCTGCCACCACCTGGGCTTCCATCCGAACATCGTGCAGGAGGCCTCGTCGAGCGAAGGCATCTTCGGCCTGGTCGCGGCGGGAACGGGGGTCAGTGTCTATGCCGGCTGCGTCCGCAATCTCCAGCGTCGCGGCATCGTGATCCGTGATCTCGACGACGTGCGTCAGCCGATCCCCACCTGCGCAGCCTGGTTAAAGCCGGTGCAATCGCCCAGCGTAGAGATCTTCATCCGGGTGCTGACCAGCGTCTGGGGCTGACTACAGGCCATCTCCGGAACGGGCGCCCGACAGGCCGGCCTGTAGGAAGGCAGCGATGTCGGCGGCGACGAGATCCTGCAACGCCTTGTGCGCCTCGATCGTGCCGCCGCCGATATGCGGGGCAGGAACAACGAGAAGGATTTCCTTCAGCGCAACGGGCAACCGGCGGCTCGCGCTCAAACAGCACTCTGTGAGGAAAAGCTCTTCGCCTCATATGGTTATCTTCATCCTACAGTCCCCTCGCGCTGCACCGAGTTTGCGGATGGACCAAGCTTCATCCGCCCTTTACAGCCTGACGCCTACAAACAGACTCTTACAGCATGACCGCCGCCCGGGCTCTGGCCGAAGGGCTGATCGACGGGTTCTGGGCGAACGGCATGGGGGCGGAACTGGCCGTCCGGAGCGGCACGGGCATGGTGCTTCTCGATCCCCGGCGCGGCGACGGGCCGGCCGACTGTTTCGATTACACGACCGCGATCGTGGCGACGACGGACCGGCTGATCGAACGGACGCCGGAAGCCGCCGTCGGCATGGCCCGCGCCGTCGCCGAGGCGCAGGAAGTGCTGCGCGACGACTCCTTGGCGGCGACCCGCATCGCCGGAGTGCTGTTCCCGCCTGCGGAAACCGGCTTGATCGCCGAACTGGTCCGGCGCGACCTGCCGTTCTACGATACCTGTCTGCCGGAGCGGTCGGTCGCCGGTATGATCGCCTTTTCCCGGGAGGTGGGCATTGTGTCCGGTCCGATCCCATACGACAGGATCGTCGCGGTCAGCGTCCGGAAGGCGGTGTGAGCCGGGTTAGGCAATCGTGAACCGCGTCGTTCCGCCGCTGCGGCCGGCTGGAGGCGTTGCGCGCCGAAATGGGCGAGCGGCTGAAGGAGTTCAGGGCGGAACTGGACGGCGATGCGGCGGCCAGCCAGCGCCGCAAGCTCAAGGCCCGCTAGTCCGCGGCGGTCGAGCGCGAGGAGTGCTGCCGCACGGCTCTGGTGCGCGAACTGGAACTCGAACAGGAGCGGCACGCCAAGCGCGACCGCGACTGACCAGCATCGATCATGCTGACCGATGCAAGCGGACCTGGGGTGCATCTGGGGTGCATTCGAGGCGCAGGCGGGTCTATGTTTTTGTTCTGTTCCTGGTTGGCTTGCTTCTAACCGATTGAATTTTCACGTGGTTGGTTTTCAGGCGTTTCGTTGACATCGTAGGGGTCACAGGTTCAATCCCTGTCGCGCCCACCATCTTGAAGGCCAGCAACCTCAGTAGGTTAGCTGGCCTTCGCCATTTCTGGGCCAATAGCGGTTCTTCAACCGGGGAAGCAAAGTAGCGCCAATAGCTCTTTGGAACTGTGCAAGTGGTCCGGAACATTCTGAAATCAATCGCGACCTGCTCATATCGGCCGGCAAGGCCCGGCACCGATTTGGGCAGGCCGCGTGATGAAAGCCACCAACAGCCTTGCACCTTTGGTTTGGGAGATGGGGCGTTTTGACAGCGCTTGATTCGTTCGATCGCCTCGGCACAGCTTTGACAGGCGATCGGGCAAGCGAGTCGATTAATCGCCCCGGGATCGCTGTGATCGTGTCCCAGGCAGTGGTGTAGGATTGGCATTGCCAATCATCCTGGTTCCCAGCAGTCTGGCCGGGTTTATCATGCAGCCACAACGGGCAGCATGATTGGGGAATTATCGCCGAGTGGAGCGATGGTTTCCAGTGTCATGTAGCGGGCGCGCTGGACGGCCCATTCATCGTTCTGCTCCAGGAGAATGGCGCCGATAAGCCGAGTAATGGCGTCCTCGTTCGGAAAGATGCCGACAACGTCGGTCCGGCGCTTGATCTCGCCATTCAGGCGCTCGATCGGGTTTGTCGAGTGTATCTTGACCCGATGCTCCTTTGGGAACGTCATGTAGGCCAGCACGTCGGTTTCCGCCTCGTCCAGGAGGGTCGCCAACTTGGGAGCCTTTGTCCGGATCTGGTCGGCAACTTGGCGCCATTGGGCTTTGGCGGCTTCGGCGGTGTCCTGGGCGAAGGCGGTGGCGATGAACGCGGCGAAGAGGCGCTTGCCCTGCTTGCCAGCATGCGCCATGGCGTTGCGCATAAAATGCACTCGGCAGCGCTGCCATGTCGCCTGGAACACGCGCTGGACGGCTGCCTTGATGCCCTCATGGGCGTCGGAAATCACCAGCTTGACGCCAGCGAGACCGCGACGCTTGAGCTTGCGCAGGAATTCGAGCCAGAAGGTCTCGGCCTCCGAGGCACCGATGTCCATGCCCAGCACCTCGCGCCGGCCGTCGGTGTTGACCGCCACCGCGACGGTCACGGCGACAGACACGATACGTCCCTGCTGGCGGACCTTGACGTAGGTCGCATCGATCCAGAGATATGGCCAGTCGCCTTCGATCGGACGGCTCAGGAACGTCTTGACCCGGTCGTCGATCTCTTCGCACAACCGGCTGACCTGGCTCTTCGAGATGCCGCTCATGCCCATGGCCTTGACCAGATCGTCCACCCCGCGGGTCGAAACGCCCTGGATGTAGGCCTCCTGGATCACCGCCGTCAGCGCCTTCTCCGCCATCCGGCGCGGCTCCAGAAATCCTGGAAAATAGCTGCCCTTGCGCAGCTTGGGGATGCGCAGCTCCACCGTGCCGGCCCTGGTTTCCCAGTCGCGATCCCGGTAGCCATTGCGCTGTGCGAGGCGGTCAGCCGAGCGCTCACCGTGACCGGCGCCGGTCACCGCCTGAACCTCCATCTCCATCAGCCGCTGGGCGGCAAAGCCGATCATCTCCCGCAGCACATCCGCATCAGTGCCCTTTTCAAGCATCGAGCGAAGCGTCATCATCTCGTCGGTCATCGTGGTCACCTTGGATCAGGTATGTGTTGTGGTGACCAGACTTTACCCGAGAACCACGATGACCGCCCGTTCCGGGGCAGGCCCTCCGGTCGGCTACGCCTCCCTGCGGGCCTGCCCCGGAACGGGCGCTCCTACACCACGCCTGGGGACTTGATCATCGCTGCTGTCGGCTCTACCGTTTGAGAGGATGGAGCTTACGGGATCGAAGAAGACATCCAACTCGTTTTCGCCCGAGTTTCGGTCGCGCGCGGTCCGGATGGTGGCGGATCACCGTGCCGAGTCCGTCTGTCGCAGGGCGGCGCGGCGCCGGCTGGAGTGCCGTGGGCCCCGGAAGGGCGGCTGGAGGTGCTGGAGCGAAAGAACCGCGAGCTACGCCAAGCCAACGAGATCCTGCGCAAGGCATCGGCGTACTTTGCCCAGGCGGAGCTCGATCGCCCATCCAGGAAATGATCGCCTTCATCTGCGATCACCGCGCCGTCCACGGGTTCCAGCCGGACCGCAAGGTGCTGCCGATCGCCCCGTCGACCTACTACGCCCACCTGTCGGTGCGGCGGGCGCCGGAGCGTGCGTCGGTCCGCGTACGACGCGAAACCTCCTTGCGCGGCCGGATCCGCCGGGTCTTCGACGAGAGCTTCCAGGTTTACGGCGCGCAGAAAGTCCAAGTGACGTTCTCAAAGTCTGAGCCATAGACGAACGGCAGCGAGCTGAAGCATGGCCAAATAGTTGTCTGCGAGCTTCCCGTGGCGCGTCGCGATGCGCCGGAAGTACTTGAGCCGACCGATCAGGCGCTCGATCTGGCGCGCTCACGGCTCGCGGGCGCTTTACGCGCGGCCGCGGTGTGACCGCACTGATGCCGCGCCGGCGCAGGTACGCCCGGATCGCGGCCTGGGATTAGGCGCGGTCCGCCACTGCGCGCATCAGGGGATCGAACGCCCGGCCGTCCGTCGTCAATGCCCTCTTCCGGAGCCTCTAGCTTGTATCGCGTCTCGAACGAAGCGGGTAATCCTGGCCGCGGAGCGGGTGCTCTCCAGAGACATTGCCCCCGAGTTGCCGATGCCTCGTCAAGCATGGTAGCTTTTCCGGAAACCAGATGATCCGTGCTACCGGAGCAGTGGTGATGGATGAGATGGTGTGCCCACCGGGGATAGGTATGCTCGGGCCTCGCCACTCGCATCATTGCTCTGCGAAGCGTCGACCCAACCGGCCGACAGCCGCCGGAGGCCCATCGCCGCATCCAAGCTGAGCCGGTGAGACGATCGAAAGTAGCCGAAACATGGAGCGTTACACCATCGCCGTGTCGGTGCTGGTGATGGTCACGGGGAGCGTCGCCATTTCGATCCGTCTGAATATCGGCTGGGGCACCGCACGGGCCGTTTTGACCCATGGGTTGGCGCCTGGGATCGTCGTGGCCGTCAAGAGGACGGTAGGCAGCCAAGGCGGCATTTCCCACCGCCCGATCTACGGGTTCGTCCCGCGAGGCCGCGACGCTCCAGGCCGCTTCAATGCCTGGATCACGGCAAACCTCAGGAACCTTTTCTCGACTGGGGAGCGCCCGACTTCCCGGTGCTCTGGGCCTCTCCTTCAGGTGGCCGGCGACAGACCGCGCCCTGCGCGGCGCGCGCCTCTCGCCGCGATGACAGCCACCTGCGTCCTTTGGACCTGGACTCCGACATGCCTTTCTTGCTCCGCTCAAGGAGAAACACCATGCCCATGCGAGCCTTCGCGACGATCGCAGTGTCCCTCCTGGCATCCGCCGCGCACGCGGGGTCCGGCGACCGACCGTCGTCGCAGCAATGCGTCGTCCTGAGCTCCGAGCAACTCGCGCCGCTTGCAGGCGCCAAGCCCGTAACCTCACCCGCTTCGGCCGGGAAGTGATGCGCCTCGCCAGGGAGGTGGCGTCCCGGTCCTGATATGCGCTTCGGGAGCCTGGACACAAATCGGACCCATACTGACCTAGCCGCCTTTTCCGAATATTCGGAGATCGCGCGATCGGGAGGAGCGGCCATGACCGAAACCGAACGAACCAGCCAGGAGATCCGCGAGACGGCTGCGGCCCTGGGCAACGTGATGTTGCTCAAGGTGCTGCTGGCTGCCGGTACGCTTGGCTACGTTCTCGTCTTTCTGCTGGTCCCGGCGGCGCTGATCGCCGGCCATCCCGGAACGGCTGCCGTGAGCGCGGCGGTTGGCGTGGCCCTGATCCTCATCCTGACACGGATCCGCCGCCCGGGCCCGCCCCTCTGGCTGGGCCTCGGTCTGATCACGCTGGCCGGGCTTTGCGACTTGGTGTTCGTAGGCGCGGCGGCGCTCGCCGCCATCTGCTGGGCCGGATGGGCCCTGGGCGGAATCATGACTGAGGGCACGGAGCTGGCGCTGCTCGGAGCACCGGCGGCGGCGCTCGGGACGGTGGCGCTCCGCATAGTCCTGAAGCAGGTCGCCCGCAGCTTCGGCCTGCCGTTCCCCCGCTTCGGCTGCCCGCGCCTGGAGCTGATCGCGCATTTCTGGGCTGTTCTGTTTCCGGGTGGCCCGAGGGGATGGCGGTGAAGCGGCTTGCGGCGCGCCTCCTTCGGGTGGTGAGGTGACGTTATCAAAGGGCATTGTCACGGCAATAGGGCCAGCACGCAGAGATCCTGGGTCTCAGGTGACGGCCACGCCGTAGCGGCCGCAGCGTTCCAATCGGCTTCGGACTTCAACCGCATACCATGGCCGCTCGCTTGAGCTGAGCCCTCTTGCAGAAACTCCCGCACTCTATCACCGCAGGGTCAAGGCGGCCAGATCAGCAGGATCGCGGGAACTCCGACGGCGATGACGATGATCTCCAGGGGAAGGCCCATCCGCCAGTAGTCGCCGAACCGGTATCCGCCAGGGCCCAGGATCAGGGTATTGTTCTGGTGTCCGATCGGCGTCAGGAACGCGCAGGATGCCCCGATGGCCACGGCCATCAGGAAGGAATCCGGATTGGCATCCATCTGGCGGGCCGCCACGATGGCTATCGGCGCCATCACGGCCGCGGTCGCCGCGTTGTTCATGAGGTCGGACAGGGTCATCGTCACGACCAGGATCAGGATCAGCGCCACCACCGCGGACCCGCCGGCCAGATATCCGACGATCGTCTGCGCCAGCAACGCCGCGGCACCCGTCGTTTCCATCGCCATTGCCAGAGGGATGAGGGCACCGAGAAGGACGATGACCGACCAGTCGATGGCCTCGTAAAGGTTCCTGAGCCTGACCAGGCCCGCCAGGACGAACAGCACGGCGGCCGCGACGAAGGCGATCTCCGCAGGGACTCCGGCGACCGTGATGGTGGCTATGGCGGCGCCCATGATGGAAACGGCCAGGATGGTCTGGCCGCGTCTCGGAAACTTCAACGCCCGCTGGACGAGGGGAACGCAGTTGGTGTCGGCGATGAAGTCGCCAAGGCGGCCGGCAGGACCCTGCAGCATCAGGACATCGCCTGCGGAGAATTTCTGGTCCCGCAGGCGGCTCCATGTCTGGCGGCCCTGGCGCGACAGGCCCAGCAGGTTGATGCCGAACCGGGAGCGCAGGCGGATGCCCGCCGCGGTGCGGCCCGCCAGCAGGCTGCCCGGACGAACGGCGACTTCCATCAACTCCATCTCGTCGGACTGCAGGTCTTCCTGGCTGATACGGCGGTCGTCCACGAGCTCCAGCCCGTAGGCGGTCACGATGTCGGTCAGGGCGGCGGGCTCGGCCTCGACCACCAGGATGTCTCCAGGCCGGATACGGCGCCAAGCCCGGGGCGCCAGGATATGCTCGTCATTGCGCACCAGTCCGACGATCTGACCACCCACCTCGATCAGCTCGGGCTCGAACTGGGCCAGCGATCGACCGGTGAGCTTCCCGTCGGGCACCAGGATTTCCGTGAGGTACTTGCCCACGTCGAAAAGCTGTCCGCCGGTCCGGCTTTGTCGCGCGGAGACGGGAAGAAGTCGCCACCCGACCAGGGACAGGAAAGCAATGCCGGCCAGAGCCACGGCCGCCCCGACCGGCGTGAAGTCGAACAAGCCGAACGGGCTGCCGCCGGCCTGGTGGCGAAACCCGGCGATGATGATGTTGGGCGGCGTTCCGATCAGCGTCGTCATGCCGCCCAGTATCGACCCGAAGGAGACCGGCATCAGCAGGTATCCGACGGGGATCTCGTTCTTCTGGGCCGCCTGGATCACCACCGGCATCATCAGGGCCAGGGCACCCACGTTGTTCATGAAGGCCGAGAGGAACGCAGTCAGTCCTGACATGGCCAGGATCAGCATCGGCGCTCCCGCCCTGACCGGCAGGACATGGCGCGCCAGGATGTCGATCGCGCCCGAATTGGACAGGCCCTTGCTCAGTACCAGAACGGCCGCGACGGTGACGACCGCAGGATGCCCGAAGCCGGAGAACGCCTCGCCGACGGGGACTACAAAGGCGGCCACTCCCGCCATCAGGGCGACCATCGCCACGAGGTCGTGCCGCCAGCGTCCCCAAATGAACAGCGCCATCGTCCCGAACAGGATGGCAAGCGTCAGCGTCTGGTCAAATGTCATCAACAGGCATCGCTTGAAGGCTGCCACAGGCGCAAAGCCGGCCTGCCTCGCGATTAGATATCCCTGTGGGTCTCCGGTACAACGGCATTACCGTTTCCGCCCTCTTCCAGGTGGGTTCCGCGGACCCCGACCGTCGCCGGCGCACAGGCATGCCGTCGTTTCGGTACGGGCAGAGGCTGCCCGGTTCCGCGCGGGCCAAACGTCCCCGATCGAAACTCCAGCACATCGGAAGATGTCTTCATCGAACCGACAACGGTTTTCGCCATGCGGAATAGAGTCGTGGATGAGGTTGTGACGCTTTGTATATTGCATTTAGTATACCAGCAAGGGCAACAATCCCTCGGCAGAACAGGCCCCTGCGCACAAAAATAATCTTTGGGAGGAAAAATGACCGTCAGAGCGCTTCCAGGAGATCCGGACAAGGGTCTGAGGCCAGCCACGACTGCGGCCAAGGATAACCCGACGGACGGTTTTCAGACCGTTACCCTGAATGCTCCGGGAACGGGCTTCCGGGACACATGGCGGGCCATGGGGCCGGGCATCGCGGCGGCGATGACGGGCATCGGGGCCAGCCATATCATGCACGCGCCGACCGCCGGCGCCCGGTTCGGCTATGATCTGCTCTGGGTGATCCTGGCCGCCTATATCATCAAATACTGCGCCTTCGAGTTCGCCCACCGCTACACGATGGTGAAGGGCGAAACCATCATCAACGCCTACCACCGGGTGGGCAATTGGCCGCTCTGGTTCATGATCTTCCAGGGTTTCGCCAATACCGTCGGCATCGCTGGGCGTGCCCTCGGCTGTGCCGCCCTGATGTGGGCGGCCTTCCCCTTCATGTCGCTCGAATTGTGGGCAGTCGCCATCCTGGTCGGAACCGTCGCCATCCTGTGGCTCGGCAGCTACAAGTCGGTCGAGGGCATCTGCAAGGTCCTGATCATCGTCTTCGCCGTATCCTGCTTCGTGGCGTTCGCGTTGCAGGCGACGCCTCCGGCCGAGTATCTGTCGCGCCTGCTGCCGACCCTGCCGCCGATCGGCGCCATGCTGCTGTTCGGTGCCATGTTCGGCTATTTCCCCACGACGCTCGAAGTCGCGCCCATGCAGTCGAACTGGGCCGTGGACAAGAAAGCGGGCATGGTCAAGGTCAACGAGATGCGGGCCCAGGGGCACACGGTGCATATGGACCCGAACTACATGAAGAACAGCCTGATCCTGTTCAAGCGCGACATGAACATCAGCTACATCATCTCCATGCTGTCGGGCATGGTCTTCCTGATCGTCGGCGCGGCCGTGCTGAACCCGCTGGGGCTGGTTCCCAGGGGCAGCGAGATGGGCGTGACGATCGCCCGCATCTATACCGATACCTTCGGCCCGTGGATCTTCCCGGTCATCATCGCCGGCGGCGTGGCCGCCCTGTTCTCCACCGTCTTCACCTACTTCGATGGTCAGGCCCGCATCTTCGAGGAATGCGCCGTCCGACTGAAGCGGGACTGGGACAACCCCCGCATGCGCAAGCTGCTGTACCGCAGCATGCAGGTCATCTGGCTGGTGGCCGGCATCGCCGTCGTCTTCGGCCTGCCCGAACCCATCTTCGTCGTCCAGGTCGCCTCGGTGATGGCCCTGCTCTTCTCGCCGATCCTGTTCTGGCTGACCATCAAGGCGATCAAGGACAACTTCACCTCGGATTTCGAGCGCGAACACCTTCCGAGCAAGTTCCAATTCGCCTGGGCATGGGCCGGCACGATCAGCTTGGTGCTGCTGACGCTTTACGTCCTCTACTTCCAGTTCCTGGCCTGACGATCGGGCCGTCGCGTGAAGCAGCATGACGCCATGGGATCCCGGTGCCATGGCGTCATCCCTCCGGAGGCGGGGAAATGACACAGACCATACCTGCTTGGATGAGGGACATACGAAACGACAGGGAGGCAAGAATGCGTGCAAAAGACATCATGACGACCCACCCCAAGACGGTCGCCCCCGATAGCCTGGTTCACGAAATCACGGAATGCCTACTGAAGAAGCACATCAGTGCGGTGCCGGTGATCGACGGGAATGGGCGCGTCCTGGGGATCGTCAGCGAGGGCGACATCATCCACCGGGTCGCGGCGACCAGCGACGGGCACCGCGCCTGGTGGTCCCGGCTGTTCGACGGCTCGGGAAAAGACGCGGCCGAGTTCATCAAGACGCACGCCATCCACGCCAGGGACATCATGACCCGCGAGGTCATCACCGTCACGGAGGACACGCCGGCCGAGGAGATTGTCCGCATCCTGGAGAAGCGGCGGATCAAGCGCGTGCCGGTGCTGCGCGGCGAACGGCTGGTCGGCATCGTCTCGCGCGCCGACCTGCTCCGCGTGGTCCTGGCCTCCTCACCCGACATGGGCGTCCCCATCAGCGCCAACGACCGCGAGCTTCGCGAGAAGGTCATGGCCAACCTCGAAGGGCAGGATTGGGCGCGCGTGTCGCAGCTCAACATCGTCGTGACCGACGGGGTGGCGCAGATCTGGGGGTTCGTGGGTTCGGACACCGAGCGCAACGCCCTGAGGGTTGCCGCCGAGACGGTGCCGGGCATCCGCGAAGTCGAGGATCACCTGAACTTTTCTCCGATACCCTGGGCGGGGAGCCGCGGGCGCGGCTTCGGCGGGGCCGGCGGCATCGTGTAGCGCGGCTGCACTGAAGGTCGGACCTGACCGGGCGCGATCGAGCGCGGGCGGGAGGAGTAAGGAACAGGCAGGGGGAGGCCGTTCCCATGGAGCGGCTTCCCTCCATCCGTTCGCAGACCAGGCATCCGCCGCCGTGCTCGATCGATCCCGCCCCGCCGTCCGGCAGGCGGGATCGCATTCCCGCGTCACGCCTCGCGCGGGAACTCACATCTGGTCATGGTCGTGCATGGTGTCGGGATTGGTTTTTCCTGTCGGAACGCTCGGATCGGTCTCGGCTTCCAAGGTCCGCGTGCTGCCGAAATAGAGGGCTCCGCTGAAAGCCAGGAAAGATCCGATTACGAGCACCAGATAAGCGATATTGCCACCAGTCATTGAATTCTCCCGCAAATGGTTCGGCCGTTTCAGATAGCCTTGTATCAACCATGTGCCAGGGGATTCGATCCTTGATGATGCCGATCTGATCGATCATCCGCCTTGTGCCGAAGAGCGGCGGCAAGCCTCCCGCCGTCGCTATCGGGTTCTCAGGAGTCCGCCGGCAAGCTGGATGAAGGCTTCGACGGCCTTTTCCTGGACGCTGTGCGGGTCTTTGGCCGCTGCGATCCAGAGCGCGGCATTGAGCGCCGCCCCGTTGATGAGCCGGGCGGCAGCCTCGGGGTCCACCGGCTTGACGATGCCCTGGGCGATCAGTGATCGGAGGGTGCGCGTCGTCGTTTGGAGGCAGCGGTTCTGGGTGGGCCAACCGGCAGGGTCGCCCAGGACGGCCGGTCCGTCCAGAAGCACGATGCGCTGGACTTCGGGCTCCAGCGCCATCTGGATATAGGCGACGCCTTCCGCCAGGAGCCCGTCCCAGTCGTTTCCGGCTCGGCTTCCGACGGCGCGCGCGCGCTCCGCCATTTCCGCGTCGATCTGGTCGACCACCGCCTGGAGCAGACCCTTCTTGTCGCCGAAGTTATGGTAGAGCGCGCCGCGCGTCAGCCCCGCCTCGGCGGTGAGGTCGTCCATCGACGCCGCCGAATAGCCTTTGGCCGCGAAGGCCTGCCGGGCCGCCCTGATGAGCTTGGCCCGGGTTTCCTCCATCATCTCGGCGCGCCGTCCCGTTGCCACCCTTACCTCCGACCGATCGAAATGCGGGCCGCATGCTAGTTGACATACGGGGCGGATGTATGCTCTCTTTTCACATACGCAGCGTATGTGAATGCGATGCGCCGTTCATGAAGTCCGGGGAAACCTGCGGACCCGCAAGCCCCGGGCACGTGCCTTGCCCCTGGTGGGCAACACCGTCGCGCCGGCCGGCCCGGCATGTCCCCTTCGAAAGAGGAACGAAACGATGACCAGTCGCGAAGCGATCTTCCCGCCCGGACGGCACGCGCTTTACGAGAAGCACCGCTACTCCGCGGCGATCCGCTCGGGCGACCTCCTGTTCGTCTCGGGCCAGGTCGGCAGCAGGGCGGACGGATCGCCCGAGCCCGATTTCGAACGTCAGGTGCGGCTGGCCTTCGACAACCTCGCGGCCGTCCTGAAGGCGGCTGGCTGCACGTTCCGGGACGTCGTGGACGTGACCACCTTCCACACCGACCCGCAGGCGCAGATCGAGACCGTCATGGCCGTGCGGCAGGAGGTGATCGGCGACCCGCCCTATCCGAACTGGACCGCGGTCGGCGTGAACTGGCTGGCGGGCTTCGACTTCGAGATCAAGGTCATCGCGCGCCTGCCCGCGGCCGCCTGACCCAGGGGCGGCGTGGTTCGAAAGGGCCGCCGCCCGGCCGACCGCGCGGCGGGAGGGAGCGTCGACGTCCGCGCTTCGACGGTCTCCCTCCCGCTCCCGGGAATTCAGAACTTCAGGCCGAGGGCCAGGCCGCCCAGGACGTAGCAGAAAGCGGTGATCAGGATGATCCCGATAAGGTTCAGGACGAAGCCGCCCCGCGCCATCTGCCCTATGGTCACCGCGCCGGTCCCGAAGACGATCGCGTTCGGCGGCGTGCCGACCGGCAGCATGAAGGCGCAGGTCGCGGCCAGGGCGGCAGGGATCAGCAGCGTGAGCGGATCCGCTCCGATGCCGACCGAAACGCCCCCGAGCACGGGGATGAAAGTCGCGGCGGTCGCGGTGTTGCTGGTGACTTCGGTCAGGAAGAGCACGATCGCGGTGACCGCCGCGACCAGCAGGATGATGGGAAGCGCCCCCAGCCCGACCACCTGCTGGCCGAACCAGTTGTCGAGCCCCGAAGCCCCGACGGCGCTCGCAAGGCTGAGTCCGCCGCCGAACAGGAGAAGCACGCCCCAGGGCAGCCCGTTCTCGGCATCCTTCCAGTTCAGGGCCATCTCCGTCCGGCCCCGGCCGGGAAGGATGAACAGGGCTATGCCGGCGGCGATGGCGATCGCGGTGTCGTTGAGGTCGCCGATCGGTCCGAGCCGGTCGCCCAGGCCTGGAATGGCCGCAAGAAGCCCCGGCACGACCCACAGGAACGCCGCCGCGCCGAAGACGGCCATGACGACCTTCTCGCCCTGGCTGAGCGGGCCGAGATCGCGGATCTCCTTGTCGATCATCTCGCGACCTCCCGGAATCTCATCCAGGCTGAACGGATAGAGCACCCGGGTCATCAGGACCCAGCCGATGAGGATGAAGGTGAGGGCCAGCGGCAGGCCGATCATCATCCATTCCAGGAAACCGATGCTGCGGCCGAGTTCGTCGGCGGCGTAGCCGGCCACGATGGCGTTGGGCGGGCTGCCGAGCAGGGTTCCGAGCCCGCCCATGGTCGCCGACCACGCGATGGCGAGGATCAGGCAGACGCCGAACCGCTTGATGTTGTCATCCTCGATGACGTCCGTGATGCGGGCGCCCGAGTGCAGCGCCTCGACATCCGAGGCGCTCTGCCGCGTCGGGCTGTGTTCCACCACCAGGGTGAGCACCGACAGGCCGATCGGCAGCATCATCAGCGTCGTCGCCGTGTTCGACACCCACAAGGACAGGAAGCCCGTCGACAGCATCATTCCCAGCACGATCCGACGGGGCTCGACCCCGACGCGGGCCAGGGTCAGCAGCGCCACGCGGCGGTGCAGGTTCCATTTTTCCATGGCGATGGCGATCAGGAAGCCGCCGAGGAACAGGAAGACGATGGAACTGGCATAGGGTGCAGTCGCCTCGCTGACGGTCCGCTCGGTCAGCATCGGGATCAGCACGATCGGCAGCAGCGACGTGGCCGAGAGCGGGATGGCCTCGCTCATCCACCAGATCGCCATGAGCGTGCCGATCGCCGCGACCCATCGTGCGTCGGGCGACAGCCCTTCCGAGTTCCCCATGGCGAGCCAGACCGCAAGGGCCGCGATCAGCCCGAAAGCCCGCATGCCCCAGAGGATCATCGCTTTCCGCCGGTCCGGGGCGGATTCGGCATACTCGTCGTACTCGCCCTGCTGATACAGTCCGTTTCCCATCTGAGGCCCTCCCATGTCGGATGCTTCTTGTTCTCGTTCGACCATGCGCGACCTTCCGCCTACCGATCGGGGCGATCCCCGCGATGCGGTCGGCGCCCGCGACCATCAGGCGGATATCCGCCGATCGCCGCTCAGGGCGGCCATTCCGCTCGTGGTTTCAGGAACTGAACGGAAGCAGGGTTTTTTTGTTCAGTTCCGGCCGCACCGCTCGGTGGAGAGGCCGAAGCCCCCGATCCTGCGTCCGCAAGCCTCGCGAGGGCCGAGGTCCCAGTCGTGGGTGTCCGTTCGGCGACGGGCCGGCTCCGCCGGATGGTGTCCGCCGGTCCCGGAGAGGATCGATGGCTCTTTATACTGAGGGTCTAATTAATCATTGACGGGAGGCAGGCTTGCATCGTGAAATCTGCGGCCAAGGAGAAACAAGCTCCGGATCGACGCGGCAGCCGCGCATGTCGGGAGTTTGGCGAAGCGTTAGGTTAGTGAAAGCAAAATAAAATAACAAGCAACCTAGAGGAAACGCCATGATCAAGATGAAGACCGCCCTGGCCGGTATGGCTGTCGCCGTTCTGGCCGGCGTCATGACGACCCAGCCATCTTTCGCCCAGGGAAAGAAGACCCTGGCTTTCGTGGTCAATGTTCCCGCGGATTTCTGGCAGATCGCCCGTCGTGGCACCGAGAAGGCCCAGAGCGAACTTCCGAACTACAATATCGAGTTCTACATCCCCGGCGAGATGTCCGCCGCGGCGCAGAAGCGCATCCTGGAAGACCTCCTTGCCAAAGGCGTGGCCGGGGTTTCGATCAGCCCCGTCAATCCCGACAACTCGACGGAAATCCTGAATCAGGTCGCCGCGAAGGCAGTCCTGTTCACCCAGGACGCGGACGCCCCCCAGTCGAACCGCGCGCTGTATATCGGGACGGACAACGTGGCCGCCGGCCGGCAGGCCGGCGAGCAGATGATGAAGGCCCTTCCGGACGGCGGCAAGGCGATGGTCTTCGTCGGCACCCTCGACGCAGCCAACGCGCGCGAGCGGCTGCAGGGCATCAAGGAGGCGATAGCCGGGTCGAAGATCGAGATCATCGACGTCCGCACGGATGGCGGCGACCAGGCCAAGGCCAAGGCCAACGTCGAGGACACGCTGACGAAGTATCCTGACATCGACCTTCTGGTCGGCCTGTGGGCCTACAACACGCCGCAGATCTACAACGCCGTGAAGGCGGCCGGAAAGGGAGGCTCGCTCAAGATCGTCGGCTTCGACGAGGACCAGCAGACCCTCAAGGGCATTTCCGAGGGCGTGATCGACGCCACCGTCGTCCAGCAGCCCTATGAGTTCGGCTACCAGTCCATGATCTACCTCGCCAAGTACATCGAGGGCGATCGGTCCTTCATCCCCGAGAACAAGCAGAGGATCGTTCCCACCCAGGTGATCGACAAGTCCAACGTCAAGGATTTCGCGGCCAAGGTCAGGGAACTGCTGAAAAAGTAGTTCCTGAAGGGTCCGGCATCGGGATGCCGGACCCTTTGCCGTCCTTCGGATAATGGCCACCGCAGGGAATGCCGTTCCTTGCGTGCGAACGAGGTTCGCGCATGTCGAATACCCTACTGGAACTCCGTTCGATCACGAAGACGTACCCCGGCGTCAAGGCGCTGGCCGGCGTCGATTTCTCGGTCGGGCACGGTGAGGTCGTGGGCCTCATCGGCGAGAATGGCGCCGGCAAGTCCACCTTGATGAAGATCCTCGGAGGCGTGGTCTCGCCCTCGTCGGGCTCGATCGTCATCGACGGCATTCCAAGGTCCACGCTGACCGTCAAGGATGCGGCTCGCGCCGGGATCGCGTTCGTCCATCAGGAACTGCACCTGTTCGAAAACCTCGATGTCGCGGCGAACATCTTCATCGGGCGGGAGCCCCGGAAAGGGGGCATCCTCAACCTCATCGACAATACCGCCCTGCACGAGCGCGTGAAGCCGCTGTTGAAGCGCCTCGGCGTCGATTTCCGTCCTGAAGACCCCGTGGACGCCTTGTCCATCGCGCAACGTCAAATGGTGGAGATCGCCAAGGCGCTGTCCATGGATGCCCGCCTGATCATCATGGACGAACCCACCTCCAGCCTGACGCTGACCGAAACGGACAACCTGCTGAACGTCATCGCCGACCTCAAGGCTTCGGGGGTCAGCATCATCTATATCTCCCATCGGCTCGGCGAGGTGGAGCAGTGCGCCGACAGGGTCGTGGTGCTGCGCGACGGGCGCCGGGTCGGCGAACTGCCGAAGTCGCAGATCAAGAGCGGTGCGATGGTCCGCCTCATGATCGGTCGGGAGTTGAAGTCCCTCTATATCCCGCCGAAGGCTGGGGGACGGAAGGGCGGACTCGAGCTCCAGAACCTCGTCACGTCGGCCTTTCCCGAGCGGGAGGTCTCGCTGACCGTGCATCGCGGCGAGATCCTCGGTCTGGCGGGTCTGGTCGGGGCGGGGCGGACCTCGCTCGCCCAGACCGTTTTCGGCATCCATGCCGCCAAAGGGGGCCGCATTCTCCTGGATGGGCAGCCTCTCTCCATCAGGGTGCCGGCCCATGCGATCGCCTGCGGCATCTATCTCATCCCGGAGGACAGGAAGAAATCCGGCCTGCTGCTCGACATGACCATAGCCGAGAACATCTCGCTTCCGGACCTCCGGAGCATGGCCAAGGCCATGCTCGTCGACGTGTCGCGCGAGACGAGCCTGGCCAGGGAGCAGTGCCGCGCCCTCGCGATCAAGGCGCCGTCCATCGACACCGACGCCGTCACCCTGTCCGGCGGGAACCAGCAGAAGGTCGTCCTGGCCAAATGGATTTCGATGCGTCCGCAGTTCATCATCTTCGACGAGCCGACTCGGGGCATCGACGTCGGAGCCAAAAGCGAGATCTACGCCCTGATGCGCGGGCTCGCCGATGCCGGCGTGGCGATCCTGATGATCTCCAGCGACATGGAGGAGGTCATCGGCGTCAGCGACCGCATCGCGGTGATGCACGAGGGCAGGATCAGCGGGATGCTCGACAGGCCCCAGTTTTCGGAACACAACGTCCTGACGCTCGCCGTAGGCAACATGGGCGGGGAGGAGCTGGTCACCCATGCTTAAGAAAGAACTCGGCCTGCTGATCCTGATACTGGTGATCGGTTCCATCACGGCTGCGATCAACCCGCAGTTCATCTCCCAGATCAACCTCATGAACCTCGCCAACCAGATCGGACTGTTCGGCCTGATCTCGATCGGTGCCGGCCTGGTCATCATCTCAGGCGGCGTGGACCTGTCGGTCGGCTCGATGTTCGCGCTGCTGGGGATAGTTTTCCTCGATCTGCTCGTCAATTACGAACTGGCGTGGCCCGTGGCCCTGCTCCTGACGATCGCCGGCGGATCGGTGCTCGGGTTGATCCACGGGTTGCTGGTAACCCGGCTCAAGATGCAGCCGTTCGTCGTGACCTTGTGCGGACTTCTGCTGTACCGGGGCATCGCGCGCTGGTACACGGCAGACTCCACCCAGGGTTTCGGCTACGGCTATGGCTATGAAACCTTGGAATGGCTGATGTCCGGCCGGACCTACAACATTCCCCATACCTTCATCTTCCTGTTGATCGTCGCGACCTTGATGGGCGTCGTGCTGCACCGTTCAGTCTATGGCCGCTACCTGTTCGCCGTCGGCAAGAGCGAGGAGGCCGCCCGGTTCTCCGGCATTCCCACGAACACGGTGATCGCGGCGGCCTACGTGATCGGCGGAACCCTGGCCGGCATTTCATCCGTCTTCTTCGTCTTTTACACGCAATCGGTCTCGCCGTCCGCGCACGGCAGTTTCTACGAACTCTACGCGATAGCCGCCGCGGTCCTGGGCGGATGCTCGCTCCGCGGCGGCGAGGGTTCGATCCTGGGCATCGTGCTCGGTACCGTTCTACTCCAGGTCCTGCAGAACCTCGTGAACATCCTGGGCATACCGAGTTCGCTGAACTTCGCCGTCATGGGGGCCGTGATCCTGCTGGGCGTCCTCGCCGACCGGCAACTCCAGCTCCGCCGCCAGCGCCGGCTTGCGATGGCAAGCGCCGAGGCGCGCGAACTGGCGAAGAAAGGCGCTGCCGGAGCGGCGGTGTGAGCGGCGTCGCGGCGGGGGACCGGCGAAGGTGAAGGGGGTAAGGCGCAACGCCGCTTTCCCTCAGCCGCTTCCGGTCCCCTGTACCCTTCACGGGTCGAATGGTCAGCGGTATCATAGCGCCGTTGACTGATCGGGCCGATCCGCCGGGAGCAACCTTTTGCCCCCTGTGTCACGAACACCTGGGGGGGACGCGTGCCCCGGCGGCAGGCCGCGGCTGAGGCCCAGTGGGGAGTCAGCGCCAAGCGAGCGCCAGTACAGGGGTGGATCCAGGCTGCGGCGGCCCATTTGGATGGGAGCCCTTGAATGAGTGAGATGTTCGACTGGTATGTCGGCATCGACTGGGCGAGCGAGGTTCATCAGGTCTGCCTGGTCGATGATCGTGGCGTGGTACGCGGGGAGCGCGCGGTGCGCCACAGTGGCGAGGAACTGGCCGGTCTGGCGGCTTGGCTGATCGAGACCACGGGCGCCGCTCCGGAACGCATCGGCATTGGCATCGAACTGCCCCACGGTCCGGTCGTGGAGAGCCTGATGGAACGCGGCTTCGCGGTGCACGCCATCAATCCCAAGCAACTCGACCGCTTCCGGGACCGATTTTCAGTTTCCGGAGCCAAGGACGACCGGCGCGATGCCCGGGTGTTGGGCGACAGCCTGCGCACCGATACCCGCTGCTTCCGGCGCCTGAGGCGGGATGAGCCCAGAATGATCGAACTGCGCGAACGGCTGCGCATGACCGAGGAGTGTAAGCACGAGCGCGTTCGCCTGACCAATCGGATGCGCGAGCAGCTCTGGCGCTATTACCCGCAGATTCTGGACCTATCCGACGATCTGTCGGCGGCATGGTTGCTGGATCTTTGGGCGCTGGCGCCAACGCCGGCCAAGGCGCGCCGGGTGCGCGAGAGCACGATCGCCAAGCTGCTGAGGAAGCATCGGATTCGCCGGCTCGACGCCGCCGAAGTGGTGCGACGCCTGCGTCGTCCGGCGCTGACGGTGGCGTCCGGCACGGTCGAGGCGGCGAGCGCCCATGTCGGCGCTTTGCGCGACCGGCTGCGCCTCGTCAACCGCCAGATCTCGGCGGCCGAGCGGCGGGTCGACCAGATCCTGACCGAGTTGGCGGCCTCTCCAGAGGAACCGGAGGCGGTGCCGGGGCAGCCGCCACAGCAGAGCGACGTGACGATCCTGCGCTCCTTGCCGGGGGTTGGGAGGATCGTCTGCGCCACTCTGCTGGTCGAGGCCGGCGAGCCCCTGAAGGCGGGTGACCATCAAGCCCTGCGGGCGCTGGCCGGCGTGGCGCCGGTGACCCGGCGTAGTGGCAAGAGTTGCATCGTGCTGATGCGTCAGGCCTGTTGCCAGCGTCTGCGCGACGCAGTCTATCATTGGAGCCGTGTCGCGGTCCAATGCGACGCCACCTGCAAGGTGCGCTATCAAGCCCTGCGCAAAGCCGGCCACAGTCATGGCCGGGCGTTGCGCACGGTCGGCGACCGGCTGCTGGAAACCGCTTGCGCCATGTTGCGTGGCCGCGGCTTGTACGACCCGCAACGCGCCGGGCGGACACGCCAAGCCGCCTGAAGCAAGCCTCTGAAACTGGGCGGAGGTGATACTGTCCCTTACATCCGATGGAGGCGGCGCTTCCGGCGGAACGGCACGAGTCAAGCCCGTGCCGCCATCGGCGGTGACCCGCAGGGTCAGGCTTGACGCGTGTCGGGCCGTCGGGAACCATAATCATCGGACGTAAGGGGCACCCCCAGACACTACTCGGATCATTGACAAGCGGTGGGGAGTCCCCCCCTTCATGCCATGTTGCGGGGACTGTGATCCGCAACGGAGTTGCCCGGTGCGATCGGCCCTGGGCTGGTCTCCGCCCGGAGCGCGCGTTCGGGCGGCAACTCGACCAGCACCTGGGTGCCCAAGCCAGGTTGGCTCGACATCCTGACCGTGCCTCCGTGACGCTCCACCAGCTGGCGGACCAACGGCAATCCCAATCCGGTCCCCTGGACCTGAGGCGCCCGCCGGCTGTCGATCTGCTCGAACGGCAGGAAGACGCGTGCCACATCCTCGGCCCGAATGCCGACCCCGGTATCGGATATAGCGACGACCGTGCGGCCATCGGCGAACCGCTCCAAGGCGACCTCGATCCGGCCACCCCAGGGAGTGAACTTGATCGCGTTGGAGAGCAGGTTGTCCAGGATCTGCCGAAGCCGCAGCGGGTCGCCCAGTATCGTGACGTTGCCCACGGCCGGCGTGAGATCGACCGTGACCCCGGCGGCGCGGGAAGCGACCCGCAGGTCGCGGACCGCCTCGGCTGCCAGCATGTCCAAGGCGACCGCTTCTTCCCGGAGCTCCAGCTTGCCCGCGTCCAGTTTGGCAAGGTCGAGAATGTCGTTGATCAGCGCCAGAAGGCGCTGGCCGGACTGATGGATGTCGCCGACATATTCCTCCTGGCGGCTGGCCAACCGGCCGAAGATGCCGCTCGCCAGCGCTTCCGAGAAGCCGAGGATGGCGTTCAGCGGCGTGCGCAGCTCGTGGCTGACATTGGCCAGGAAGTTGGTCTTCGCTTCGTTGGACCGCACGGCCGCGTCACGTGCGACGACGAGGCGATCCGTCAGGTCCCGGAGATCCCGGTTGGTCTTCCTGAGCTCCTTCTCGGCCCCGACATGGCGCAGCATCAGCCAGACCAAAGCCAGCACCAGCAGGGCGGATCCGGCGCCGTAGCCCAGCAGCTTCATCTGGAAGACGCTGACCTGGCGCTGTATCTGGCCGACCAGCACGTTCTGGTGGTCCGACCCGGCGAACAGCACCCGCCGATGGACGACCACCGCCTCTTCGACGGTGCGGTCCGCCAGTGTCCGGAAAGCGGCCCGATCGGTTCGGAGCAGGGGCAGGTAACGGTCGATCCGGTCGATGACCCGCCGGACCTCCGCGACGCCGGCCTCGCGCCCGGCGGCCCAGGTGTGCCATTCGGCGCTGCCTGCCTCCGGGAATGCGTTGATCCGGTTGAACACGTTGTCGAGGCGGAGCATCACCTCCTCGGCCACCTCCGTCCGACTGTCCGGCTCGACCGCACGGATGGAGACCTGGAGGCGCAGCAGGTCGGCGGAAAGCTCCCCGTCGTACCAGAGATCCGCCCCGCTGGCGATCTCGACCGAGCGCTGGATACCGATCAGGTCGGGAATCAACATCGGCGTGCTGCACAATACCAGCACGAATGACACCGTCCAAACGATCTTGCCCAGATCCATGAGATACGTCCCATGCCTGCGGATCGGCACAGGATGCATCATGCCCATCGGAAACGTGAGAACCCAAGGGGTTATGCTTCATGGCCCTTTAAGATTGTATGAAGCCGGGTCCGTGCTTCCTTGAGGGGGACAAGGATGTAAGGCGCCGCCGCGCGCCCGTGCCCGTCAGGCGGAAGCCGCCTGGAAGCCGCGGGTCGGCGTGCCGGCGCCTTCCGCCGAGAAGCCGTTGTTCATGGCCCAGATCGCCGCCTGGGTGCGGTTGTTGACGTCGATCTTGCGCAGCAGCGTCTTCAGATGGACCTTGACGGTCGCCTCGGTGATGCCGAGCCGGATCGCGATCATCTTGTTGCTGGCCCCGGTGACCAGCAGTTGCAGGATCTCCTGCTCGCGGGGCGACAGGCCGCGGATCGAGTTCTGGGGCGAGGGCGCGCTGATGTCGAGCAGCATCGCCGCAAGATTGGTCGGGAACACCTTCTCGCCCAGCATGATGAGCTGAAGCGACTGGATCAGCGCCTCCGGCGAGACGTTCTTGCTCAGGAAGCCGTCCGCACCGGCCCCCATGGCGGTGCGCAGCACATCGACCGACATGTCGTCGGCCAGCACGAGGATCCGGGTGGCCGGGAACACCTCCCGAAGGGTGCGCAGATCAGCCTCGTCCCCTACCGGCTGGCCGCTGATGATGAGATCGGGCGTGAACCCGGCGTCGCCGGCTTCCAGGGCCAGCTTGACCGTATCGAATTCCGCACCCGCCTCGAAACGGGTGCCGGACAGCAGGTGCCTCAGGCCCTGGCGAAAAAGGCGGTTTGGTTCGATCAGGAAGGTGCGGGACGTGGTCATGACGGGATCTCTCCGAATGCATCGACGATCGAACGGCTGCATGATCCAAGGTGGTGGGCGTTGGCGCGTTCGATACTGCGTTGGAAAGACATTGCCCGAAAAATAGTGCAATATAAAGGAAAAATTAACCCTTTATCGCGGATAAAAAGACCTATGCGGGCAGTTGGATAGGGCAAATTGGACATGCCTTCCGGCATAACCGGCATTTCCCTGCGCATCGATCCCAGTCTCGAGGCACGTCTCCGGGGTGTGCCTCAGCGCCGTACTTCGACGCTGTCCTCCAGTCGGGCGACCACGGTTCCGTCTCTCAGCAAGGTATAGGTGCCCTGGTACTTTCCGGCCTGCCAGCCTTCCGGTGGGCGCTTCCGGCCGGAAAAGGCGAACCAGGACACGTTGCTGGATTTCAGCGTGGATGCATGCTCGTGTATCACGCTGCCGTCCGGAGCCGTTATGCGGACCTGCTGCTCGTCGCCGGCCTGGGCGCCGAAAACATCGGCCCAGAAGACCAAGGCCGGCGGGTCCCGGAGTGTTTCCCGGGCATAGCTTCCCTTCCTGGCCTCCTCCGATGCGGCCGGCCCTTCGGCGAACCCGGAGACCAGCCCGCCGGTGGGCCGGTATCGGAGTGCCGCCAGCGTATCCTCACGCCACAGGGTCCGCGTGGTGTCGCCGCAGGCCGACGGATCCGCGGAGCCGGTGAAAGGATCGACCTTCCTGCCCTCGTGACGTACGGAGAAATCCACGTGGGGGAACTCCGCCAGTCCCGACATTCCGATCCGGCCCAGCGGCGTTCCCGCTTCGACCCGCTGACCCGGCTTCACGACGGTGCTGCCCTTCGACAGGTGGCTGTACTGCGTTTCCCAGCCATCGCCATGATCGATCACGACCCCATTGCCGGCCTCCCTTCCCTGGAGCGCCTCACGGCCGGTCCCGGCGAGACCGACATCGGGCATGCCGTCGCGGACGGCCTTCACGGTACCGCCGGCGGCCGCCACGACCGTCACGCCTCGCATCATCGACGGTATGTCCATCACCCGGAAATCCGTACCGGAATGGCCGTCGTAGCTCAGCCTTCCGCAGGAATAGTCGCGCCGGTCGGGGCTCGGATCATGATCGAAGAAGTTCTGCACGAAGCAGTCGCGGCCGATCTCGCAAGCGACCGGCAGGACCAGATCCAGATCGCCGGCCTTTGCCGGAACAGCCGGCGAAACCAGCGCCATCGCACAAGGGAACAGGGACGCTGTGATCGACACACGCATGGAACCGGACATCGCGATAACCCCGTAGAAAACCGCCGGGCTTCACTGTTCGCGGAAGGCCCTGCGGAAAGTGTCCCGGATCGGCTGGATCAGATACTCCAGCATGGTGCGTTCGCCGATCATGATCAGCGTCTCCGCCGGCATGCCGGCCTGCAACTGTACATCGGTAAGCTTGCCGAGTTGGGCCGGATCGGCGGCGACGCGTGCGACATAGTAGAATTCTCCCGTGCGCTCGTCCTTGAGGGCATCGGCCGTGACGCGGGTGACCCTGCCGTCGATCTGAGGCGTCGTCCGGCTCTTGAAGGCGCTGAAGACGATCTTCGCGGACAGTCCGACATGGACGACATCGATGTCGGACGGCTTGACCCGCGCCTCGACCACGAGGGAGTCGTCCCGCGGCACCAGATCGAGGATCGGCCCTCCCGGCGGCACGACGGCGCCGGGCGCGAAGTACCGGAGGTTAAGCACGGTCCCCGCTTCCGGAGCCAGGACATCGCGGCGTCCCTGGCGTATCTGAGCCGCCGCCAGCTTTTCCGTCACTTCGGCCAGCCGAACCTGGACATCCCGCAGTTCGGTCGCGACCTCGCTCTGATGGTCGGCCTCGGCACTCAGGATCTCCATCTCGGCTTCGGCGATGGCTTCCCTCGCCTGCGCGATGCTGTTCAGGAATTCTCCCTGGTCACCGTCCAGGCCGGCAGCCTGACGTTTGAGAGCCAGCAGGCGCGGCTTACGTTCCAGCCCTCTGGCCGTCAGCTCCGAGACGTCGACCAGCTCTTCGCGGATGAGGTCGAGCTGCTGTCGACCGGCTTCGAACTGGGCCTCGAATGCCTTGATCTGGGCTTGGTACTGCGCGATGCGCTGGCGTGTCACCTCGATCCTGCCCTCGAGCGAGGCACGCCGGCTCTGAAAGATCCGCTCCTGCCCGGACAGGATCTGGGCCATCTCCGGAACGGTCCGGAGATCAGCCAAATCCTTCGGAAAAACCAGCCTGTCCTTCTTGTCGCGTTCCGCCACCAGGCGGGATTCCTGGGCGGCATAGGCCCGCCGCTGACCTTCGAGAAGCGTCACGACGGACCTGGTCTCCAGATCGTCCAGCCGCATCAGGACCTGCCGGGCCTCGACGCGGTCGCCGTCGCGGGCCGCGATCTCCGCGATCACGCCGCCGTCGAGGTGCTGCACGGTCTTGCGGTTGGTATCCGCCGTCACGATGCCCGGCGCTATCGCTGCGCTCGCCAGCGGCGCCAGCGCCGCCCAGGTGGTGAACCCGCCGAATCCGAGCAGCGTCAACACCACGCCTGCCACGACGGTCCGGCCCACGGGCGGATTCTGGTTCCTGGCCGACAAGCCCTGATAAGGCGGACATGCCGGGGAACGATGAAGAATGGCTGGGGGCGTCTCGGTCATGAATGGACTCTCAATCGACCGTTTCGGGCTGGGCGATCCGGGCGGGCGGCGATTGCGACGGCATCTGCTGGGGCGGCGTGGGCTGAGGGGGGATGGGATGCATGCGCTGCCGCTTGAGCCTGTCGATCACCTCCGCCCGTGGTCCGAACAGGCTGACCCGCCCGTCGCGCAGGACCAGGATGCGATCGACCTGGGACAAGGTGCTGGGCCGGTGCCCGATCACCACCACGGTCGTGCCGTTGTTCTTCATGGTCGCGATCGCCTGGTTGAGGGCATCGTCCCCCTCGATGTCGAGGCTCGCGTTCGGTTCGTCCAGGACCACCAGCTTGGGGTTGCCGTACAGGGCGCGGGCGAGGCCGACCCGCTGCCGCTGTCCCCCGGACAGCATGGCTCCGCCTTCGCCGATCTCGGTGTCGTAGCCTCTGGGCAATTGCAGGATCATATCGTGGCAATCGGCGAGCTGCGCCGCCGCGACGACGGCGGAGGCATCCGGTTCGCGAAGTCGGGCGATGTTCTCGGCGATGGTGCCGGAGAAGAGCTCGACGTCCTGCGGCAGGTAACCCAGGTACCCGCCGATCTCGTCGCGGCGCCACGTGAAGATTTCCGCGCCGTCCAGCCTTGCCGTTCCCGATGTCGGCGGATGCAGGCCGACAAGAAGCCGGGCCAGGGTTGATTTCCCGGCGGCCGACGGGCCGATCACGGCGATCGCTTCACCCGGACGGGCATCGAAGCTGACGCCTTTCAGAATGGGTTTCTGGCCGGCGGGAGGCCTGAAGAACAGGTTGTCGACGACGAGGCGTCCTGTCGGCGCCGGCAAGGGAAGTCCAGCCGGGCGCCGTCGCGGGCGATTGAAGAATTCCTTCAGGCGTCGATGGGCCGCGCGTGCGTTCGAGACCTGCTTCCAGCCACCGATCGCCTGCTCGACGGGCTGGAGGGCCCGGCTGAGGATGATCGAGCCGGCGATCATGGCCCCCCGGTCAGTTCGTGCCGGACGACCAGCCAGGCGCCCAATCCCAGGATGGCGATCTGGACCATCTGACGTAGAAACTTGGTCACGTCGAGGATCAGGGCGCCCCTGCGCGACACCGACGCCTGGTTCTCCAGCATCGTCGCCTGGTCCTCTTCCCAGCGGCGGACGATGCCCGGCATCAGGTCCATGGCCTCCACGGCTTCCGCGTTCCTGAGGGCCGCGTCGGCGGTGCGCAGGGCGCGACGGCTGGCGACGTTGGCGGCGGCGAGAGGCTTGCCGGTCAGTGCGTTGTTGGCGAGGGCGAGGGAGAACAGCGCCACCGCTGCCCCCAAGGCCGTATGCCCCAGGATCGGATGCAGGAGGTAGATGACCGCTATGTAGATGGGAACCCACGGTGCATCGAACAGGAACGTCAGGCCGCCGGAGAAGAAGTTGCGCAGCATTTCAAGATCGCGCAAGGCATCCGTTCGCTCGTTCCGGCCGGCCAGGGTGCCCTCGAGGGATCTTTCCAGGGCGGCCGCACCGAGACGCCGCTCGATCCACTCCCCCAGCCCCGAGAGAATGCGCGATCGAACGAAATCCAGCATGGCCATGAGCGCCAGGGCACCCGCAGCGGCCAAGGTCAGGAATACAAGCGTCGAAAGACTGCCGGACGCCAGGACGCGATCGAAGACCTGCATCATGTAGAGAGACGAGGTCAGCGTCAGGATATTGAGCACCAGGCTGAAGGCCGAAATCCAGAGCAGCGGGCCGCGGCAACGCGAAAGGACAACGGTTAGCAGGCGATCGTACGGCATGCTTGAGCATCCCCAATACCGGTTCTGTCGCCGGTTCTTCCTGAAAAGCACACCGGACGACCCGCTCCGGTGGCGGGGAGCGGACCCGGAAGCCTTCCGGGTCCGCCCGCTTGCAGTCTTGATGTCCCGGATCCGCGGATCGGAGCGTCAGGCGATGTGGTGATCGTAGACGATATAGTCTTCGTACTTGTTGAAGTCCTTGATGATGTCGTGCTTATCCACGTAGAACGTGTCCCGACCCTCACCGCCGACTAGAACGTCCCTGCCTTTGCCGCCATAGAGCTTGTCGTCGCCCTTGCCGCCTTCGAGATAGTCGTCGCCGTTGCCGCCATAGAGATGGTCATGGCCACGGTCGCCGTAGAGCCTGTCGTCGCCGTTGCCGCCTTCGAGATGGTCGTCGCCGTTGCCGCCATACAGCGTATCGCGACCGTTGTCGCCATAGAGCCTGTCGTCGCCGTTGCCGCCGTCGAGATAGTCGTCGCCGTTGCCGCCGTAGAGCTTGTCGCGGCCGTTCCCGCCGTCGAGCTTGTCGTCGTCGTTGCCGCCGTCGAGATAGTCGTCGCCGTTGCCGCCGTAGAGCTTGTCGCGGCCGTTCCCGCCGTAGAGCTTGTCGTCGCCGTTTCCGCCGTCGAGGTAGTCGTCGCCCCTGCCGCCATAGAGCTCGTCGTAACCTTCGTCACCGTAGAGCTTGTCGTCGCCGTTTCCACCGTCGAGGTAGTCGTTGCCCTTGCCGCCAAAGAGCTTGTCATCGCCATTGTCGCCATAGAGCCTGTCGTCGCCCTTCTGGCCGTAGATGACGTCGTCACCGTTATTGCCCCAGACCTTGTCGTCGCCTCTTCCGGCCAGGATCAGGTCATGCTTCTTGGTTCCATGAATCTCATCGGCATACTTCGTGCCGAAAATCACGTTGTACTTTTTCCAATGATGATAGTCGTTGTGACCATCATAATCGTTGGTTTCGTCATCTTTGTGGTCGTGATCGCCGAAATAGGACATCGGTGGTCTCCTCCGTTTTGTTTGTGCACGGAATTGACAGCCTGAGCATTTCGCCTCCAGGGCGTTCAGGTGATGTGCACGTTTTATCTTTGTAAATTAGTCCCTGAACTTGATGTGGTGTTTCAGGTCTAACAAATTCCGTGCAGGAATTACATTACATCTTTGGAAAGATGTCGGGGTGACTAATAAAGTACATAAACGAATGGCAGAGTTCTATTTGGGAACGCCCTCCCCGGCCACCTGACGAAAGACATCCGGCGTCTATCCTATGTGCTACCACAACTTTAAAGTTAATTCTGATGGATCATGGTGTTTCGTTATCGGAAGGGGTTGGTTCATGCCTTACCGAGGCAGATACGCGATGGGGCAAAGCAGCGCCCGGTTCAGGTCGATCATTCCGTCCGCGGCTCGACGCCTCGGTCCGGCGCGATCCGCAACGGCCACATCGCCAGGATCAGCAACATGACCCGCCAGGCCCGCCGCTACGCCTTGAGCGTGACCCGGCTTCGATGTCCTCGACCATCAGGGCCGTCACCCTCTCGTCGGCGCCCACGGCCCCGGTATAGCGCACCCGCGCTCCCGGCCGGGATCCGGTCCGTTCCTCCCATGCCTCGATCCAGCCGGGGATGTCGAGGGAGGAATGCAGCCCGTCGGCCGCGAAGAAGCCGGCCAGCACGACGGGCGGTCCTTCGGCGGGAAGATCGTGCAGCCAGTCCTCGATCTTCGGAGCCTCGTCGATGAAGGCGCACTCGACCGCAAGGAACTCCGACCGGCGCCCGATCTCCCCCGCGTGGCGACGGGTGACTTCGGCCGATGCCGGGCTTTTCGGTGAGCCGTGGCCGATCACCATCAGCCGCGTACGGGATGGCTTCCATCCCGCCGCACGGCAGGTTTCCAGGCTTCTGAGCCTCAGGATATCCGCCATGCCGGGATGCATGCCGATCGGCGCCCCGTAGATCAGGAGACTGCCGCCGCGAGAGGTCCGGGGTCCCCGGAGCCCCAGCGTCTTCGGGATGACGGTGCGCGTGTAGTAGCCGTCGCACATGAACAGCGGGACGACATGGATCGTCCGCGCATGCATCGCCTCCAGTTGGTCGCGGGGATCCTCTCCGGCCATCAGGAAGGCGACGCGGGCCTCCGCGAAACGCCCGCTTTCCATCAGGCGTTCCGCGTGACCGCTGGCGGAGACGAGAGGGCCGGGACTCTGCTCCGACCCGTGGCCGATGATCAGGATGCCGTGTTGCCGTTCCATGACGCCTGCTTTCCCCACGCGAAACGCATACTCTGACCCGATTAACTTGGATCGATCGCGCTCAAACCAAGGCGGCTTTCGTTCTCCGCGGGCTCCGCCGCCCTCGCGAGGCTGACCATTTCCCCGGCAGGAATCCTCGATCACCGCCGGCCCTCGTCCCATGGGACGCCAGGACTCCGCCGTCAGTCGTTACGTGCCTGCCCGCGCAGCGTCGGCAACCCGATGCCCGTGGCGCCGAAACCTCCGTCCACGCCGAGCGTCTGCCCGGTGATGTAGCTGGCGCCGTCGCTGCACAGGAAGAAGATCGCTTCGGCAAGCTCCTCCTCGAGCCCGTAGCGGCCAAGCGGGATGGCGTCGCGATAGTCCGCCCGGATCGCGGGGCTGTGCACCGCCTTGGCCATGGCCGTATCGACCGGGCCGGGTGCCACGGCGTTGACGCGGATTCCAAGACCGGCCAATTCCACCGCCTGCTGCTTCGTCAGGTGAGCGAGCCCGGCTTTGCTCGTGCCGTAGGCGACGCGGAGAGTCGAGGCCCGCATACCGGAGATCGACGTGACGTTCACGACAGCGCCTCCGCCGGTCTCGGCCATCAGCGGCGCGGCCTTCTGGGTGCACAGGAACGGACCGCTCAGATTCACCGCGAGGACGCGCGACCATTCCTCGAACGACGTCTCCAGGATCGGCTTGAAGACGGCGATGCCGGCATTGTTCACCAGGGCGTCGAGCCGACCGAACCGGCTGCCGAGATCCTGCACGGCGCCGTTCACCGCGTCCGGGTCGGCGACGTCGCAGACGAGCGCCATCGTCGCCTCCGGCGCGCCGGCCCAGGCGACCGCCTCCCGGAGGGTCCCGCCGTCGATGTCGAGGAGTGCTACCCGCCAGCCGCCGGCCAGAAAACGTCTCGCCGCGGCGAGGCCGATGCCCCGGGCCGCCCCTGTCACCAGTGCTACCTTCCGCGCTTCGTCAGCCATGTCCGCATCCAACTCCCGAGATGACGCGGGTCGCGGCTTCGACTTCCGGAGCCGGCCCGTTTCCCACTGCCATAGTCCGTCGGGGAGAGGATAGCAACCGAAGCGATCGGTCCCCGCCACCGACCCTTGCCGAAGCTGTCCTGTTGCGTCCATCCGACTTTCGCTGCAATCCTCCGGCCCGCGGGGCGGCAGATTGGGGAGACGTGCGTGAGATCACCGAGGCGTGCGCAGGGCGACCACCCGTTCCTGCTGTCCACATCGCCGCCGTCCCGGAACCAGGAGCGGCTGGCCGTCTGCGTGCTCGTCGTCCTGGTCGTCGAACTGCTGGTCACGGTGCCGTTCGCGCGCATTCCCCTGGCCGGCACGGAAGTCCTGCTTCCGGCCTACGGGTCCGCGATCCTGCTGATCGAGCTGATCACCTCGGCCTTGCTGCTGGCGCTGTTCTCTGTCCAGCAGTCGCGGGCCGTCCTCGTCCTGGCGATCGGCTACCTCTTCTCGGGCCTGATGGTGGTGCCGTGGATGCTCACCTTTCCCGGCGTGTTCCACGCGCTGGGCCTGGACGCGGGGCTGCAGGCCACCGCGTCGATCGCCGCACTGCGCCGCCTGGGTTTCCCTCTGTTCGTGCTCGCCTATGCGCTTTCGAAGGACGGAGCGACTTCGGTGCCCAGGTTCCAGGGTTCGGTCCGGAAAGCGATCGTCGGGAGCGTCGCCGGCACGCTCGCCGCCGCCGGCGGGCTGACCTGGATCATCCTGGCCAACGACGATTCGCTGCCGAACTTCATGAGGAACGCGAGGACCGTCACCGATATATGGCTCTATGTCCCGGCCACGGCGGTGCTCCTCTACCTGACGGCGCTCACCGTCCTGTTCGTCCGCAGGCGATCGGTCCTCGATCTCTGGCTCATGGTCGTCCTCTGCACGCTGCTGATCGAGATCATCCTGCTTTCCTACATCAGTGCCGGCATCCGCCTGAGCGTGGGTTGGTGGGGAGGGCGTTCCTACGGGCTGGCTTCCGCCAGCATCGTCCTGCTCGTCCTGCTGTCGGAATCGACGACCCTCTATGCCCGGGTCGCCCGTTCGGTTTCCGCCGAACGCCGCGCGCGCGAGACGAGGCTTACCGCGATGGAGGGCCTGTCGGCGCTGATCGCCCACGAGATCAACCAGCCCCTGGCGAGCATGGTCACGAACGCGGATGCGGGGCTCCGCTGGCTCGAAAAGAAGGACCCCGACCTCGGCGAGGTTCAGGCGGCCTTGAAACGGATCGTCAAGGACGGCCACCGCGCCGGGACGGTCGTCGAGAGCATCAGGACGATGTTCAAGAAGGACACCCGGGATCGCGTTCCGCTGGACGTCAACCGGCTGATCGAGGAGGTCCTGCACCGTTGCCGGGATGACGCCCGCCTGGGCCGGGTGACCGTCGAAACGGCGCTGGAGCCGGGGCTGCCGACCGTCACCGGCAACCCGATCCAGCTCCAGCAGGTGATGTCCAACCTGGTCTCGAACGCGATCGACGCCATGTGCTCCGTGACGGGCAGGGCGCGCGTGCTGCGGGTCACGTCCCGGTCGCAGGCTCCCGGCGAGGTCATGGTGTCCGTCGAGGACTCCGGATCCGGCCTCGATCCGGAGCACAGGGACAGGATCTTCGAACCGTTCTACACGACGAAACCCGACGGAATGGGCATGGGACTGATGTTTTGCAGGTTGATCATCGAAGCCGGCGGCGGACGGCTCTGGGCGGACGACAATGTCCCGCACGGCGCGGTCTTCCGGTTCACGCTGCCGGGCGGCGACGACGGCGTCTGGCCGGTTGGGGAGCAGGCCCGATGAGACACCCCGCGTCGAGCAGCGAGCCGCCCTCCGTCGTCTTCGTCGTCGATGACGATCCCTCCGTCCGGGAGTCGATCCGAAGCCTGCTGCGCTCGGTCGGCCACTCGGTCCAGGTGTTCGACACGGCGCAGGCCTTCATGGTCGGGGAGCGGATCGACGCGCCCGGATGCCTGATCCTGGATGTCAGGCTGCCCGGCTCCAGCGGGCTGGAGTTCCAGCGGGAGCTGGCGGGGTCGGGGATCAGCATCCCGATCGTCTTCATAACCGGGCACGGCGACATCCCGATGTCGGTGGCCGCGATGAAGGCGGGCGCGCTCGAATTCCTGACCAAGCCCTTCCGGGACCAGGATCTGCTCGACGCGGTCCACCGGGGCATCGAGCTGGACCGGAGCCGCCGGGCGGAACTGGCCATGCTCGCGGAGCTGCGGGAACGCTTCGCGACGCTGACGCCGCGCGAGCAGGAGATCATGGCGCTGGTCGCCGCCGGCCAGATGAACAAGCAGATCGCCGGCGAGCTTCAGCTCAGCGAGGTCACGGTCAAGGTCCATCGCGCCCAGGTGATGCGCAAGATGCAGGCGAAATCGTTGCCGGACCTGGTGCGCATCGCGGACAGGCTGGGCGCCGGTACCGCCAGGCATTAGGCCTTCGATACGACAGTATAATTGCTCCCATCCGGCGGCTTTGACCATGGTCCATATCGACGCAGGAACGTGTGCGTCGGGGAAGAACGGGGAAAGCGACGGGATGTCCGCGAACCTGCTGATTGCGGTCGTCGACGATGACGATTCGGCTCGGGAGGCCGCGGTCAGCCTCGTCAGGGCGCTGGGGTTCGCGGCATCGGGATTTCGGAGCGCCGCCGAATTCCTGGGCTCCGGCGAGATGGCGCGGACGGCCTGCCTGATCACGGACGTGAGGATGCCCGGCATGGGCGGGCTCGACCTGCACCGCCATCTGGTCGCGTCGGGCCTGCTGATCCCGACCGTCCTGGTCACCGCCTTTCCCGACGAGACGACCCGCGCCCGCGCCTTGAAGGCGGGGGTCGGGAGCTACCTGGCCAAGCCGTTCGAACCCGACGAACTGCTCGGCTGCATACGCTCGGCCTTCGCCCAGGGAACCAGGAGGCCGGACTGATCCGGACCGCGGGCAATCCTCAAGAACATGATCCGACAAGGGAGACCAGAGAGATGACCGACACGAAGCTCCACCTGCTGACGCCTCGCAATTGCCAGCTGATCTTCATCGACCACCAGCCGCAGATGGCGTTCGGCGTGCAGTCGATCGACCGCCAGGTCCTGAAGAACAATACGGTGGCCCTGGCCAAGGCCGCGAAGATCTTCAATATCCCGACCACGATCACCACCGTCGAGACCGAGAGCTTCTCGGGGCACACCTATCCGGAACTGCTGGACGTGTTCCCCGGCAAGAAGCTGCTGGAGCGGACCTCCATGAACTCCTGGGACGACCAGAAGGTGCGCGACGCCCTGGCCTCGAACGGACAGAAGAAGGTCGTCGTTTCCGGCCTCTGGACGGAGGTGTGCAACAACTCCTTCGCCCTCTCGGCCATGCTGGAAGGCGGGTACGAGATCTACATGGTGGCCGACGCGTCCGGCGGCACCTCGAAGGAGGCGCACGACTATTCCATGCAGCGCATGATCCAGGTCGGCGTCGTCCCGGTGACCTGGCAGCAGGTGCTGCTCGAGTGGCAGCGCGACTGGGCGCGCCGCGACACCTACGACGCGGTCATGACCCTGGTGCGCGAGCATTCCGGCGCCTACGGCATGGGCGTCGACTATGCCTACACCATGGTCCACAAGGCGCCGCAGCGCACCAGGGAGCCGAACGAGGTCCTGGCGCCGATCGCTGCCGAGTAGCCGGCCCACGGCCCGGGCTCCGCGCCTTCGGGCGCGGAGCCCGGGCCGGACATGACCGACAGGAGGCCGGACCCCATGACACCGACCCGTCGCACTTTGCTGAAATCCGTTGGCGCCGCCGCCCTCCTGGGCACGGGCATCCGTCACGCCGAGGGAGCCATGACGACCGAACCCGACCTGATCCTGACCAACGGGCGGATCACGACGCTCGACCGCTCGAAGCCCGACGCGGAGGCCGTCGCGATCAAGGACGGCCGCATCCTCGCCGCCGGACGCGCCGACGAGATCATGCCCCTGGCCGGGGCCGGGACGGAAGTGATCGACCTGAAGGGCCGCCGCGCGGTCCCGGGGCTCAACGACAGCCACACCCACCTGATCCGCGGCGGGCTCTACTATAACCTGGAGCTTCGCTGGGAAGGGGTGCCGAGCCTGGCCGATGCCCTGCGCATGCTCCGGGAGCAGGCCCGGCGCACGCCGGCGCCGCAATGGGTCCGGGTGGTCGGCGGCTGGTCGGAGTTCCAGTTCGCCGAGCGGCGCATGCCGACTCTGGACGAGATCAACGCCGCCGCTCCCGACACGCCGGTGTTCATCCTGCATCTCTACGGGCGGGCGCTGCTCAACCGGGCGGCCCTGCGCGCGATCGGCTTCACCCGCGACACGCCGAACCCGCCGGGCGGCGTGATCGAGCACGACGCGGCCGGGGAGCCGACCGGGCTGCTCGTGGCGAAGCCGTCGGCGCTGATCCTCTACTCCACGCTCGCCAAGGGACCCAAGCTCGATCCCGAGGACCAGGCCAACTCCACCCGGCATTTCATGCGCGAGCTGAACCGGCTGGGCATCACGTCGGTGATCGACGCCGGCGGGGGAGGGCAGAACTATCCCGACGACTACGAGATCATCCGGGCGCTTCACCGCGACGGGCAGATGACGGTCCGGGTCGCCTACAACCTGTTCGCCCAGAAGGCCGGCGAGGAGCTGGCGGACTATCGGCGCTGGACCGGGATGGCCAAGCCGGGCGACGGCGACGCGTTCCTGCGCCTGAACGGGGGCGGCGAGAACCTCGCCTGGTCGGCCGCCGACTTCGAGAACTTCCTGGAGCCCCGCCCGGACCTGGCGCCCGTGATGGAGGCGGAGCTGGAAAGCGTCGTCCGGCTGCTGGCCGAGAACCGCTGGCCGTTCCGCATCCACGCGACCTACGACGAATCGATCGACCGTTTCCTCACCGTGTTCGAGCGGGTGGACCGGGACGTTCCCTTCGACGGCCTGCGCTTCATCATCGACCATGCCGAGACGATCACGCCGAGGAACATCGAGCGCATCGCGGCGCTCGGCGGCGGCATCGCGGTGCAGCACCGCATGGCCTTCCAGGGCGAATATTATGTCGACCGCTACGGCGCCGACGCCGCCGAGGCGACGCCGCCGATCACCCGCATGCTGGAGGCGGGCGTTCCGGTCGGCGCCGGCACCGACGCGACCCGCGTTTCGTCGTACAATCCGTGGGTGGCGCTCTATTGGCTGACCCAGGGCAAGACGCTGGGCGGGCTGACGCTGACCCCCGAACGCAACCGCCTGGACCGGGAAACGGCGCTGCGGCTGTGGACCAAGGGAAGCGCCTGGTTCTCCGGCGAGGCCGGCGTGAAGGGCGCGCTCGCTCCCGGCGAACATGCCGACATCACCGTGCTGTCCGACGACTATTTCTCGGTCCCCGGCGAGGCCATCAAGGACATCGAGTCCGTGATGACCGTGCTGGGCGGCAGGATCGTCTACGCCGCGGCGGAGTTCCGCGGCCGCGACCCGGCGCCCCCGCCGCCGTCGCCGGACTGGTCGCCGGCCCGGACCTTCGGCGGCCACTGGCGCCGGGCGGAGGGGAGGCCTGCGAGCGCCACCAACGCCATGGCGCTGTCATCGGCCTGCGGCTGCGCCGACCAGTGCGGCGTTCACGGCCATGCCCACCACATCGCCTGGTCCACCCCGCTGCCGGTCTCCGACAAGAGCCGGTTCTGGGGCGCCCTGGGCTGCAACTGCTTCGCTTTCTGACGGAGGATATCCCATGACGGCCGCCGTCGAACGAACCCCGGCGCCTGCCTCCGGCGCCGGGGCCTGGAGCCCGTTCAGGCGCGGGACCTTCCGGGCGCTGTGGATCGCGACCGTCGCGTCCAACATCGGCACCTGGATGCACGATGTCGGCGCGGGCTGGTTCATGACCTCGCTGTCGCCCAGCCCCTTCATGGTGGCGCTGGTCCAGGCCGCGACCACGCTGCCGATGTTCCTGTTCGCGCTGCCGTCGGGAGTCCTCGCCGACATCGTGGACCGCCGCCGGTTCCTGATCGCCGCCCAGCTCTGGGGGCTCGCCGCCGCCCTGACACTCGGCATCCTGGCGCTGCTCGGGCTGGTCGGCCCCGGCATCCTGCTCGCCGCGACCTTCGCGCTCGGCGCCGGCGCCGCCATGAACGCGCCCGCCTTCCAGGCGATCGTGCCCGAACTGGTGCCTAAGGAGGAGCTGTCCTCGGCGGTGGCGCTGAACAGCATGGGCATCAATGTCAGCCGGGCGATCGGCCCGGCGCTGGCCGGCGCGATCCTGTCCTTCGCCGGCCCGGCGGCCGTGTTCCTGCTGAACGCGGTTTCCTTCCTCGGCGTGCTGGCCGTGCTGCTGGCCTGGAAGCGCGAGCCGACGCCGAACCGCCTGCCGCCCGAGCATTTCGTGCCGGCGATGCGGGCGGGCCTGCGTTATGTCCGCGAAGCGCCCGCCCTGCGTACGGTCCTGGTCCGGGCGGTCGCCTTCTTCGCCTTCGGCAGCGCCGCCTGGGCCCTGCTGCCCATCGTCACCCGAAACGAGCTGGGGGAGGGACCGGGAGGGTACGGGATCCTGCTCGCCTGCATCGGAGTCGGCGCCGTGGCCGGCGCGCTGCTGCTGCCCCGTTTCCGCGCCAGGCTTTCGGCGGACCGGCTGACGGTGCTGGCCACCTGGGCGTTCGCGGCGGCGACGCTGGCGCTGGCCTTCGTCAGGACCTACGAGCTGGTGGCCGTCGCCATGCTGGTCGCCGGGTTCTCCTGGATCGCGATGCTGTCCAGCCTGAATGTCGGGGCGCAGCAGGCGACCGCCGGCTGGGTCAAGGCGCGGGCACTGTCGGTCTTCCTCGTGGTGTTCTTCGGCTCCATGGCCGGGGGCAGCGCCGTCTGGGGGCAGGTCGCGACCCTGGCCGGCACGCCGACGGCCCTGGCGCTCGCGGCGGCCGGCCTCGTGCTGGGATCGGCGGCGGCGCTGCGCTTCCCGCTCGGCGGCGGCGCGGGCCTCGACCTCGCGCCCTCGATGCACTGGCCCACGCCGATGGTCGAGCATGATCCCGAGCCGGATCGCGGGCCGGTCATGGTCACCGTGGAGTACCGGATCGATCCGGCCGACGCGGCCGCCTTCGCCGCCGCCATGGCGGAGATGGGGCGGTCGCGGCGGCGGTCCGGCGCCCTGTCCTGGGGAGTGTTCGAGGACGCCGCCGCGCAGGGGCGGTACCTGGAATATTTCATCCTGCAATCCTGGCTCGACCATCTGCGCCAGCACGAGCGGGTCAGCCGGACCGACCAGACCCTCCAGGAGCGGGTGCGCGCGTTCCATCGCGGAGCCGAGCCGCCGCGGGTCTCCCATCTGCTGGCCCCGGCGGTCGGCGCGGGGTCATGAGGGAGCGGCGACCACCCGGCCCGGGTTGAGGATGCCGGACGGGTCGAGCGCCGCCTTCAGCCGCTCCATGGTCGCGATCTCCGCCGCCGACCGGGTGAAGCCGAGCCACTGGCGCTTCAGGACGCCGATCCCGTGCTCGGCCGACACCGAGCCGGAGAAGTCCCGCACCGTGCCGTAGAGCAGGTCGTCGACGCGCCCGTAGACGGCCTTCTCCACCGGGGCGTCGAAGCCTATGACCACATGGATGTTGGCGTCGCCGAGGTGTCCGTAGATCAGGACGGCGGCCTCGGGCACCGCGCCGGACAGGGCGGTTTCCAGGACCCGCACGGCGTCGATCATGCGGCCGATCGGGATCGACACGTCGTAGCCCTTGGAACTGCGGAAGAGGGTCGAATACTCGGCCGGTGCCTCGTCGCGGATCGCCCACAGGCGGCGGGACTGGTAGATGCTTTCGGCGATCACCGCGTCGTTCAGCCAGCCCTGCTCCAGGGCGTCGGCCAGGAAACCCTCCAGGCGCTCGCGCAGGTCGGCGTCGGTGGCGGCGGGATCGTCGCCGAAGACGTCGATCAGGACGGCGGGCGTGGCGATGTCGGCGAGGGGCGCGCGGTAATGCGGCCCGCGCGCGGTGATCGCCGAGAGGTAGCCGGGCCACATCGCCTCGAAGGCGGCGAGGCTCGAACCGAGCCGCTGGCGCGCCGCGGACAGGAGCGTGATCAGGGATGAATCGTCGGCGACGGCCAGCCACGCCGTCGCCCGGGCCCTGGGTGCCGGCTGCAGGCGGAGGACCGCCCGGGTGACGACGCCGAGCGCCCCTTCCGCGCCGATGAACAGCTGCTTCAGGTCGAAGCCGGTGTTGTTCTTCAGCATCCCGCCCATGTCGCTGAGCACCGTCCCGTCGGCCAGGACGGCTTCGAGGCCCAGCACCTGCAGGCGGGTCATGCCGTAGCGCACGACCCGGATGCCGCCGGCATTGGTCGCGATGGTGCCGCCGATCGTGCAGGAGCCGCGGGCGCCGATATCGACGGCGTAGAACAGGCCGGCCTCCTCGGCGGCGGCCTGTACCGCCGCGAGCGTGGTTCCCGCCTTGACCGTCATGGTCATGGCGGCCGGGTCGATCGCCTCGACGCCGGCCAGCCGGTCCAGCGACAGCGCAACCTCGCCTTCCTGAACCGAAGCGCCTCCGGCAAGGCCGGTCAGCCCGCCCTGGACCACCACCGGCTGCCCGGCGGCGGAGCAGAGCCGGAGTGCGGCCGAGACCTGCTCGGTGGTGCGGGGACGGAGGACGGCGCGGGGCCGGCTTCCCTGCAGGCCGCTCCAGTCGCTGGCGTGCCGCTCCCGGTCGGCCGGGTCGGTCGAGACAACGGCGGGGCCGAGGGCGTCGGCGAGGGCATCTGCAAGGGGGATGAAGGCGGCGTCGGACGGCGTCGGCATGTTTCCTCCGGTTTTCTCCAGGATGTTCAAGCCGCGGGGCGGGGCCGTGTCAAGCGGCCGGTCTGCGGGACATAACGGCGTGTCGGACTGTTGTTCCCGGTCGAGCATCCCGTACCGGTGGAGAGACTGACGATGACCAGCGAAAGCGAAGCCGCGGCCAAGGGCCGGCAGCGCCTGAAGGGCGACACCGCGATCCCGCAGGGCGGCGGCGAGTCCGGCAAGCAGGACACGACGACGGCGGCCGGGAAGGGCGCGGCCCAGGCCCCGAAGGGCCATGCCGACCCCAACCTCAAGCCGGCCAAGCCGGGCGACAGCTGACCCCTCAGTTCAGCCCTTCCGGAGCTTCCCTGAAGGTGACGATGGCCTTGCCGTCCAGCGACAGCTGGACCATGTCGCCGCCTTCGGGGGAACTCCAGTAGCGTTCGGGCATGTCGAGGCTGCGCCGGAGCCGGGGTTGGCCGTAAGTCCGCTGAAGGCTCCTCTCGATGGCCGCGTAGGCGGTCGCATCGGCGACCAGCTCCACCCGCCTCAGCAGGGTGTCGTCGTCGAAGCAGAACAGCACCTTGTCGAAACGGCTGCCCTGGAACTGGAGGGGGCCGGGCATCTCCAGCAGGCAGCCGAAGCCCTGGCCGTTGAGGACGGCGTCGTAGCGGGACGCCCGCTGCACCTCGTCCACGGTCATTCCCCACCGGGTGAACTCCCAGTCGGCCAGACCCGTGGCCGGCCCCAACAGCAGCGCCGCCAAGAAGGCAAAGGACCCGCGCATCACCCGTCTCCGCCGGACAGTGTTGATGGATTCCCTCGGTATGCCTTGACCCTGGATGAGTATCGCCGACCTGGGCGGGGGATTCCAGCGTCATGTCCATCGCCGCGCCGGGCCGTTCGACATGGTCGCGGTCAGGCGGCGGCCGGCACCCGGGAGGACGTCACCGGCGCGGACGGGTTGGACGGCGTGAACGGCGCGGACAGTGAGGTCGAGCCGAGCAGGGGGGAGGCGGGCTTGGCGGGACGGGTCACTATCGAAACGGCCGAAAGGTCACTATCCGGCATGGCGGCGGTTTCGGCCGGCGGGGAGGCCGGCGGCGTGCCGCGGGACTGGTCCGGACCCGGTCCGGGCGCCCCGACGACGGTGGCGTGGTCGGCTTCCTCCTCCGGGTCGCAGTACATGTTCTCCAGGTCGGCGTCGGGGTTCGGCCTGTCGCCGAGATAGTGGTGCGGGATGCGCTTGTCCTGGACCACGCCGCGGAGCTTGAGGCCCAGCTCGACCGCGCGCAGCGCCAGCCCGAGGCTCTTGCGCTCCAGCGCCTCGGCCCCGATCGTCTCGACCAGGGCGGCGGCGCGGTCCAGGGCGTCCTGGTGGCAGGCTTGCCGGTCGGTCCGGAGCTGGTCGATGCGGACGCGGATCTCCGGCCGGGCGGTCAGGACCGCGCCGCGCTGCTTCGCCCCATAAGGCGAGTACCCCGCCCGCCGCGCCGCCTCCGCCGCGCCGACGCCGCAGGCCATGGCCTTGCAGAACGCCTCGTGGCGCGGCGACAGGAGGATCACGGGCGTGGTAGCGAGGGTGGAGGGTGCGTCGGGTGTCGGGGAGCTGTGGTCGAGCATGGCTGGAGCGCCTTGGTCGGATGAGAACGATTAGGGAACATTATCCGGGGTTAGGCGCGAATGCAAGGTTCTTGGCGGGGGAAGCAGGGTTGGAAATGCCTCGCCGAGGGCCGGACGACGGGTCGGGCGGCGTCGCGGCGGGTCGAGCCTTCTTCGTGTCGTTCCGCTGCCGGAGGGGGGGTGCTCAATGCTGGCGATCCCGCCCGGGACGTGCGGGTTTTGGCGTGCCGGCCCGCTGTCGCATGATCCTGCTGGCCCTTGCCCCGCCGGAGAGGGTGCCGCGCCGCTGAGGGTCCGTAGGGGAGGGGGGCGGATGTTCGGGCTTGGTCCAGGGCTGTCCGGCATGGTGGTTGCCTGGAGCGGTTCATGTCCAGGCTAACCCGGCCGGGGCAGCCGATCGGATGCGTTGCGCCATGGGCGCAACCTACGATCATCGGTCCGCGTCACCTCCGCCCTGCATCGAGCCGTAGGTTGCGCCCATGGCGCAACACAGTGCGGCGAGTGGAGCGGGAGGCCAAGGGGGCCGGTATCGATTTGGGGGGCTCGCCGTGGGACACGGCCCTTGCCGATGGTTGCGGGAGTGTGCTGCTGTTCGCGCGACCATAACCCGACCGGCGCCCGCGACGATGCAAGCCTCCGACTTCCTGTACCACCGCCTGTTCTCCGACCCGGTGATGATCGAGCAGCTCGTCCGTGGCTTCATGCCCGCCCGGATCGCCGCCCTGCTGGACTTCACCCGGCTCGAACGGGTCAACGCCAAGTTCCACGCCGCCCGCAGCGATCGGCGCGAGAGCGACGTGATCTGGCGCGTGCCGACGCTGGCCGGCGAGATGGTCCACATCTACCTGATGCTGGAGTTCCAATCGACACCGGAGCGGTTCATGCCAGTGCGGGTGCAGGTCTATTCCGGCCTGCTCCGGCGCCTGTTCGCTCGCCGCTTCGGTGCCCTGCCGGCCGGCGCGGAGCGCCTGATCGAGGACGCGACGGCGGAACAGCTCGACGACTACATGTACCGCCTGATGGATGCCCGCTCGCCGGACGATGTCTTTCGCGCGTGGATGACCGGGTCAAGCCCACGGCTGTCCGGTACGATGATTGCTGATCAACCCCAAGCTGATGCTCAGGATACTTCATCTTCCCATTATCGTCATGCCCGGACTTGATCCGGGCATCTCCAGCCACGGAGCCCCCGTGAGACCTGTGAGACGATGGCCGGATCAAGTCCGGCCATGACGAAAAAGGGGTAGTTCTGCCTTGAGTTCAGGCTTGTGAGCAGTAAGCAATAAACGTGCCGGACAGCCGTGGATCAAGCCCGGTCATGAAGAAAAGGGTATTGTTACCCGTGCTTTGTACTTCCAAGTCCGTCCTGTCGAAACGGGCGTTTCCTTCGCTCAATCCCCCAGGTCGCGGGCGAACACGAGGATGGAGTTGGCCGGGACCGTGATGGCGGCCGAGCAGGGCAGGCCGTTCAGGCCGGGGCCGTCGGCCAGGACGGAACCGCCGTTGCCGGCCGCGTTCGGGTTCACCCAGGTCTCGTAGAGGTCGCTGTTGAAGACCTCGAACCACAGCCCGGGGGCCGGCATCGGGATCCGGTAGCCGTGCTGGGTCGCCTCGTTCAGGCTCGCCACCACCATCACGTCGCGGCCGACGCCCTCCACCCATCGCTGGACGACCAGGACGCGGGGGTCGTTCTCCATGGAGACGGCGCGGACCCCTTCGCCCCGCAGGGCGGGGTGCTTGCGGCGCAGCCAGGCCAGTTCACGCGTGAACCGGTGGAAGTCGATCATGGTCCTGTCGGTGCCCAGGCCGTCCCAGAAGAGGAGCGCGTCGCGGTGGTTCGGCGGGTCGTCGGCCCAGCGCTTGTCCTCGTAGAACTCCTGGCCCATGAAGAGCATGGGGATGCCGGGGGCGGTCAGGACGAGGCCGGTCGCCACCCGCGACCGGCTGGTCGCGTACCAGGTGCGGGTCTGCCGGCCGCCGCCGACGGCGAGGGAGGGGATCCGGGCGTTGCGGTCGCGGTAGACCTCGTCGTGGCTCTCGACGTACTGGACGGCGCGCCAGGCGTCCCGGAAGCCGGGGGCGCGGAGCTGGTCCACGACCGGCTGCCAGTTCACGAAGGCATCCCGGCCGCCGGCCGCCTGCTCGATGACGCCGCGGATCGCGGTGCGCAACCCGTCGTGCCAATTGGCATGGAAGCCGGCGCCGCCCTGGTCCTGCGGGCGGACGACCGCGGGGTCCGGTCCCCAATATTCCGCGATGTTGATGGCGGAAGGGTCCTGATGGGTGAGCGTCTCGTTCAGGTGCTGGCAGAATAGCCAGCCGGAGCCGGCGTTCTGCCGGTCGATCACGGTCACCTGGTCGTAGCGGAAGCCGTCGACGTGGTATTCGTCCAGGAAGAACCGGGCGTTGTCGATCAGGAACTGGCGCACGTCGCCTTTCCAGAAGGCGAAGACCGGGCCGGTATGGTCCTGCTCGGTGAAATAGAGGCTGTCGTTGGGGTCCGTGCCGGCGGCGCGGTCGAAGAAATAGATGGATTCCGGCTGGGACGTGATGTCGCCGGAGGCGTGGTTGTAGACCACATCGAGCAGGACCGCGATGCCGTAATGGTGGCAGATATCGACCAGCGCCTTGAGCTGGTTGATCCCGACGGCGAGCACGGCGCGGGTCAGCGGCGCCTTGCCCTTCTGCGTCAGCAGCCGGTTCGCCAGGTCGAGATAGCGGTCGAGTTCGCCGTCCGGGACCTGATAGTCCATCTCGGGCGAGAACAGGTCGGAGCCGTTGTAACCCATGCTGCGCGAGGTGCTGTACTCGACGATCGGCAGCGGCTCGATCGCGTTGATGCCCAGGTCCGCGAGATATTCCACCCGGTCCAGGACGTCGAGGAACTTCGCGACGCGGTTTTGGCGGTCCGGTCCGTACCAGGTTCCGACATGAAGCTGGTAGATGATCAGGTCGCGGAAATCCGGCGTTCGCCAGCTCCAGTCCTGCCAGGGGAAGCTGCCGGCCGAGCGGAGGATGCAGTCGGGATTGGGCCAGGCGACCGTCAGCTCGCGGGCGTAGGGATCGCGCTTGAACCCTTCGGTGCCGTCGCCGGTGACATGGAACTTGTACTTGTCTCCGTCCCGCGCGTTCGGCACGAACCCGGTCCAGCGGCCGTCGCCCTGCCGGACCAGGAGGGTGGAGTCGTCCCGGGTCCAGCCGTTGAAGTCGCCGCAGACATGGACCATCCTCGCGCGCGGCGCCCAGACGCGGAACGTGGCGCCGCCTTGGACCAGGTTCGCCCCCATGGGCGTCGCCGGCGTGATGTGCTGCTGGGAAGCGGGCATCGGATCAGTCGTACCCCCCGAACATGAACAGCTTGATCTGCTCGTCCGTATGGTTGTACAGGGCGTGCAGCTGGCCGGTCTTGCAGACGGCGAGGTCGCCCGCTTCCATCTGGCGAAGCTCGAACGCGCGCTCCCTGTCGGGGAACTTGCACCAGTCGCCCACCAGCATCAGCGCGCTGCCTTCCATCAGCAGGAATACCTCCTGATTGTCGCGGTGCCTATGGATGCCGATGCCGCAGCGGCTGTTGAGCAGGTGGAGGTCCATGTAATCGACGGCCATGAAGCGCTCCAGCTTCGGGCCGGCGGGCTTCGGCCCCGCGGCCTGCTGGCCGTTCCAGGCATCGGCGCCGAAGTTCCAGGAGTTCAGCTCGCGGCCCAGCTCGGGCTCCCAGCGGTCGCCGAGCACCGATTTGCGCCGGTCCTCCAGGGAGAAATAGTTCGACAGCAGATTGCGGTATTCCAGGAAGCCGACGCCGCCGTGGGGATGCCGGCTCTGCCCGACCTGGAGGTAGTTCCGCCACCCGCGGAACAGCATGTTGAACTTGTAGGTATAGTTGGCGCCGCCGTTGTTGTCCCAGACCTGGAGGGAGTCGTTCGCCCAGGCGACCTCCACCGTCACCGGGAGCACCGGATGCAGGGTATGGTCGGTCGCGCGCTGGATCATGTCGACCGGGGACGGGTCGTTGGTCTGGGCGATCGCCCGGTTCGCCTGGTCGCGCTCCCCGCTGACGGCCGGCCCGTGGAAGGCCGAGCGCTCGCCGCGGACGAGGAAGGCGTCGGCGACGATCGCCCCGGCCTCGATGGCCGCGCGGCCCTTGTCGCCCAGCCGGCCGGACAGGTCGCGGCCCGGATAGGCCCAGATCTCGATCTCGTAGCGGTCGGTGCGCGTATTGTAGGGCACCAGGACGGGGAAGGAGGTGGCGTTGGCGCCGACCTTGATCCAGGCGCGGATGGTCGATCCCAGCGGCGAACCCGCCTCCGCCGCCTTGGTGGCGAGCCGGGTGAAGGGGCTGGCGGAATAGGAGAGCTTGAGGAAGCTGCCCTCCCAGGGGTCGGCGCTGGCATAGCCCCGGGCGAGCCAGCAGTCTTCCAGGTTGAAGTCGGCGACGTTCTGCTTCTGGAAATCCTGCTTCTCGTCCTGTTGCCGCGGATCGAGCACGCCCGAGTTCGGCGGCCTGGGGCCGTAGAGCGCCAGGTCCTTGAAGGGGAACAGGAAGTCGAGGCTGCCGGCGTCGTAATGCTCGCGGTCGGCCGCCAGTTCCGCCTTGGCCCAGACCTCCATCATCCTCAGGATCGGGTTCCGCTCCTGGTAGTCGGGACCCTGTCCCGGGGACACCGCGATGTTGTTCCGGATTTCGGCTTCGAAGATCTGCATGGACGTCATCCTGTGCCGGGGCTGGGACTCTTGTTCAGGCGCTCTGGTAGAGGAATGCGACGAACCGCAGGGTCTGGGTCGCGTGGGTGTTCCGGATGCCGTGGACGCCGCCGCTCTTGGTGAAGATGACGGAGCCCGCCTTCACGTCGAGCGGCCGCACCTGCTTGGGATCGAGCCCGAACACGTGGCGGTCCTCGACCGGGTGGGTGTCCGGCAGATCGGGATGGTCGGCGGCGCCCATGTAGGCGATGCCTTCGCCCTCGTAGACGAAGTAGAGTTCCTCGCTGCCGATGTGCTGGTGCGTGCCTTCCACCACGCCGGGCGGCACCGCCACCTCGTGGAAGAAGACCATGGAGGAAGAAAACTCGTCCTGGAGCAGCCAGCGCATCTCCAGGATGTTGTCTTCCCCGGCGTCCGGGTTGCCGGGAAGCATCATGGCGTTGCGGTAGCGGACCGGCGGGATCTTCTTGACGTCCGGGATGAAGAAGCCCCGGCGGAAGTTCAGGGTGTAGGTCCCTTTCTGGATCGTGTTGCTGTCGCTGCTGGGGTTGCTGGTGTTCGGGACCTGAAGGTTGCGGAAATAGAAGTTGTCCCTCGCCACCTCGGAGTCGGGCAAGAAATAGCCGGAGGTCTCGGTGACGTCGTCCTCCAGGAACTCCAGGTCCACCTCGCGGATCAGCTTCATGTCCGCCATTTTGGCGGAGAGCTTGGGGATCTTGGTGATGGCGCCGTTGCGGCCCATCTGAGTCAGCACCTCGATGTCGTGATGGTCGCCCTCGCCGGGTTCCAGCGTGTTCCACAGCTCGACCTGGTAGGCGTCGACCCACGGACAGTAGTAGAGCCGGATGATCGGATCGTCCTCGTTCAGGAACTGGGCTTGGGTCAGGTCGCGCTGCTCGGGGTCGAGCCACAGGCGGATGCGCGCCCGGACCGCCGAACCGCCCAGCCGCCCCTTCACCCGCATCGCCTCCACCAGCCGGGCCGACCGGTACTCGACCCGCAGGAAGTTGGTGTACAGGACCGAGTCCTTGTAGACCTCGCCCTTCAGGACGGTGATCTCAGCCTTGGTGCGGACCTCCTGCACATTGTAGCGGTAGCGTTCGGACCGCGTCGCGTTGAGGTACTGGTCGTGGTAGATGCGGTCGGGGAAGAACACGACCTGGAAGACGCTTGCGCTCGGGTCGTTGAAGATCTTTTCGAACCGGAAATCCATGGCCGTTCCTCGATCAATCCTGGTTAGAGCGGTCCCCGATCAGGTTGAACCGCTTCGGTTCACGCGGCTTGCCGTTCCTCTCGCCGCACTGCGTTGCGCCATGGGAGCAACCTACGGTTCGATGCAGGGCGGAGGTGATGCCTGTCGAAGATCGTAGGTTGCGCCCATGGCGCAACGCATCGGATCAGCCGCCCTTAGATCACCTGCTTGAGGATGTCGGCGACGCGGAACGAATTCGCCTGGATCGTCAGCGTCGGGTTGCCGCCGCCCGAGGTCGGCATGAAGCAGCCGTCGGTGACATAGAGATTGTCGATGTCCCAGACGCGGCAACTGGGATCGAGCACCGACGTCGCGCGGTCGGTGCCGAAGCGCGCCCCGCCCAGGATGTGGTTCGCGATGCGGACGCCCTGGCCGTAGACGCTGCCTTCGCCGATGACGCCCTTGCCCCATTTGATGTCCTGGCCATCCCGCACGGTTCCGGGGATTCCCGCCAGCAGGATGTCCTCGCAGACCCTCGCCAGGGTGTCCATCACGTGGCCGTCGTGGGGATGCCAGTCCTTGACCACCCAGGCGCTCTTGCGGTTCCACTTGTCGCGCACGTCGCCCAGGCGGATGCGGTTCTTCCGCCAGGGGACCTGGTTGGCCATGAAGCTGACGCTCAGCCGGGTGCCGAAATCGGCATCCATCCAGTCGAGGATCCCCTCGCCGGTCTTGGCGGGGTCGTTGTCGAAGCCCTGCCACCAGGTATCGAGGTCGTTGGCGCCGTCGGTCCGCGCCAGGGTGACGGGCAGGGACTGGTCGGACGTGTTGTTGTAGATGGCGGCCCCGGCCCACAGCTTGTTCTCATTCAGGAAGTCGAGCCGGCTGGTCCAGTCCGTGGCGTAGTCGCTGTCCAGGGACTGCGTCTTGTCGAACCGCCTGCCGTCCGGGATGCTGACCTCCGCGCCGCCGAAGCAGTGGGTCAGGAAGTAGCGGCCCAGCGGGGTGCCGTCCTCGCCGTGGCGCAGGAGCTTGCCCAGCCCGGTGGCGTCCTCCTCCGCCGACAGCATCAGCAGCCGGACGGACTCGATCGCCGAGCAGGCGACCACCACGATCTTTCCCTCGACGCTTTTCGGAAAGCCGCTGGCGTCGCGGTAATGGACCTTGGAGATGCGCTTGCCGCTCGCCTCCAGGTGGGTGACGGTGCAGTTGGCCCGCAGGTCGATCCGACCGGGATGGGTCCGCATGGCGGGGCGGAGCAGGGAGACCCAGGTGTTCGACTTGTAGCCCAAGGGGTCGCCGTAGCGGTTGACGTAGCCCGTCTTGACCCAGCCCGGCGCCGGCCGCCCGCTGGGGGCATGGGCTTCGGTGATGACGGCCAGCGGCGTGCGGTAGACCTGGGCGCCGATGCTCTTCATCCCGCTCAGGGCCAGGTCGCTGATCGGGTTCGGAGCGACCGGCGTCTGGTAGCAGTTCTTGGGAAACTTCTTCTCCTGCGCCTGTGCGCCGGTCTGCACGTCGGTGACCGTGCCGTTGATGCCGACCAGCGTCTCCGCCTTCTCGTAATAGGGCAGCAGGTCGTCGTAGCCGATGGGCCAGTCCCGGATGTCCACGTCGGGATCGGCGTAGGGATCGTCCGGCAACCCGGCGGGACGGTCGGCCGAGGCCAGCAGGAAGTCCCGTTCGGGGAAACGAAGGGAAACGGCGCCGTAGAGCTGGGTCCCGCCGCCGACGACCTGGGCGGTGTAGCCCTCGACCGTGACGCGGGGGTCCTGCTCGTCATGCCCGGACCACAGGTGCGGCTCGTCGTTCAGGTCCGGCTCGATGTGGCTGGAGTAGAAGGGCCGGTTCGAGTTGCCGGGGCCGCCCCAGTTGATGCGCTTCTCCGGCCCGGCGTTCAGCAACTCGTCCCGCTTGAAGTCGCTGAAGCCGCCGGCCGGGTTGTCCTCCTGCGTGCGGAGCTTGGGGCCCTTCTCCAGGACCAGGATGCGCAGGGCCCGGTCCGGCAGGGCCGCCAGTTCCGCCGCGATCGGCGCCCCGCCGGCGCCGCTGCCGATGATGACGATGTCGTATGTCTCTGCCACGCGCCCGGCCCTCCTAGCCCACATACTCGTTGTTGGTCCCGAGCGGCTTCTCGATCGCCTTGCGCCAGTCGAAGACGCTGTTGCCGGCCTGATCGCGGAAGCGTTGCTCCAGGAAGCGCCAGCCCAGGGCCATCGCGTTGCCGCCGTATTTCGGATGGGAGAAGGCGCCGAGGAAGACGTGCCTGCGGACCATGCGGAGGAAGTGCGACGGGTTCCCGTAAACGGACGTGTTCCAGCCCGGCACCTGGCCCCACATCTCCCCGTAGAGCTTGGTGAAGGCATCCTTGCTCACCTTCTCCGGCTCCGAATAGGGGTCGCGCTGGCGCAGGATCCTCTCGATCTCCCGCAGGCAGATCGCATAGTCGATCCGGTTGTGACGTTCCTCCCGGGCCAGCACCTTGTCGATGAAATTGACGACCCCCACGGCCTGGTCCAGCTCGTAGACATCCTTGGGCAAGGGATTGCCCGGGGAGCGCAGGAACTCCTCCGCGGCATCGGTCCGGAACGGCAGGATATGCTGCACGAACCGGCCCAGGATCCGGCGTTCATGGGGCTGCAGCACGAGCGGCCTGGTCGTTTCCTCGGTGAAGAAACGCGACCAGACCCGCCCGTCGCCGTCCGTCTCGGTCTGCGGGTTGACGCGGTCCTGATGGTAGGCGCCGCCGACCTGGAACAGGTACCTGTGGCAGGTCCGCTTCGGGACCCGGAGCGTCACGTGCCAGTACAGGGAATCCGGGATCTCGCGCAGCGGGATCCGGTCGTAAAGGGCTCGGAAAGTCCCGATCAGGCCGACGGTTTCCGGCCGAGGCTCGTCCATCTCCCGGCGCCAGACGAAGGTGACCTGGTTGAACTCCCGCTGCCGGTCGGACTCGATGGCCGGAAAGCGCCAGCCTTCGCTGAAGCGGCCGCGCGGGTCCCCGGCCAGGTGGCCGTTGTAGGAATGCCGGAGGTCGGAGTTCAGCCGCGCCAAATGCTTCGCGCACAGGTCAAGGACATGATCGTCGTCGGTGGCCTCGACAATGGTGGCAAACGTCATGATCCCTCCGGGATGGAAAGACGGTGCGGCGTCGTAAGTATTCGGTACGGGAGGCGCTGATCTTGCGTATGTCAGGACTTGCGGTCGTTATGATTGTCATTGGAGAGGATTTTGGCAGTAGTGAATTTGGTTATACATACTAAAGTCGAAAAACCTGTTTGCGGATGGACCGCCAGGCTGTGCCACAGTCCTTGCCGCCTACCTGCTCTTTGGTGACACGCCGAAAGCGGAATAGGATGCCGGTCCGGGCGTGCGGTACGCTGCCGATGAGCACGGCGCGATGCTTTCTTTCGAAGCCAGGTGTACCCGAGTCCGGCGCAGCCAGAGAGAAGTCCCGATGAAATGCCCTGCCTGCGGCCATCAAGACCAGCGCGGGGATTTCTATTGTCGGCATTGCGGGACGGCCTTGAGGACCCGGAGCCGGGACGGGGAGGCGCTGCGGCCGGAAGGGCAGCGCCGGCAGATCACGGCCCTGTTCTGCGACATCGTCGGATCGACCGCCCTGTCGGAGCAGCTGGACCCGGAGGACATGGTCAATGTCATCCGGGCATACCGCGACGCCTGCACCGGTGTGGTCGAGCGGTTCGACGGCTGGATCGCCCGGCATCTGGGTGACGGCATCCTGATCTATTTCGGGTATCCCGCCGCCCAGGAGGACGACGCCGAGCGGGCGGTTCGCACCGGCCTGGGCCTGGTCCGGGCCGTCGCCGGACTGGCGCTGCCGTCGAGGACCGGCCTGCGCGTCCGCGTCGGAATCGCGACGGGCCTGGTGGTCGTGGACGATCCGGCCGACCGGTCCGCCCTGGAGGAGCGGATGGTCATCGGAGGCCCGCTCAACCTGGCGGCCCGCCTGCAGACGCTGGCCGAGCCCAATTCGGTGGTGATCGCGGAGACGACGCGCCGCCTGATCGGCAGGCTGTTCGACTGTGCCGACCTGGGCGACCGGGAATTGAGGGGCTTCGCGAAACCCGTGCGGGTCTGGCGGGTGGATGGCGAAAGGAACGTCGCGAGCCGTTTCGCCGCCTTTCACGAAGCGGGAGCGACTCCGCTGATCGGCCGTGAGGAGGAGTTCTCGCTGCTGGCGGACCGCTGGCGCCGGTCGGAGAAGGGCGAAGGCCAGGTGGTGCTGCTCGGCGGAGAACCCGGCATCGGCAAGTCGCGGATGCTCCATGAACTCTCGCGCAACCTGGATATCCCGCCGGACGGCCGGCTCGAGTTCTCCTGCAGCCCGCAGTTCCGGCATACCGCCTTCTTCCCCGTGATCGAGACGCTTGAGCGGGAAGCCGGGTTCGCGGCCGACGACGGGCCGGATCGCCGGCTCGACAAGCTGAGGGCCATGCTCGCCCGGTCGGGTTGCCTTGGCGACGACGCGCTGCAGCCGATCGCGTCCCTGCTGTCGATCCCGTTCGACGATCGGGGCCGGCCGGTCGTCCAGGAGGCCGGCCAGCGCAGGGAACTGATGCTCGAAGCGCTGGCGGCCCATCTCGCCGGGCTGGCTTTCCGCCGGCCCCTGCTGCTGCAGTTCGAGGACGTGCATGCCGCCGACCCGAGCACCCTGGACCTGCTGACGCTGATCATGGATCGCGCCCGGTCGTCGCGGCTGATGGTGATCGTGACGTTCAGGCTGGACTTCGACCCGCCCTGGACGGAGGACGCCCGGCCCAACGTCACCGGCGTCGTGCTGAAACGGTTCACTCCCGCGCAGTCGGCGATGCTGGTGAACAGCGTCGCCTGTCGCGGAACGCTGCCCGACGGGGTGATCGGCAGGATCATCGGCCGGGCCGACGGCGTCCCCCTCTTCATCGAGGAACTGACGAAGGCGGTGATCGAAGCCAGCGTTCCCGGCGACGGGAGCGGGCATCCCGGTGTTGCGGCGACGACCATTCCCGCCACCCTGCAGGATCTGCTGATGGCCCGCCTCGACCGGCTTGCCCCGGGCAAGGAGGTGGCGCAGATCGGCGCCGTGATCGGGCGGGAGTTCTCCTACGACATGCTGGCCGCGGTCTCCGACCTGGACGACCGCGCCCTGCGCGATGCCCTGGACCAGCTCACCGGAGGAGGACTCCTGCTGTCCCACGGGACCCCGCCCGGGGCGACCTACGGTTTCAAGCACGCGCTGATCCAGGAGACCGCCTATCAGGCGCTGCTGCGCGGCAAGCGGCAGCAGCTGCACGGCCGTATCGTCCGGACCCTCGTCGAGCGGTTTCCGGACACCGTCCGGAGCAGGCCCGAACTGGTCGCCCGCCATTACGAGGAATCCGGCCAGTTCCGGGAAGCCGCCCGGTATCGGCTGATCGCCGGGCAAAGGGCGCTCGCCCAGTCGGGCAGCCTCGAGGCCGTCGAGCAGGTGAACGAAGGGCTGCGACTCCTCGCCGGACTGCCCGAGGGGGCCGGGCGGGATCGCCTGGAGATCCCGCTTCAGGTCACGCTCGGGGCGGCCCTCGCCGCCACCAGGGGTCTGGCGGCCCCGGAGGTGGGCGGAGCCTATGCCCGGGCGCGCCGGCTGTGCGAACAGATCGGCGAAAGGGCGCAGCTCCTGACCGTCCTCTACGGCCAGACCGAGTTCCATCTCGGCCGCGCCGAGCTGAGGCATGCGCTCGCCATCGCCAAGGAGCTGCTGGCCGAGGCCGAGCAGCAGCGGGAAACGCCGGCCCGGCTGACGGGCCACAGCGCCGTCGGCGTCATTTCCTTCTATCTCGGACAGCTCGAGGCCGCAGGCAGGCATCTGGAACAGGCGATAGCGCTCCACGACCTTCCGCAGAGCCGGTACCTGCCCCTGGTGCAGCCCTACAACCATCGGATCAAATGCCTCGGCTTCCTGTCCTGGAACCTGTTCAGCCAGGGCTATCCCGACAGGGCCATCGAACGGCAGCGGGAGGCGCTCACCCGGGCCAGGCTCCTGTCGCACCCGGCCACCCTTGCCTTCGCGCTCGAACAGGCCAGCGACTTCTCCGCCTATGCGGGGGCTCCGGAGCAGGTGGCCGACCTGACCGGGGAACTGATCGGGCTGGCGTCGGACTGCGGCTTCGCCTCGGCGCTGGCCGCGGGGAGGATCCTCCGGGGATGGGCGCTGGTCCACCTGGGCCGGATCGCCGAAGGCATGCCGATCATGCAGGAGGGAATGGCGGCATATCGGGCGACCCGCGGCGAACTCGGCATTCCCTTCCATCTCGCCCTGTTCGCCGAGGCCCTGAGCAAGGCGGGGCGGACGTCCGAAGGGCTGGTGCTCATCGACGAGGCGATCGAGCGGGCGGAGCGCTGGGAACTCGGGTCGCAGGCGGAGCTGCAGTGGCGCCGGGGCGAGCTGCTGATCGCGGCCGACCAGGTCGCCGCGGCCGAAGCGGCCCTGCGCCGGGGGCTTGACATCGCCCGCCGGCAGAACGCCCGGATGCGCGAACTCAGGGCCGCGACCAGTCTCGCCCGCCTATGGCAGCGCCGGGGCCGATGCCGGGAGGCGCGGGAGCTCCTGGAGCCGATCTATTCGTGGTTCCGGGAAGGGCTGGATACCCGCGACCTGAAGAACGCCCGGGCGGTCCTGTCCCGGGCGTGACGGCGGCCGGATCCGACCCGCGCGGAGCCGAAAACGACGAGGGGGCGCGGCAAACGGGGTATGACGTCACCTCGCGCGAGACCGGACGGCCCGGATGCGGTTATGCTAGGCGGATTATCGGTCGTTCCGGCTCATTGAAGAGGTGTCATCATGGGATTGCTGTTCGCGCTCGTCCTTATTGGTGTTCCCACCGTGGTCGCGTTCCTGGATATGATGAGATCCGAGAAAACCGGCGCGGCTCACCACTGAGTCCGCGCCGACCGGACCGGCCTCCGCCGCCCTGGCGGACGCCGGCCCGCGTCGCGGCCGTCGAGATCCCTGTTCCGCTCGCGCAGATCCTCCGTCATGACGCCGCCGAACAGGCTCCAGGCGGCGAAGGGCACTCCCAGGGCGGCGGCGACGCCGTCCACCCGTGATGCCCGTTCCACGTAGCCGGCGGCTCCGGCGACCAGGACGGCGCTGTCGATGACGGCGCCGGTGATGTCGCGCTGGCCGAAAAAGATCTTCGCCCACCCGCTCATGACGGCGGTGTCCAGCGCCCATAATGCCAGCGCGGCATCGCGCTCGGGGCTGGGCGGCGACCGCATGAGCCGGTAGGCGCCGATCCCCTGCAGCGTGCTGAGCACGGGCCAGGCCGCCCCGAAAACGGGGTCCGGCGGCTTGTAGGAGGGCTTCTCCAGGCTGTCATACCAGTCCCGGATGTCGGGATGGGTGGGGTCGGGGCTGTAGCGCCGGCTGAACAGCCCGCTCAGCGCCAGCGCGCCGCCTACGGCCAGGGCCGCCATGCCGGGTGAGAGGGTCCGTCGCGTACCCATTGCCGAGACTCCGCAGATCGTGGTCCGGCGAAGGCAACAGGACCCGTCCGGGTTTGGTTCCGGCCGGCGCTATGCCTGCCCGGCGACCTTCCGGGGCAGCGCCGGATCCGGTCCGCCGGGTCCGGCGGAGGGCGACGGGCTTCCGGAGGGCTGGGCCGCCAGGAAGATGCGGCGCAGGTCGATGGTCGACCGCTGGCCGATATGGCTCCAGTTCCCGGTCAGCCAGGCGTCGGCCGCGTCCTGGCCGAGCGACTTGAGATGGAGCAGGAAATCCAGCTCGGCGTTCATCTTGCTGGTGGCGCCGAGTGCCCGCATGCGTTCCTCGTCGCCGATCATGTGGATGTTCATCCGCTTCAGCCGGCTGCTCGATCCACCCTCGATGTCCTCCTCGATCAGCCGCTGCACGAAGGCGATGGCCCGCATCTCCGCCATGAGCGACGCGTTGAAGCTGATCTCGTTGACCCGGTTCATGATCTCGATGGACGTGCGGGGGGTGCCCTTGCGGACCAGGGGATTGATCTGCACGACCGCGACGTCGCGGCTGTCGCAGTGGTAGATCAGCGGCCAGATCACCGGGTTGCCCATATAGCCGCCGTCCCAGTAGGGCACGCCGTCGATCTCGATCGCCTGGAAGGTGAAGGGCAGGCAGGCCGAGGCCAGCAGCACGTCCAGCGTGACCTCGTGCCGCCAGAAGACGCGGGCCCGGCCGGTCTCGACGTTGGTCGCGGCGATGAACAGCTTGATGCCCGAACAGCCCTGGATGTCCCGCTCGTCGATCAGTTCGCTCAGCACGGTGCGCAGCGGGTTGAGGCCGAGCGGATTGCTCTGGTACGGCGACAGCAGGTGCTGGAACCAGGCGAGCACCCTGGTGGCCGGCGCATGGTCCAGGTTCCACCGGCCGAGCAGGCGGTCCGCCAGGCTGCGCCGGATCGGGTTGAAGTGCGACAGCTCGGAGGTCCTGCGCCAGAACTGGTCCAGGGTCGCCTTCGCTCCCGCGCGTCCGCCCCGCGTCCAGCCCTGGGCAAGCGCCGCCGCGTTCATGGCGCCGGCGCTGGTCCCGCTGATTCCCTCGATGACCAGGCGCTTCTCGTCCAGCAGGCGGTCGAGGACGCCCCAGGTGAAGGCGCCGTGGCTGCCTCCGCCCTGGAGCGCCAGGTTGATGGTCTTGGTGGCGTATGCCTCGGGTTTCATGCGGATCTCCCCTTGCGCCGGGATATTCCTATGCTGCGCCGCCCAAAGGCAAGCCCCCGGAGGCGGTCCGATGTCACCTTCGCGTGCCGAAGCCGGCGAGGACGACGTCGCCCTGGATCGCCGCGATGGTATCCGCGTGGACGTCCCACGGGAAGTCGCCCGGCAGGTCCGGCCCGAGGGAGCGGGCGACATCCTGCGCCTCCCGGACCAGCCGCAGGATCGCCAGCCGCGACAGGGCGCCGTCGGTGCCGGGCGCATAGCCCATGCTCAGCGCGTCGAAGGGCAGGGCGGCGCCCCGGGCGCCCAGGGTCCGGGCGATCGGCAGCATGGCGCCGACCATGTGCGCCCTGGCGCGCTCGACCGCCCAGTCGCCGCCTTCGCGGTAGTGGTTGTCCAGGAGGCACAGGACCGTCCAGTACTCGAGGTTCCCGAGCCAGGCGATGCGCAACGCGGTCCCGTCCATGATCTGCCCGGGATGCCCGATGAACGCGGAGGGATCGACCGCGATATCGAAGGCCGGATAACGGGGATCGCTCCTGGGCAGGTCCCAGGCATTCCCCGTTCCGCCCATGGCCGCGGCCAAGCCTTCGTGCCGGCCCGTGAAGAGCTTGCGGAAGAAAAGATAATGGTCGATTTCGCCCTCGTCCTTGATCGCTTCGAAGGCGGCGGCCCAGCCGTCGAAATCGACATGCTTCGGGGCGGAGCCGGACTGCCTCAGCTCCCCGACGAGGGCGATGATCTGCTCGTAGAGGCTGCCGACATGGTTGGGCCGCCGCTCCGTGCCCAGCGCCGCGAACACCTCGTCGATGAAACGGGCATCCTCCGGGCCGGCACCGGTCCTGTCGAGCGCGTCGGGAGGCGCTTCGGTATAGACGTATTTCGCCAGGCTGTGCCGGCTGAGCGGCTCCAGATGGAAGGCGAAGGGATAGATCGCCGGCTCGTAGGGGAAATCCTGCCGCTCCAGGTGGGGGCAGGAGCCGATCGCGACCAGGAAGCGGTTGACCGCTCCCAGGTGCTGCATCTCCTGGACCGCGACCCCGAGCAGATCGTCGGCATTGGGGGCTCCGTATCCGGCGATGGCGGCATAGGCCGGCTTGAGCGAGAAGGCGGCGTACAGGTACTGGACCATCAGGGCATGCTCGACTTCGGCGGCTTCGCGCAGGAGCCGGACGAGTTCCAGCCAGGGATCGGCGAATTCCCGGACGATCGGACGCACGGTGCCGTCCCCGGAGCCCGGCACCGAGGGAGCCGTGCCGGGACCCAGGGTGGCCGCGGCGAGCGGGCCGCCGTGGGCGGCCAGGACGGAGGCCGCCGGAAGGGCGACCGCCTGGACCGCGACCGTTCGCAGGAACGTGCGTCTGGTGGCGTCGGGCAATCCGTCGACGGATCGGACCGCGCCTGACTTCAGGCGCGCGCGCTTGCCGTATTCGTGCATGGTCGGCTCCTATCGAGAGGTGTCCGGGTCAGGAAAGATCCCGGAAATCCGGTGCGATGGCCGAGGCTACAAAGATGAGATCTGGCTCACAGTGATCCGGTTCACATGTTTGTCGTGGAAATCCAACGTATCGGTGCAGCAACTAAAGAGAACGCTTGTATATTGGTGTATTTAGAAGTCATCTTTATTCACGGTATCCTTGTGAGGGTACGGTTTTCATTCATGTGAAACCGCCTCGCGATCTCTCCGGTGTCGGAGGGTTGATGGACCTGCACGCCCTGGCCTGGAGCTGTACCCGATCCGAAGCGTTGCGCCGTGGGCGCAACCTACCATCGTCGGCCGATATCGCCTTCGCACCGTATCGAGCCGTAGGTTGCGCCCATGGCGCAACACGGTGCGGCGAGTGGGGCGGCAGGCCGCGAGGACCGAAGCGGTTCCACCTGATCGGTTACCGCCGTAAAGTGCGGGAACCGCCCGCAAGGCCCCGCCGCCGGGCCTGAAGTTCCGTGGAAGGAGTCGAGCGATGGACGGCGAGCGCGATGTCGTGGTGATCGGCGGCGGGCAGTCCGGCTTGGCTGTCGGGTATTTCCTGCGCCGGACGGGATTGTCCTTCGTCATCCTCGACGGGGAGGATGGCGCGGGCGGTGCGTGGCGGCATGGCTGGGAGTCGCTGCGCCTGTTCTCCCCGGCGCAGTGGAGTTCCCTTCCCGGGTGGCCGATGCCGCCCACGGGAGAGGAGTATCCGCGCCGCGACCATGTGATCGATTACTTGGCGCGCTATGAGGCCCGCTACGGCTTTCCCGTCGTCCGTCCCGCAGGGGTGGAGACGGTGGTCCGGGCCGGCGACGGCCTGCTGGTCCGCACCGACCGCGGCGACTGGCGGGCCCGGGCGGTGGTGAGCGCCACCGGAACCTGGCGCCGGCCTTTCTTTCCGGATTATCCCGGGCGGAACGAGTACGGGGGCCGGCAGGTGCATTCGGCGGAATACCGCGTCCCGGACGACTTCGCCGGCCTCACCGTCCTGATCGTCGGCGGCGGCAATTCAGGCGCGCAGATCCTGGCGGAAGTCTCGAAGGTGGCGCGGACGCTCTGGGTGACGATCGACCCGCCGTCGTTCCTGCCCGACGATGTGGACGGGCGGGTCCTGTTCGAGCGCGCCACGGAGCGCTGGCGGGCCTTGCGGGAAGGGCGGACGGTGGAAACGCCGAAGGGAGGGCTGGGCGACATCGTCATGGTGCCGCCGGTCCGCGAGGCACGGGACCGCGGCGTATTGACGTCGGCGCGGCCGTTCGTGCGGTTCACCGAGTCGGGCGTGGTATGGCGTGACGGTACCGAAACGCAGGCGGATGCGGTGATCTGGTGCACCGGGTTCCGGCCGGCCCTGGACCCGTTGAAAGGTCTCGGCGTCGTCGAGGCGGACGGCAGGGTCCGCGTCGACGGCACGCGGTCCACGGGCGAACCGCGCCTTTGGCTGGTCGGCTACGGCGAGTGGACCGGGATCGCTTCGGCGACGCTGATCGGCGTCATGCGGACCGCCCGTGAGACCGCGAGGCAGATCGAGACCGCGCTCGAACGGCAGGCGGTCCAAGGATCTCGCGATTCCGCGCAAAATCGTTAGAAATTCATAGCAATATATGTTCGTGTTACCGTGACTTTGTTTATTTGCTTGGGAGAGGATCCGTGGCCTGGCTTGCGCCGCGTTATCAAATCTTCAAGACCTGGGCAGCACACTCGCCGAAGATCTTTTCGCGAGTAGTTTCATGTCCTTTTTTGGTGTCCTGTTTTCCCTCGCCGAGAGCGCCGGCCTGCTCGGATTGATACTAGCTGCCTATACCAACGCCTTGAGGCGGGTCGATGAGCGGCCGCGTTTGCGGACCCTGACCTGCGGTCTTCTTTTCGGCGGCGGCGCCGTGCTTTCGATGCTGGCGCCGATCCAGATCATTCCCGGAGTGCTCATCGACGCGCGGAGCATCATGCTCGGCCTTGCCGCTCCCTTCGGCGGGATCTCCGCCGCGGTCCTCGCCGGGGCCGTCGCCGGAGCCTACCGCTATTTCTGGAGCGGCGGCATCGGGGCGCTCGCCGGGACGGCGGGCATCATGCTGTGCTCGCTCGCCGGCATCGTCTTCGTCCTGATGTTCCGGAGGTCCCTCGGCCGGCTCCGGACAGGGCACTTCCTGACCCTCGGCGCCCTGGCGTCGTCCCATGTGCTGAGCGCCTTCCTGCTGCCGTCCTGGGGCGACGCGGTCCACACGGTCTCGACCGCCGCGCTGCCGCTGACGATCATGACGACCGGCGGGATCCTGCTCTTCGGCACCATGCTCGCCCGCGAGCGGGAACGGATCGACAGCATCCACGCCCTCCGGACGAGCGAGGCCCGGCACCGGGCCATCTTCGATACCGCCGTCGACGCGATCACGATCATCGACCATCAAGGCAGGCTCGTCGCGTTCAATCCGGCCGCGGAGCGCATGTTCGGCTACGCCGCGGCCGACGTGATCGGGCAGAATGTCGGCATCCTGATGCCCGAGCCGGACCGCTCGGCCCACGATGGCCATCTCGCCCGCTATCTGGCGACGGGGGAGCAGCGGATCATCGGCATCGGGCGCGAGGTGCGGGGGCGGCGCCAGGACGGCAGCGTCTTTCCGCTCGACCTGTCGATCGCGGAATGGGAGAGCGGCGGCGGGCAACGGCACTTCACCGGGATCATGCGGGACATCTCGGAGCGCAAGCGCACGGCTGCGGAACTGCAGCAGGCCAAGGACGCCGCCGAGGCCGCAAGCCAGGCCAAGAGCGAGTTCCTCGCCGGGTTGAGCCACGAGCTGCGCAGCCCGCTCAACGCCATCATCGGTTTCGCCGACATGACGCGGAACGAGGTTTCGGGACCGCTCGGCGATCCGAGCTACCGGGAGTGGGCGAACGATATCTGCGACAGCGGCCAGCACCTGCTCGAACTGATCAACGAGATCCTCGACCACGCCAAGGCCGAGGCCGGCAAGCTGACCCTCCAGGAGGAAGACGTCGACCTGCTCAAGGCGGTCGATTTCTGCACGCGGATGCTGGAGCCGCGGGCCAAGCGCGCCGGCCTGTCCCTGTCCTCCACGGTCGCGGCCGAGGCGCGCTTCATCCGGGGGGACGAGAAGCGGTTGCGCCAGATCCTGCTCAACCTGATCTCCAACGCGGTGAAATACACGCCGAGCGGCGGGAAGGTGGACATCGCGGCCGACCTGGACGCCTTCGGAGGATTGCTCCTGTCGGTCGCGGACACCGGGATCGGCGTCGCCGAGGACAACCTGACCCGGATGTTCGAATCCTTCTGGCGCGCCGACGACGCCGGAGCCCGCGACGTCGAGGGAACCGGGTTGGGCCTGCCGCTGACCCGCCGGCTTGTCGAGCTGCATGGCGGCACCATCCAGCTCAGCAGCGTCGTGGGCAGCGGGACCACCGCGACGCTCCGCTTCCCGCGGGACCGGGTCGTCCGCCGGCCGTCAAGGCAGGCCGCCCAGCCGGGCGCCGTCCGCCCGCTGGACATACTGCTGGTCGAGGACGATGCCCTGATCCGCGTGGCCGCCATGTCCATCCTGGAGGACCAGGGACACCGGGTGACCGGCGCCGCCAACGCCAACGAAGCGCTGGTGGCCCTGCGGGGCGACCAGCGCATCGACCTGCTGTTCAGCGACATCGTCATGCCTCCCGGCATGAACGGGGCGGAACTCGCCCGCCTCGCGCAACGCCTGCGCCCCAGTCTCGCGATCCTCCTCACCTCCGGATTCGCCGGCCATGCGGTCGCCAACGAGGACGGCACCGACCGGGGTTACGCGATGATCGCCAAACCCTATTCCGGCGCGGAGCTGAACCGGAAGATCCAGGCCGCGATACAGGAAGGGACGGAAGAGAGCCGGCCCGAGCGGTCTCCCCGGTCCGCCGGCGCGGAATTCAGGCGCGAGCGGCCGATGACGGCGGCTAGCGGGGCGGTCGTGTAGCGGCCGCCGCGCCCTGGAGCCGTACCCGATCAGGTCGATACGCCCGGGACAGCCGATCCGAAGCGTTGCGCCATGGGCGCAACCTACGATCGTTGCTCCGCATCGCCTCCGCCCTGCATCGAGCCGTAGGTTGCGCCCATGGCGCAACACGGTACCGATCCCCTCCCGCTTGACGCCTGTCAGAACATGTCCGCCAGCCACGGCCGTGGGCCTGCGAACAGGGTCGTCGCGGTGGCGAGCGCCTCGGGGGAGGCGCGGAGGCGGCCGAGGCCGGCCAGGGTGCCGGGGCCGAGATGGCCGCTGTAGAGCGTCGCCAGGGCATCTACGCCGAGTTCGATGTCGGCGGGCCCCGAGCCGGCGTCGCCTGTCCGTTCGACCGAGGCCTCGCCGTCGGCCACCTCCACCCGGTAGCGGCCGGCATTGTCGGGCAGCAGGGGATCGGTCACGGCGAGCGTCAGTTCGGCCCGGACCCCGTTGGGCCAGCCGCGGGCGGCCAGGGCGCCGGCCACGTCGGTGATCCGCAGCATCCACTGCTCCCAAGAGGCGATCGAGCCGCCGACGTCGGGCAGCAGGTGGAGAAGCAGATCCTCCGGGCCGCCGCCCCAGGTCACGGTGTTGGCCTGGGAGTGCCAGCCCGCCAGGAAGCCCAGGATCGCCCGCCCGGCGCGGGGCGTCAGGGCGACCCAGTCCTCCACGTGGAGAGTCCGGTCGGGCGCCCGCGGGCCGACCGTCAGGTATCCCTCGGGGCCGTCGTCACCCGGGATCAGGAAGGTGTCCAGCGGCTTGTCGGCAGTGCCGCGCACCCGCTGCCACATCAGCTCGCAACGCTCCAGCAGACCGTTGGTCCGTTGCGCCCGCTCCCGCTGAAGCCCGGCCAGGACGGCGCGGTCCGGCGGCGAGGCCAGCCGGGGCGCCGGTTCGGGGCGTAGGCCGCGCAGGATCCCGAACGGGATGCGGTAGGTGAAGCGGTCGCCGGCCATGCCGTAGCCGGCCTTGGAGTAGAGCGGCAAGGTCGCGGGATAGAGGGTCGAGATCGGCATGCCGTCGGCGCGCGCCTCCGCCAGCATGGCGGCCATCATCCGGCCGCCGGTGCCGCGTCCACGCTCGCCCGGCTCGACCGCGACCGCGGCGATCCCCCGGCAGGGAACGGCCCGCCCTCCGAAATACTGGGCCATGTCGAGCAGCGCCAGGGTGCCCACGGCGGCGCCCGCCCGGCGCATCACCCGGAAATTGTCGTCCCCGACGATCGACATGTAGAAGCGGACACCGTCCGCCGTCGAGGCGAAGGCGTGCCGGAACAGCATCGTCATCCGGTCGAGATCGGCCGGTTCGAAGGGGGCGTAGACGGGAGGGATGGACATGGGGTCATGGTGTACTCCAGTGCCGCTTCCCCGGGCAAGCAGGCGGTTCGATCGGTCAGCCGGTCTCCCGCGCGCTGAACGCCGCCAGGAAGCGGTCGCGGAACCGTTCCATCGGCACGGGCGGCCGATCCGCCTCCGGAATCGTGCCGGGAGTGAAGCCCCATTCCTCGAACGGAGCCAGCAGTTCGGGGTCCCGGCTGATGACATGGATGGGGACCGAGCGCGACGCACCGTCGCCGGTGATCAGCGGTGCCGGCTGGTGGTCGCCCAGGACGATGATCAGCGCATCGTCCGCGATATACCTGGTTATGTAGTCGCGCAGGACCTTGAGGGTATAGTCGACCGAATCGGCATAGTTGCGGGTCATGCCGCTCCAGCCCTGCCGGTCGGCCGGAAGGGGCGGCGCCATGCCGTCGAAAACCGAGCCGTCGCCGATGCTTTCCCAGTCGTCCAGCAGCGGGGGCAGCGGTTCCCAGGGGCCGTGGCTGCTGATCAGGGCGTATTCGATGAACAGGGGCCGGTCGCGCTGGCGAAGCTTCCGCCGGTGGATGAAATCGAGCGTGTACTGGTCGGGGATCGCGGCCCAACCGAAGGGCGGCCCGGCATAGCCCATGTCGTCGGTGCTCCAGATCCGGTCGAAGCCCCAGAAGCCGCCTTCCGGCCAGGCGCGGGACAGGGCCGGCATGACGGCCATGGTCTCGTAGCCGGCGCGCCTGAAATAATGGGTCAGCGACTGCCGGCCGCTCTCCAGCATCAGGTTGTAGAGCCCCTGGTCGCCGAGCCGGGCGCCGCTGAGGAAGGTGCCGTGGGCCAGCCAGGACTGCCCGCCCCGGATCGGCGACTCGATCAGCCCGGAGCGCACGCCGAATCCCTCTTCCGAAAGGGCGCGGTCGAAGTCCGCCAGGGTCGGTTCGATCACGGAACGGTAGCGCGGATCGACCAGCACGGTTTCGCCGTAGGACTCGAAGAACATGACATAGACATCCCGCCGTCCCAGGTGCGCCAGCACGGCGTCGTCGGACAGGCCGGCGAACGGGTCGGTCCTGAAGCCGGCGAGATGCTCCGCCCGCAGCGCCGAGGCCTGGGCGGCCTGCGAGACCTGCCACCGGAGCAGCGCCACCGATCCCTGGTCGAGCGGCGCATAGGGGCGCAGGCCGAACAGGGCCGGCACCGCCAGGGCGCACAAGGCCCCGGCGAAGAAGAGCCGGTTGGGCCGACGTTCCAGGAACCGCGCGGCCGTCCGGATCGCCCACAGGTTCAGCAGGAACAGCACGGCCAGGATTGCCGGTACCGCCACCGCGGCGGCGACCAGTTCCGGGACGCTGGCGGCCCCCGCCAGCACTTCCAGGATCGCCGGCAGCAGCATCAGGTCGAGCGACAGATTGACGGGCCGGCCGATCAGCATGTGGCTGGAGATGTCGGCGAGGCGCAGCGCCCCCAGGAGCAGCGCCGCAGCCGCAAGCGCCGAGGTCAGGCCCCGGCCGGCCCGTCCCCTGGCTGCCGACGCCAGCGCCAGCAGGCCGAAAATCGCGGCGACCTCCAGCGACGGGCTGACATGATCGGGACCCAGCAGGTCGCCCGTCCAGTTGGGCATGTTCAGCAGAAGGCCGAGATAGGCCCCGGCGAGCAGGAACCGGAAGGTTGAGATAAATGTTACCCGGGGGGAGCCGTCGGAAACAGGGGCCATCAGCGCTTTCACCGAACCGTCGCCAAGGAGTGTAGATGATCGCCCCATTGAGTCAAATCCACGGCAATCGCGAGAGGTGACCGATGGATCTCGCGGCGGAGTTCCGGACCATCACGCCGCTGTCGGAAGTGGCGTTCCGGCTCGCGGTGGCCTCGCTCTGCGGCATGGCGCTCGGCATAGACCGGGAGATCCGGGGGAAGTCGGCCGGATTGCGGACCCACATGCTGGTGGCGCTCAGTTCGGCCGGCACGACGCTGGTGACCCTGGAGATCTTCGAGATGCTGAAGGCGACGGGCCATACCGACATGGATCCCTTGCGCATCGTCCAGGGGCTGGCCCAGGCCATCGGCTTCATCAGCGCCGGCGTCATCATCCAGGCCCGCCGGGACGTCCATGGCCTCACCACCGCGGTCAACATCTGGCTGTGCAGCGCCGTCGGGGTCGCCGCCGGAGCGGGACTCCACGCCCTGGCCCTGATCATCACGCTCTTCGCGGCGGCTATCCTGACCGGGATGCATTTCATAGAGAAATGGGTGTTCAGGAAGGGTCCGCGCGATTGACGGAGATCAAGGCGCCGGCCCGATCCCGCCGTCAGGATGGCGGCATGCCGAACACTCCCTTCCTCCTCAAGGTGGCGCTTGCGCTGGTGATCAAGGTCGCCGTCGTCGCGGCGGCGCTGTACGTCCTCTGGCCGGCCCCCAGGCCGTCGCCCATGCTCCCGCGTACGGGCTGGGAGCGTCCGGTCCTCCCCGTTCCGGCCGCATGATACGGGGGGTCCGCTTGCAAGCCGGGCATCGGGAACCAATTGCCTTCGCAGGCGTCCCTTGGGACCGAAACGGAGGATTTGGAATGACATACGCCAACAGAGCCGCATCCGGCGGTACGGACCTGCCCTCGGTGCGGGAAGCCATCGCCGTTTTCGGCAGCACCGGGTCGCTCGAAGCCGCGGTCGACGAACTGACCCTTTCCGGAGTGGACGGCGCCGCCATCAGCCTGATGTCCAGCGACGCCGCCGTGACCGAGAAGCTCGGCCGCACCTACCGTACGGTCGACGAGGCGAAGGACGACCCGAGCGCGCCGCGCCAGTCCTATGTCGCCCCGGAGGAGGTCGGCAACGGGGTGGGCGCCGCCATGGCCGCCCCCGCCTATGTCGGCGCGCTGGTTGCCGCCGGCACCATCGTCGCGACCGGCGGCACCGCCCTGGTGGCGGGCCTGGGAGCCGCCGCCGCCGGCGTCGGCGGGGGCGCGCTGGGGTCGGTGATGTCCCAATGGATCGGCGACAAGCGGAACGACTGGCTCCAGGAGCACCTGGACAAGGGCGGGATCCTGATGTGGGTCACGCTGGACAGTCCCGGTAAGCCGGGGACAGCCGACGAAGCCCAGGTCATGGGCATCCTGCGGAAGCATGCAAGCCGCCCGGTCGAAATCCACGAGATGGCCAAGGCCGACCCGGTACCGGCGGGCACCGGCACCGTCGCGTGATCCGGCACCGACACCGATAACCGCATACCTTTCGGCCGCGGGCTCGGGTAAAAGCGGGTGCCGATACGGTACCAGCCCGAGCCCGCGGAGGAACACAGTGGAACACAATACCACCGGCGACTATCACATCCAGACCGCCCTGCCGCGCCTGAACGCCCTGGCGCCCGCCTTCGAGGCCGAGACCACCCATGGACGGCTGGCCCTGGAGGACTATCGCGGGACCTGGGTCGTCCTGTTCTCCCATCCGGCCGATTTCACGCCGGTCTGCACCACCGAGTTCATCGAGTTCGCCCGCATGGCCCCGGCCCTGAAGGAGCGGAACACCGAACTGCTGGGCCTGTCGATCGACAGCATCTACAGCCATCTCGCCTGGGTCCAGGCGATCCGCGACAAGTTCGGCGTCGAGATCCCCTTCCCGGTGATCGCCGACGGCAACCGCGAAGTCGCGTCGCTCTATGGGATGATCAACCCGGAGGAGAGTTCCACCGAGACCAGCCGCTGCCTGTTCGTCATCGACGACAAGGGCGTCCTGCGCGCCATGATCTATTATCCGCTGACCACCGGCCGCAATACGGACGAGATCCTGCGGCTGATCGATGCCCTCCAGACCACCGACCGGCACAGGGTCGCCACCCCGGCCAACTGGCGGCCCGGCGAGTCCGTGATCGTCCCGCCGCCGCGCACCGTCGAGGACGCCGAGGCGCGCAAGGACCTGGGCTACGAATGCACGGACTGGTGGTTCTGCAAGACCACCGTGCCGGCTCCCGGCTCGAAGGGCTGAGCGGGCGCAGGGCGCATGGCCTGCATCAACCCCGACGGCACCCTGACGGAGGTGGCGCGCCGCGTGCTGGCCGACATGGCCCGTCGTGGCGCGGCGTTCGCGGCCCCGGAGGAGATCGCGGCGGCGGCCGGGCTGCCGCTGCACCGGGTCCGCGCCACCGTGCGGGAGACCGGCAGGGCGAAGCTGATCGAGGGCGACGGGGCGGGATGGCGGCTGACTGAGCTGGGGCGGGAGGCGCTGGACCTCGACGAGGGGAGCGGACCGGCGTGAGGCCGCCCTACGCGACGGTCACGATCGTCGTCCTGTGCGTCCTCGCCTTCCTGGTCCAGGAGACCCTGGCCGAACCCGCGGCCTGGGACTTCGTGCTCGGCTTCTCGATGGTCCCGGCCGTGGTCACCGGCGACCGCCTGCTGCCGCCCGACGTTCCGTCGCTGGGCCGGGCCTTCAGCCTGCTCTCCTCCATGTTCCTCCACGCCGACGTCTGGCATCTGGCCGGCAACATGCTGTTCCTGTGGCTGTTCGGGGACAGCGTCGAGATGGCCCTGGGCCATGTCCGCTACGGAGTGTTCTACCTGCTGTGCGGCCTGGGCGGGGCGGGCGCGGAGATCCTGCACGACCCCGCCTCGATCGATCCGGTGGTCGGGGCGAGCGGCGCGATCTCCGGCCTGCTGGCGGCCGCCGTCATGCTCCATCCCAGGGCGTGGCTGGTCCTGGTCCTGCCCGGACGGCGGGTTTCCCTGCCCGTGCCCGTCTATGTGGCGCTCGGCGGCTGGCTCGGCATCCAGGGCCTGGAGGCGGTGGCCGCAGACCTGGAGGCCATGGTCGCCTGGTGGTCGCATCTCGGCGGTTTCGTAACCGGAACGATCCTGGTCCTGCCCTTCCGGCATTCTCGGGGGCAGTCCGGCGCCCGGCCTTGACCTACGTCATTGTCGCCGGCGCACCGATACGCTGACGTGGGGCTTGTATCCCGCAGCGAGACGAACCGGCACGATGGACCAGCATACCGTACTGACCCTGATCGACGCGGGCCTGCAGCAATGCGGGGTCGATTTCGGCCGCGACGGCGGGCTGTTCGCCAGCCTCTTCACGGCCGGCCTGGTCGGCGGCTGGTCCCACTGCGCCGGCATGTGCGGCCCCTTCGTCCTGGCCCAGGTCGCGACGCGGCTCGAAGGGGTCCCCGCCAGCCGCATGACCGAGTTTCACCGGCTGACCGGCGCTGCGGTCCTGCCGTACCATTTCGGGCGCGCAACGACATACGCGGGGATCGGTGCTGCGGCGGCGCTGCTGGCGGGCGGCATCGGCGCCGTGCCGGGCCTGCGCTGGGTCACCGGGGCGCTGCTGGTGTTCGCCGCGCTGTTCTTCCTGGTCCAGGCCCTGGGCGGGGTGCTCGGCCGGATGCCGGCCTCCGGCCGGGGCTCCGGCGGAGGGGCGCGGCGCCGGTGGGCGGACCACGTCGGCGGAGTCGCCAAGCCGCTGTTCGGCCGGCCGACCGGCTGGCGCGGCTACGGCTTGGGGCTGGCCCTGGGCTTCATCCCCTGCGGGCTGCTCTACGGCGCGGTCGCGGCGGCGGCGGCCAGCGGGAGCCCCGCGGCCGGCGCCTTCGGCATGGCGGCCTTCGCCGTCGGCACGGTGCCGAGCCTCCTGGCGGTCGGGCTGGCCGGGCACGTCGCCGGGCGGAATTTCCGGGGCGTGGTCGCCCGCGTGGCCCCGCTGATCATGGTGGCGAACGCCGGCGTGCTCGGCTACATGGCCTGGCGCATGGTCGCCTGATCCCTTCCGGCCCCTAACCCCATCCAAAGCATACGGCGAAAGGGTGTGAACCGCTTCGCACCCGCGACATATCCGTTGGTGCTACGGTTGTTGGCGTCGGCATGACCATGCGGCATTAAGACCGATCAAATGCCGAACTTTTTTGTTGCGGGATATTCAGGCAGCGCGCAACTTTCCTGCCCTGCGGCACATTCAAGCTGCGTTGCGGCTATCAATGGTTCGATAGTCTATATTTACGACTATGAAACAATTGCTACATCAAGCTGTTCGCAAGGGTAAGCGGCAACAAGTCGCAGGATCGCAGCGCAGCAAAAAAACGAACGCCGCGGCGTCACTCAAACGGTGTATGTGAGGGGAATCTTGCTCTACCAGCTCTATGATCTCCAGCACGCGGCCTGGTATCCCGTACGCCTCATGGCCGAGGCCACCCAGACCGCGTTCCAGAATCCGTTCATGCCGGCTTCCTACACCCGGATCGGGCGCACCATCGCCGCCGGGGCGGAACTGTTCGAGCGGACGACGCGGAGGTTCGGCAAGCCGGAGTTCGGCCTGCCCACCACCAAGGTCGATGGCATCGAGGTGGCGGTCCGCGAAGTGCCCGTGCTTCGCAAGCCGTTCTGCGACCTGATCCATTTCGAGCGGGACACCGACAAGGTGCACCCCCCGGTGCTGGTCGTGGCGCCCATGTCCGGCCACCATGCCACGCTGCTGCGCGGCACGGTCCAGGCGCTGCTGCCGGAGCACGACGTCTACATCACCGACTGGCTCGACGCGCGCAAGATCCCGCTGTCGCGCGGCAAGTTCGACCTGGATGACTATATCAGCTACCTGATCGAGTTCATGGGGCACCTGGGCCCGCACACCCACGTGATGGCGGTCTGCCAGCCGACCGTGCCGGTGCTGTGCGCGGTCTCGCTGATGGCCCAGAACGAGGATCCCAACCAGCCCGCCAGCATGATCCTGATGGGCGGCCCGATCGACACCACGGCGGCCCCCACGGTCGTGACCGAACTGGCCGAGAACAAGCCGCTGAGCTGGTTCGAGCGCAACGTCATCCAGACCGTCCCGGCCTATTACCCCGGCGGCCTGCGCCAGGTCTATCCCGGCTTCATCCAGCTCACCGGCTTCATGTCGATGAACCTGGACCGCCACGTGGGCGAGCACGTCAAGCTGTACCAGCACCTGATCCAGGGCGACGGCGACAGCGCCGAGCAGCACCGCAAGTTCTACGACGAGTACCTGTCGGTGATGGATCTCCCGGCGGAGTTCTACCTCCAGACCGTCGAGAACGTGTTCCAGAAGCATTCGCTGCCGAAGGGCACCATGCAGTGGCAGGGCCAGCGCGTCGATCCCTCGGCGATCCGGCATACCGCGATGATGACGGTCGAAGGCGAGCTGGACGACATCTCGGCCCCCGGCCAGACCCGCGCCGCCCACCAGATCGTCTCCAGCCTGCCGGCCGAGAAGCGCGGCGACCACCTGCAGAAGGGCGTCGGCCACTACGGCATCTTCAACGGCCGCCGGTGGCGCGAGCAGATCCTGCCGAAGGTCCGCGACTTCATGCTGACCCACGACACCTCCGGACGCTTCGCGCCTCCGGCGCCGCGGCAGGTCGCGGCGGAGTAGGAAGAAGGAGGGGCGACGCCACGCCGCCCCTCCGGAAGATATGCCTTACAGCCTGCGGCCGCCCTGGCGGTCGAACAGGTGGACCTCCCCCGGCGTGATCGCGAAATGCAGCGTGTCGCCCGTCGCGACGCGGGCGCTGCCGGGCAGGCGGGCGAGCAGCGGATCGCCGCTGGACGTCAGGCGGGCATGGACCACGGTGTCGGCTCCCAGCGCCTCGACAAGTTCGACCCGCACGGCGATGTCGCCGATCCCCCGACCGCTTTCCAGCGTCAGATGCTCCGGCCGGATGCCCAGGGTCACCTCCCGGCCCGCGGCGCCGGACATCCCCGTTTCCCCCGGCAGCGGCACGGCATGGCCGCCGTTCAGCTCGACCCCCGCGGCCGTCAGCCTGGCCGGAAGGAAGTTCATCGCGGGCGACCCGATGAAGCCGGCGACGAAGGTGCTGGCCGGCCGGTGATAGACCTCCATCGGCGTCCCGATCTGCTCGGCGACGCCGCCGTTCATCACCATCATGCGGTCGGCGAGCGTCATCGCCTCCACCTGGTCGTGGGTGACGTAGAGGCTGGTGATCCCCAGGCGGTCCTGGAGCCGGTTGATCTCGACCCGCATCTGGGTGCGCAGCTTGGCGTCCAGGTTGGACAGCGGCTCGTCGAACAGGAACACCTTGGGCTCGCGCACGATGGCCCGGCCCATGGCGACGCGCTGGCGCTGCCCGCCGGAGAGCTGGCGGGGCCGGCGGCCCAGGAAGGGCCGGAGTTCCAGGATGTCCGCCGCCTTGTGGACCCGCTCCTCGATCTCCGACTTCGACATGCCGCGGATCTTCAGCCCGTAGGCCATGTTGTCGTAGACGGTCATGTGCGGGTAGAGCGCGTAGTTCTGGAACACCATGGCGATGTCCCGATCCTTGGGCTCCAGGTCGTTGACCACCCGGCCGCCGATCGAGACCTCGCCCGCGCTGATCGTTTCCAGCCCGGCGACCATGCGCAGCAGGGTGGACTTGCCGCAGCCCGACGGCCCGAGCATGACCAGGAACTCGCCGTCGCCCACCGCGCAGTCGATCCCCTTGATCGCCTCGAAACCGCCCGCATAGGTCTTCCGCACGCCGCGGATGCCGACTTCAGCCATTTTTCTTCACTTCTCCGAATCGACCAGGCCCTTGACGAACCAGCGCTGCATGAAGACCACGACGGCGATCGGCGGGAGCATGGCGAGGATCGTGATCGCCATGATCAGGTTCCACTGCGTGTCCGCGTCCACGAACGAGATCATCTTCCGCAAGCCGATGATGATCGTGTTCATCTCGTTGTCGTTGGTGATGAGCAGCGGCCACAGGTACTGGGTCCAGCCATAGATGAACAGGATGACGAACAACGCCGCGATGTTGGTGTAGGAGAGCGGCAGCAGGATATCCTTGAAGAACCGCATCGGGCCGGCGCCGTCGATGCGCGCGGCCTCGACCAGCTCGTCCGGGATCGTCATGAAGAACTGCCGGAACAGGAAGGTCGCGGTGGCCGACGCCATCAGCGGCAGCGTCAGGCCGGTATAGGTGTCGATCAGCCCCAGGTCGACGATCACCTGGTATGTCGGCAGGATGCGCACCTCGACCGGCAGCATCAGCGTGATGAAGATCATCCAGAAGAACAGCATCCGGCCGGGAAAGCTGAAGAACACGATCGCGTAGGCCGACAGGATCGAGATGATGATCTTGCCCACCGCGATGGCGAGCGCCACGACCAGCGTGTTCAGCAGCAGCCGGCCGACGCCGACGCCGCCGATGGTCCCGATGCCCCCGAAGGCGCCGCCGTAGTTCTCCAGGAAGTGCGGCCCCGGCACCAGCGGCATGGGCGGGGCCATGATCTCCGGCGTGGTCAGGGTCGAGGCGACGAAGGTGTAGTAGATCGGGAAGGCGACGATCAGGATGCCGAGGATCAGGATGAAATGGGCGAGCAGAACGCCCAGGGGACGCCTTTCAATCATCGTGGGACTCGATCATGCGTAATGCACCCTGCGCTCGACATACTTGAACTGGACGACGGTCAGCGCGATGACGATCGCCATCAGGATCACCGACTGGGCGGAGGAGGCGCCGAGATTCAGGTTCACGAAGCCGTCGTTGTAGACCTTGTAGACCAGCGTCTCGGTCGCCCGCGCCGGGCCGCCGCCGGTCACCGCGTGGATGATGCCGAAGGTGTCGAAGAAGGCGTAGACGGTGTTGACCACCAGCAGGAAGAAGGAAGTCGGCGACAGCAGCGGGAACACGATGGTCCAGAACCGCCGTCCGGGCCCGGCGCCGTCGATCGCCGCGGCCTCGATCAGGGATTTCGGAATGGCCTGGAGCCCGGCCAGGAAGAACAGGAAATTGTAGCTGATCTGCTTCCAGGCGGCGGCGCCCACGACCATCGCCATGGCTTGGTCGCCGTTCAGCAGAGGATTCCAGTCGAACCCGGCGCGCTGGAGCATCACCGCCAGCGTGCCCATGGCGGGGCTGAACAGGAACAGCCACAGCATGCCGGCGATCGCGGGGGCGACCGCGTAGGGCCAGATCAGCAGGGTCTGGTAGATGCCCTTGCCCTTGACCACCCGGTCGGCCATCACCGCCAGCACCAGCGCCGCGACCAGCGCCACGATGGCGACCGACAGGCTGAAGACGACGGTCACCTTCAGCGAGTTGATGTAGTTGGGATCGGACAGCACCAGTTCGAAATTGGCCAGCCCCACGAAACGGCTGCTGAAGCCGAAGGGATCGTCCCGGTAGAGCGATTGGCGGACCGCCTGGAAGGCCGGCCAGAAGAAGAACACCAGCGTGATGGCGATCTGGGGTGCCAGCAGCAGGTACGGCAGCAGCCGGTTGGGAAAGACGACGCGTCTTGACATGAAGGTCCGTGAAAAGAGAGCGCGCCCTCCCCCGTGGCGGGGAGAGGGCGCTTTCGGAGAAGCTGGTTTCGGCTTACTGGTAAGCCTTGGCCGCTTCCTTGATCGCCTCGTTGGAGCGCCGGACGGCGTTGTCCAGCGCGGTCTTGGCATCCTGCCTGCCGTTCAGGAGGGCCTCGATCTCCTCGTTCTGGATATCGCGGACCTGCGGCATGTTGACGAGGCGGATGCCCTTGGAGTTCTCGGTCGGCTCCTTGCCCATCATCTGCTGGATCGGGATCTCGCGGCCGGGATTCTTCTCGTAGAAGCCTTCCTTCTTGGTCGCCTCATAGGCGGCCATGGTGGCCGGGAGGTAGCCCGAGACCTGATGCAGGCGGGACTGGACTTCCGTCTTCGACAGGTAGGTGAAGAACTGGGCGACGCCCTTGTAGTCGGCGGCCGGCTTGCCGGCGAAGACCCACAGGGACGCGCCGCCGGGCACGGTGTTCTGCGGGGCTCCCGCCGCTTCCGGATAATAGGGCAGGTTGCCGGTGCCGAAATCCAGGCCGGCCTTGACCATGTCGCCGATGCCGCCCGACGACTCCGGAAGCATGGCGCATTCGCCGTTCAGGAACTTGGCCTTGGCCTCCGAGGTGCGGCCGCCGTACTGGAAGGTGCCGTCCTTCTGAAGCTCCGCCAGGGTCGAGAAGTGCCGGATGTTGAGCGGGCCGTTGATCTTCAGTTCCGGCGTCAGGCTGGTCAGGCCGTTCTGGTCGGTGGCGTAGGGCAGGTTGTTCCAGGCGCTGAAATTCTCCAGGTGGATCCAGGTCGGCCAGGTCGTGGTCATGCCGCAGGACTGTCCCGACGCCTTGATCTTCTTGGCCGCCTCGAACACTTCCGGCCAGGTCTTGGGCGGCGTCTCGGGATCGAGGCCGGCTTTCCGGAAGCTCGCCTTGTTGTAGTACAGGATCGGGGACGAGCTGTTGAACGGGAAGGACAGCATGGTGCCGTCGGCGGCGCTGTAATAGGAGACGATGCCCGCCAGGTACTTCGACTTGTCGAAGCTCTCGCCGCCTTCCTTCATGACGTCCGCGACCGGCTTGATCGCGCTGCGCGCACCCATCATGACGCCGGTGCCGACGTCGAACACCTGGATGATGTGGGGAGGCTGCCGCGCGCGGAAGGCGGCGATGCCGGCGTTCAGGGTTTCCGGATAGGTTCCCTTGTAGACCGGGACGACCTTGTACTCGCTCTGGCTGGCATTGAATTCCTTCGCGAGGTTCTCGACCGTCTCGTTGTTGGCGCCCGACATGGCATGCCACCACTGGATCTCGGTCTGGGCCTGTGCGGGGGCCGTGGTGGCGGCTGCCATGGCAAACAGGGCGAACGCCGAAACGGCGATCGTCGCGTGGATGCGCTGCATTTGTCTCGTCTCCCAATTTTTACGATGGGCCAAATGGTTAGCCCCTCGCCATGTCTCCGCCGTGACGGTTCGATTAAGCTTCGATGACCATCCGCCGGTTGATGCGCATTCTAATCTTCTTTTCCGGGTTATGCCAGATCGCTGCGCACGCGGCGCACCGCCCGCCGCCATCCGTCGTACAGGCGCGTGCGGTCGGCGGACGACATGCCGGGCTCGAACAGCTTTTCCCGCTGCCAGGCGGCGGCGACGCTGTCGAGGGAGGCGTACACCCCCGTACGAAGCCCCGCGAGATAGGCGGCTCCAAGCGCCGTCGTCTCGGTCACGATCGGGCGCTCGACCGGAAGTTCCAGGATGTCGGCCAGGAACTGCATCAGCCAGTCGTTCCGCACCATGCCGCCGTCCACGCGGAGCGCGCTGGGCCGGGTGCCGCCGTCGGCCGCCATGCAGTCCATCAGGTCGCGGGTCTGGTAGCAGACCGCCTCCAGCGCCGCCCGGACGATATGGCTGATCCCGGTGTCCCGCGTCAGCCCGATCAGGGCGCCGCGGGCGTCGGGATCCCAGTAGGGCGCTCCCAGCCCGGTGAAGGCCGGCACCATGTAGACGCCCTGGGTATCGGGCAGGTCGTTGGCGTGCCGCTCCGACGCGGCGGCGTCCGCGATCACCCTGATGCCGTCGCGCAGCCACTGGACCGCGGCCCCGGCCACGAAGATCGAGCCCTCCACCGCGTAGGCGGGCTTGCCCTCCAGCCGGTAGGCCGTCGTGGTCAGCAGCCGGTTGGTCGAGCGCACCGGCTTGTCGCCCACGTTCAGCAAGGCGAAGCAGCCGGTGCCGTAGGTGCTCTTGATCATGCCCGGCTCGAAGCAGGCCTGCCCGACGGTGGCCGCCTGCTGGTCGCCGGCCATCCCGGTGATCGGCACGGGAGCCCCGATGAAATCGGCCTCCGCCACGCCGAAATCGGCGCTGTTGTCGAGCACCCGCGGCAGCAGCGCCCGCGGAATGCCGAACAGGCGGAGCAGCTCGTCGTCCCAGTCCTGGGCATGGATGTCGAACAGCAGGGTGCGCGACGCGTTGCTGGCATCGGTCGCGTGGACGGCGCCGCCGGTCAGGCGGAACAGAAGGAAGCTGTCGATGGTGCCGAAGCACAGTTCCCCCCGCTCCGCGCGCGCGCGGGCACCGGGCACGTGGTCGAGCAGCCAGCCCAGCTTGGTCGCCGAGAAATAGGGGTCGATCAGCAGGCCGGTGCGCTCCGCCACCAGGGCCTCGGCGCCGTCGGCGTGGAGCTTGCGGCAGGCCTCCGCCGTGCGGCGGTCCTGCCAGACGATCGCGTTGTGCAGGCCTTCGCCGGTCGCCCGGTCCCACAGGGCGGTCGTCTCGCGCTGGTTCGTGATCCCGATCGCGGAGATGCCGGCAGCGGTCAGGCCCGCCTCCTCCAGCGCCGCGCGGCAGACCACCGTCGTGTCGCGCCAGATGTCCTCCAGGTCGTGCTCGACCCAGCCATCGTGGGGATAGAACTGGCGAAGTTCGCGCTGCGCGGTGGCGACCGGCAGTCCCGTGCTGTCGAACACGATCGCCCTGGTCGAAGTCGTGCCCTGGTCGATGGCGAGCACATGCACCGCCTTCTGCGCCATTATAGTCCCCCCTCGACTGTTGTTATTGGTGGCCGCTTCGCCACCTTCGCCGAAGTCGACTGTGGATGACCGCGCTCCGAAGTGTCAATGGCGCGCAAACGCCGGCCGGTGCCGCGGATGCAGGCCGATTTGGGCATTGGAATCCCTTGCGCTAGTATCCGCGCCCCTGCCAACGCCGAGGCCATGATGGTTGACGACAAGCCCTCGAACCCTGAACTGGAAGACCTGATCCATCACCTGCAGGAGATGCGCCAGGTCGATTTCCGCGGATACAAGCGGACCAGTCTTCAAAGGCGCATCCAGCAGCGGATGGCCGAGGTCGAGTGTCCGGACTATGCGACCTATCGCGCGCTGATCGATAGCGACCCCAAGGAGGTCGCAAACCTCCTCAGCACCGTGCTGATCAACGTGACGTCCTTCTTCCGCGATCCGGAGTCCTGGAGGGTGCTGCAGGAGGAAGTCGTCCCCCGGATCATCGAGCACAGGAAGGACAAGACCCCGATCCGCATCTGGAGCGTCGGCTGCGCCTCCGGGCAGGAGCCCTATTCGGCGGCCATGCTGTTCGCCGAAGCCCTGGGAGTCGAGAATTTCTGCCGGTCCGTGAAGATCTATGCCAACGACCTGGACGAGGACGCGCTGCGGACGGCGCGGCTCGCCACCTACAACCCGCGCGATGTCGAGGGCGTGCCGCCGGCCCTGCTCGACAAGTATTTCGATCGCATCGGCAATCACTATGTCTTCCATCGCGAGTTGCGGAAATGCGTGATCTTCGGGCGCCACAACATCGTGCACGATGCGCCGATTTCCCGCGTGGACCTGCTGATCTGCCGCAACCTGCTGATCTATCTGGATACCAGGACCCAGGCCGCCGTTCTGCCCAGGCTGCATTACGCGCTGAACACCGGCGCGTTCCTGTTCCTCGGCAAGGCCGAAACCCAGCTCGCCCGGTCGAAGCTGTTCGAATCGGTCAACCTGAAGAGCCGGATCTTCAAGAAGGTCGGCCAGGAATGGCAGCGCAGCCTCGGCGGAAGCCTGACCGTCACGACGGAGGACAACCCGGTCCGCCGGGGCCATCAGAACCGTCTGCTGGAAGCGATCGTGGACGCCAGCGCCACGGCCTATGTGGCGGTCAGCCCGCAAGGCCGTGTCATGCTCGCCAACACCACCGCCCGGCGCCTGCTGGACATCGGGCCGGGCGACATCGACAAGCCCTTCCAGGACCTGATCATCTCCTATCGCCCGACCGAGCTGCGCAGCCGCATCGAGGAGGTGCAGACGACGAGCCGTCCCTTGCGGCTGGAGAACCAGAACTATCATCGCCCTCCGGCCGATCCGATCTGGCTGACGATCGACATTTCGCCCGTCCATGGCGAGGACGGGCAGTTCATGGCGACCCTGCTCGGGTTCAACGATTCCACGCGATCCCACATGCTCCAGCGGGAACTGGAAATGACCCAGGAAACGCTGGAGACCACGGTCGAGGAGCTGCAGTCGGCCAACGAGGAGCTCGAGACCACCAACGAGGAGCTTCAGTCCACCAACGAGGAGCTCGAGACCACCAACGAGGAGCTTCAATCCACCAACGAGGAGCTTGAGACCACCAACGAGGAACTGCGCTCGACCAACGAGGAGCTGGAGACCACCAACGAGGAGATGCGCCGCCAGTCGGAGGAGACGGCCGAGTACCGCCTCTATGCCGAGGCGGTCCTGCGCAGCATGGACAACGGGATCATCGTCCTCGATCGCGACCTGCGGGTGAAGTCCTGGAACCGCTGGAACGAGAACACCTGGGGCCTGCGGAGCGAGGAGGTCATCGGCCAGCGCCTCGGCGGCCTGGACATCGGGCTGCCCCTGTTCAAGCTGAACGCGGAGATGCAGCGGGTCATGGACCTGCAGGGGGCGGCAGAGTCGATCGAGTTCAAGGCGATCGACCGGCGCGGCCGCACCCTGGACTGCCGTTTCCGGATATTGCCGCTGATGTATGGCTCCAATGATCTTCGCGGTCTCGTCCTGCTGATCGACGACATCACGGACTTGCGCCGCACGCAGGATTTCAACGCGTATCTCGGCCGTATCGTCGGCGAGTCGCTGAACGAGGTCTATATCCTGTCGCCCGACACCCTCCGCTTCCAGCTGGTGAACAAAGGCGCCGAGCGGAAGCTGGGCTATCCGCTGGACCAGCTCAGGCAGATGGCCCTGACGGAGCTGATGCCCGAGGTTTCCGGCGAGAGGCTGCGCGATCTCCTGGCGCCGCTGATCTCCAAGGAAAGGGAGGAGGTGGTGTTCGATACCGTGATCCAGGCACGGCACCGCGGCCCCTATCCGGCCGAAGTCTGCATGCAGTACCTGCACGAGGAGGATCCGCCCATCCTGATCGCCATCGTCCACGACACGACGGAGCGCCAGCAGCTCGAATCGGCCGGCGGCGCCCGGGAGCAGGGCGGAATGGCGTGACCTGCCCGGCCGCCCGGAGCATCAGCCCGCTTCAGGCGTGATTCCGCCGGCGGGCGACTGGTTGGACAGGACGGTCCTCAGCACGTCGACATGGCCCCGGGCCTCCTCCGCCGCCGCCGTCCATTTCGCGGCCGCGTGATGCTGGCCGTGCGCCGTGGCGTTCTCCGCCATCCGTTCGAACAGCTTGATGCGTTCGTGATGGGTGCGGAGCGCCATCGCGAGGGCCTGCTCGAAGGCTTCGGCCTGCGCCTCGGCGAGCGTCGCCGGGCTGTATGCGTGGCCGATATGGCAGCGGAACCGGAGCAGGGGGCCGTCCATCACCTCCATCATCGCCCCGCCGCAGTCCGGGCACGTGATCAGGGCGGGGCGACCCGACAGGGAATTGTTCTCGGTCTCTTCGATCATGGCGATCATTTCCTGCTCGGCGATGCGGGCTTCCAGCTCTATGTCGGCCGGTATCGGCGGCTGCGGTCCGGCAGGTTCCAGGGACAGCCGCCGAATGAGATCGGCAAGCCGGTCCAGGGGAAGGCAGTGATCGACCGCGACCTTCTGCATGGCATGGCGCGGCATGTCGGGCCATGCGGCATCGTCCGGATCCTGGACCGCGGCGATGCCGCCGCAGCGCTTCACCGCCAGCAGCCCGGCGGTTCCGTCGTCCAGGGTGCCGGTCAGCACCAGGCCCACGACCCGCGAGCCGTAAGCCGCCGCCGCGGAGCGGAACAGCGGGTCCGCGGCCGGCCGCGTCCTGTTCTCCTTCGGTCCCCTCCTGACCAGCAGATAGCCTTGCCTGACCAGGAGATGCCGGTCGGGCGGCGCGACATAGATCTGGCCGGACCGGATCGCGTCTCCCTCCGCCGGGTGGATCACGGGCAGGGACGCGGTACGGCCCAGGATGGCGGGCAGCATGCTCTTCGCGCTGGGGCTGACATGCTGGACGATGAGGACGGCGCTTGCGAGATCCTTCGGCAGGCCTGCGCACAGGATCTGCAAGGCGCCCACGCCGCCGGCCGACGCCGCGATGACGACGATGTCCCGCCTGTTGGCCTGTTCCATGAGATATCACCTCGACGCGTGCATGTCTCGGCACGCCCTTGCGGACTCGGACTGTCGCTCCACGACGCCCATACTTCCATATTCTTCGCGCCGCGTCGCCATGGATGGCGCCCCCGCCTGTTGTCAAACGTATGAAATGTCGAGACATCATCGTCGTGGGGGCCTCGGCAGGCGGACTCCGAGCGCTCCAGACTCTGGTCGGAGGTTTGCCTCAGGACCTTGCCGCAGCCGTGTTCATAGTCCTGCATATCGGCGCGCGGCCCAGCGCCGCGTCTCGGATCCTGAATTCGTCGAGCCCGCTGCCGGTCGCCGAGGCGGTCGACGGTGGGGAGATCCGCAACGGGCATATCCACGTGGCGCCGCCCGACCACCATCTCCTGCTCGAGCCCGGACGCATGCGCCTGACGCGTGGCCCGCGGGAAAACCGGACCCGCCCGGCGGTCGACCCGCTGTTCCGATCGGCCGCGGAAGCCTACGGTCCGCGGGTCGTCGGGATCATCCTGTCCGGCACCTTGAGCGACGGCACCGCCGGCTTCAGCGCGATCAAGCGGTGCGGCGGCACCACCGTGGTGCAGGACCCGGATGAAGCTGAATATCCTGGTATGAGTCGGAACGCATTGCGCTATGTTGGTGCCGACCACTGCCTTCCGCTCGCGGCGATACCCGATTTGGTCGTCCACTTGTCAGGCGCACACCCGGCCAGTTCTTCGGGAGGTGAGAAGGAGCATTCCGGGAGCTTGCAAGAACCAGAAGAGGATGACGAGGTGACAGGCGATTATGAAATGGATCAGCCGGTATCGCTGACCTGTCCAAGTTGCGGCGGCTCGTTGAAGGAAACCATGGTGGGGCAGCTACCCTACTATACCTGCCATATCGGGCATCGTTTCGCGATCGCCGACATGGATGCCGGCCAGGTCGAAAGGCTTGAGCAGTCGTTCGAGATCGCCTTGCGTACCTTGAACGAACGTGCCGCATTGTGCCGGCGCATGTCTCAAATGGCGCTGGACAATGGTCATCACCTTTCCTCGCGACGGTGGGACGAGGCGAGGGCGGAAGCGGAGGAGAGGGCGACTGTGCTGCGGCGCATTCTCGCCCAGGATTGGACCAGCCCGCCGAGTGCCGAAGAGTCCGGCTTTCGAAGATCCGGTCGGGCGGATGATCGAGATTTATGATAAAACTTGCCCAGCTTTGTTGAAGAACCGGGGTGGAACAGTGATTGTAGCCAATCCGGTTTCCAGTAAAACCTATATTCATTATTCTGCAGGGGCAACTTCGATTTGGTGACGCATCATGGCGGGGCTTCAACAGCAGTCTGAAGAGCTTGTCGAGCTACGCCTCCGTCTGGCGACCGTCGATCAGGAGAACGAGCAGCTCCAGATCGCGCTCGAAGACGTGACGAGGCGTCTCGATGCCATTGCCGAGGAGAGTTCCGCTCTGCAGGCGGAGCGCCGGGACCTGATCGCCGACAATGCCCATCTGCGCCATCTGCTGGCACAGAGCCAAGCCCGTTTTCTGGAAGCGCAGGTGTCGGCCGGCCGGGACAGCCAGCGCCCGCGGACAGGGCTGGAGGGCGAGATATCGATCCTGAACGAGGAGCTGCAGGTTTCCCTGGAGGAGCTTCAGGTCACCGCGGAGGAGCTGGAAAACGCCAACGCCGCCCTGCGGGTAGCGAACGAGACGCTGGAAAGGCAGGTGGCGGAGCGGACCGCCAACCTGGATCTCGCCGTGGCCGAGCGCGACGCCCTGATCGGCCGCAAGGACCTGCTGATCCGCGAGGTGGACCATCGGGTCAAGAACAGCCTGCAGATGGTCATGAGCCTGCTGCGGATCCAGGCGCGCAGTGCCGCCGATGCGGCCACCCGGCAGGCGCTGCAGACCGCGGTGATGCGCATCCAGGCGATCGCCCAGGTCCACAGCATGCTCCATGCCCGCAACAGTGCCGAGGGCGTCGCCTTCCACGAGTACCTGGACGAGATCTGCACCTTCCTCGGCGAAACCCTGGGCGTGGATGGCCGCCGGCGGAGGCTGGAGGTCGAGGCCGATGCCATCGAAGTCCCCACGGATCTCGCGATCCCGCTGGCGCTGGTAACCGCCGAACTGGTGACCAACGCCTTCCGCCATGCCTTCGGCGGCGAGACAGGCAGCGTCCGGGTTTGTTTTCGCCGCTCGGCCGGAGGCGGCGTGGAACTCATGGTCGCCGACGACGGCTGCGGCCTGCCCGCGGATTTCGACTGGTCGCACGGCAAGGGCCTGGGATTGCAGGTGGTGAAGGCGATGGCCGAACAGGTCGGGGGCCGCGTGGACGTCGCCCGGCAGGACGGTACCCGCTTCATCCTGAAGCTGCCCTTGCCGTGACGCCGTGATCCGGCGCGATTGCGGCGGTTCGCCCCTGTTGATCCACGGCTGTCCGGCACGGCGATTGCCTATTTTGCGAAAGGATTAATCGCGGGCAGAAACACTCCGTTTTCGTCATGGCCGGACTTGATCCGGCCATCGTTCGCGGGAAGCATCGAAGCCTCCGTGCCTTGAGATCCGCGGGTCAAGCCCTCGGATGACGAACCGAAGGAGAAAACAGTCGCTTGAAATGTTCTCAATGGTTGATTAGCAACAACCTTGCCGGACAGCCGTGGACTTGATCCGGGCATCTCTCCGCACAGCGGCGTTGATGAGGCCTGCAAGCGATGACCGGGTCAAGCCCGGTCATGACGACAAAAAAGAGGAAAACGCCGCCAGAAAAGCGTGCCCTGGTTGATTAGGCAGTCATCGTGCCGGACAGCCGTGGATCAAGTCCGGGGATGACGATTAAGGGAAGACGAAATATTCTGCGAATCATCTTCAGGTTGATAAGTAACAACAGTGCCGGACAGTCGTGGCCTGCGTCAGTAAATCGTGCGGATTGGAGAGAGGTGGGATGACTTGAGCGGAGGGTGGCGCTTGGATAGTTCCTGGCGAAGCACCGGACCATAGCAAGGCCTCGGATCTTCCGAGGCCTTTGCTTTTCGTGCCGTGGGTTTCCCAGGTCAGTCGTCGGCGCTGGCCCACAGCATGTAGTTGGTGTCCAGGTCGCGCCGGCTCAGCGAGAACTCGTCCCGCAGCGGGTTATAGACCACCCCGGTGATGTCGCGCACCTTGACCCCGTGGGGGCGAAGTCCCGCCGCCAGTTCCGAGGGCTTCAGGAACTTGCGCCAGTCATGGGTGCCGCGGGGGAGCCAGCGGAGCACGTATTCGGCCCCGACGATCGCCAGCGCGAAGGATTTCGGCGTGCGGTTGATGGTCGCAAGGAACAGCATGCTCCCCGGATCTCCGCCCGGCTTCATCAGGGTGCAGAGGGAACGCAGGAACAGCGGCACGTCGGCCACGTGCTCGACCACTTCCAGCGCCAGCACCACGTCGAACCGTTCGCCCGAGTCCGCCAGGTCCTCCGCCGTGGTGTGGCGGTAATCGACGCTCACGCCGGATTCCTCGGCGTGGAGCGCCGCCACCTTGACGTTCCGCTCGGCCGCGTCGATGCCGACCACCTCCGCCCCCAGCCTGGCGAGCGGTTCGGCCAGCAGGCCGCCGCCGCAGCCGATGTCGACGAAGCGCAGTCCTGCGAGAGGGCGCGGGGCGGCGGGGTCGCGGCCGAACCGGGCGCATACCGCGTCGCGGATATAGCCGATTCGGATGGGATTGTACTTGTGCAGCGGCTTGAACTTGCCGCGCGGGTCCCACCACTGCGCCGCGATGGCGCTGAAACGGGCGATCTCCCCGGCATCGACCGTGCCGCCGGAAGGTGCTGCGGCCGAGGCCGTGACGCGGGAAGTTGCTGAGGCGGTGCTTGTGGCAGACATGGGTATGTTCCTGGGTGCCGGTTGCTGCCGGATGCGACTGGAAGTCAGTCGGGGCAAGCTTGCTTCGCTTCCCCCGAGATAGTATGGATACCCCGCCTTGCTGCGGCAATGGAACCGCCTGTTCGCCGGTACCCGACCAAACCGGTCCCCGATCGATCCGGGCTGATCGGTCCGGATGCGTGATCATCAGATCCGTTTTGAACTGGGGCAGGGCCGCCGGGCAGCGGGCAGACTGGTCAGGTGGTGGGGCTTCAAGGCAATGGCGCGGATCGTTTTGAAATTCGGCGGCACATCGGTCGGCGACATCGACCGCATCAAGAATGTGGCGCGCAAGGTTAAGGCGGAAGTCGACGCCGGCCATCAGGTCGCGGTCGTGGTCTCGGCCATGTCGGGCGTCACCAACAAGCTGGTGGAATACTGCGCCGGCATCAGCCCGCTGCACGACGCGCGGGAATACGACGCCGTCGTCGCCTCGGGCGAACAGGTGACCAGCGGCCTGACCGCCCTGGCGCTGCAGGAACTGGGCATCCCCGCGCGATCCTGGCAGGGCTGGCAGATCCCGATCCGGACCGACGACGTGCATGCCAAGGCGCGCATCTGCTCGATCGAGACGGAAGAGCTGGAGCGCCGGCTGTCGTCCGGCGAGGTCGCCGTGGTCGCGGGCTTCCAGGGCGTGTCGCCGAATGGCCGGATCGCGACGCTGGGCCGCGGCGGCTCCGATACGTCGGCGGTGGCGCTGGCGGCGGCGCTGAAGGCCGACCGCTGCGACATCTACACCGACGTGGACGGCGTCTACACGACGGATCCGCGCATCGTGTCGAAGGCGCGCAAGCTGTCCAAGATCACCTACGAGGAAATGCTGGAGATGGCGTCGCTGGGCGCCAAGGTGCTCCAGACCCGCTCGGTCGAAATGGCCATGAAGCACGGCGTGCGGGTGCAGGTGCTTTCCAGCTTCGAAAAGGCGGCGGGCAGCGAGCTGCCCGGTACTCTGGTTGTGGACGAGGACGAAATCGTGGAACAGGAACTGGTCAGCGGCATCGCCTACAGCCGCGACGAAGCGAAGATCACCCTGATCGGTGTGGCCGACCGCCCCGGCGTCGCCGCCGGCCTGTTCGGCCCGCTGGCCGACTCGTCGGTCAACGTCGACATGATCGTGCAGAACGTGTCGGAGGACGGCGCCAGCACCGACATCACCTTCACGGTGTCGAAGGGCGACCTGGAGCGGGCCCGCAACGTGCTGGAGGCCGCCAAGGGCGAGCTACAGTACCGCCGCCTGCTGGCCGACAGCAACGTCGTCAAGGTGTCGGTGATCGGCGTCGGCATGCGCAGCCATGCCGGCGTCGCCCAGCGCATGTTCAAGTCGCTGGCCGAGAAGGGCATCAACATCCAGGTGATCTCGACGTCGGAGATCAAGGTCAGCGTGCTGATCGCGGAGGAATACACCGAACTGGCGCTCCGCGCCCTCCACACCGCCTACGGGCTGGACGCCGCCTGACCGGCGCGCCCGACCTTGGCCCCCGATCTGGTCCCGCCGACCCGAGCTGCCAACCTGTGCCGCCGACCGTGAGAGGGTGAGCCCGATGAAGGCCCTGCCATGACCCAAGCTCCCGCCCCGATGCCGGCCGAAGACCCGACGCGCGCCGCCCGCGCCCGACTTGACCGCCTGTGGAGCCGGGGACGGGCCTTCCTGGGTACCGATCTCGCGGTACTGGGCGGCGCCATGACCTGGGTCTCGGAACGGCACCTGGTGGCCGCGATCTCCAACGGCGGGGCCTTCGGCGTGATCGCGTCCGGCTCCATGGGGCCGGAGCAGCTCGATGCCGAGATCCGGGGAACCAGGGCGCTGACCGACCGGCCGTTCGGAGTCAACCTTATCACCCTGCACTCGCGCCTGGACGAACTGATCGATGTCTGCGCCGACCACCGGGTCGGGCACGTCGTGCTGGCCGGCGGGCTGCCGTCGTCGGCCTCCATCCGGCGGATCAAGGAGCGCGGAGCCAAGGTGGTGTGCTTCGCGCCCGCCGCTTCGATCGCCCGCAAGCTGGTCAAGAGCGGCGCCGACGCCATCATGATCGAGGGGATGGAGGCGGGCGGCCATATCGGGCCGGTGTCCACGTCGGTGCTGGCGCAGGAGGTCCTGCCGGTGGTCAGCGACGTGCCGGTCTTCGTCGCCGGCGGCATCGGCCGGGGCGAGGCCATCCTGTCCTACCTGGAGATGGGGGCGGCCGGGGTCCAGCTCGGCACCCGGTTCGTCTGCGCCACGGAGTCGGTCGCCCATCCGCGCTACAAGCAGGCCTTCATCAATGCCGCGGCGCGCGACGCCGTGCCGTCCGTGCAGATCGACCCCCGTTTCCCGGTGATCCCCGTCCGGGCCTTGACCAACGAGGGGACCCGCCGGTTCCAGGCTTTCCAGGCGGAGGTGATCGAGCGGTTCAACCGGGGCGAACTGAGCCAGAAGGAAGCCCAGCTCGAGATCGAGCACTTCTGGGCCGGGGCGCTCCGGCGCGCCGTGATCGAGGGCGACGTGGAGAACGGCTCCCTGATGGCGGGCCAGAGCGTCGGCATGGTCACCCGCGAGCAGCCGGCCTCGGAGATCCTGCGGGAGCTGGTCGAGCAGGCCGTCCGCGCGCTGGAGGCGCGCTCCGGCGCCTTCGGGAAACCGGAGTGGCGCGGCGCGACCATTCCCGGGGCGGCGGAATAGATGACTGACGCTCCGGGGCAGGGAACCCCGGCGCGGGATGCACCGGGACCGGGCCATTCCATGGGTGGTGCCATGGACGGCGGAACCCAGGGCGACGGGACCCGCCACGATGGAACCCAGGACAACGGAACCTACGGGACGGAACAGGGAGCGACCATGCCCGGTATAACGTCTCGGCGCCTGCTGGCGCGGCTGCGCGACGTGATGGCCGGCTCCGGCTCGGCGCAGCACAGGCTGGACAAGATCGTCACGCTGATCGGGGCGGAGATGGGAGCGGATGTCTGCTCCTGCTACGTCATGCGCGCCGGCGACATCCTGGAACTGTTCGCCACCGTCGGCCTGAACCAGTCGGCCGTCCACAAGACCCGGCTGCGGGTCGGGGAGGGGCTGGTGGGCGACATCGCCGCCCATGCCCGGCCGGTGGCCCTGGCCAACGCGCCGTCCCATCCCAATTTCGCCTACCGCCCCGAAACCGGGGAGGAAGCCTTCCTGTCGCTGATGGGCGTGCCGATCCTGCGCGGCGGACGGGTGCGCGGCGTGCTGGTGATCCAGCACAAGGACAAGCGCGTCTATTTCGAGGAGGAGGTCGAGACCCTCCAGACCATCGCGATGGTGGTGGCCGAGCTGACCGCCGGCGGCGAACTGGTCAGCCAGCAGGAGATCTCGGCGGTCGCCGATGCGGCCCTGCTGCCGACCCGGCTCGAGGGCGTCGGGCTGAACCGCGGGCTGGCCATGGGACTGGCGGTGCTGCACCGTCCGCAGCTGACCATCCGCCAGATGGTGGCCGAGGATCCCGACGTGGAGATCGAGCGCTTCCGCAAGGCGCTCGAGGGGATGCATACCGCGCTCGACGACCTGCTGCGCGCTTCCAGCGTCGAGGGCGGCGAGCACCACGACATCCTGGAGACCTACCGGATGTTCGCCGAGGACCGCGGCTGGCTGTCGCGCATCCGCGAGGCGATCCGGAACGGCCTGACCGCCGAGGCGGCCGTCCAGCGGGTGCAGAACGACACCCGCGCGCGCATGAGCCAGATGCACGATCCCTATTTCCGGGAGCGGCTGCTCGACCTGGACGACCTGACCAACCGGCTGCTCCAGCACCTGGCTGGAAAGGAGTCGCTGGCCTCGGCCAACCTGCCGGACGACGTCGTCCTGGTCGCCCGCTCGATGGGGCCGGCCGAACTGCTCGACTACGACAGGCGCCGGCTCAGGGCGCTGGTGCTGGAGGAAGGGTCGGCGTCGAGCCACGTGGCGATCGTCGCCCGGGCGCTGGACATCCCCGTGGTCGGGCAGTGCACCGACGTGCTGACCCGGATCGAGCCGCTGGACCAGCTGATCGTCGACGGCGACAACGCCCAGGTGCTGGTCCGCCCGGCGGAGGACATCCAGGATGCCTTCCACAACAGCATGACGGTGCGCGCCCAGCGCAAGCGCCTCTATGCCGAGACGATCCACCAGCCGGCGGTGTCGCTGGACGGCGTGGAGGTCTCCGTCAACCTGAATTGCGGGCTGCTGATCGACCTGCAGCATCTGGACGATACCGGCGCCGCCGGGGTGGGGCTCTACCGGACCGAGATCCCCTTCATGATCCGGTCGGAATATCCCGGCGTGGACGCCCAGACGGAACTGTACGGCCGGGTGCTGGAGCTGATCGGGGCCCGGCCGATCGTCTTCCGCACGCTGGATGTGGGAGGCGACAAGAGCCTGCCCTATTTCGCCGACCAGGAGCAGGAGAACCCCGCCCTGGGCTGGCGCGCCATCCGGATCGGCCTGGACCGCCCGGCCATGCTGCGCCAGCAGCTTAGGGCGCTGCTGCGCGCCTCCGGCGGGCGGGAAATGCGGGTCATGTTCCCGATGATCAGCGAATGCGCCGAGTTCGAGGACGCCCGCGCCGTGCTGGACCTGGAGATGGAGCGGCTGGTCAGACGCGGCGGCGTTCCGCCGGCCCGCGTGCTGGTCGGGGCCATGCTGGAGGTTCCCTCCCTGGTCTGGCACCTGCCGGCGCTGCTGCCGCGGCTGGACTTCCTCTCGGTCGGGTCGAACGACCTGATGCAGTACATGTTCGCGGCCGACCGCGGCAATCCGCGGATCAACACCCGGTACGACCCGCTGTCGCCGCCGATGCTGACCATGTTCCGTCATCTCGTCGGCCTGTGCGAAGAGGCCGGCGTTCCGATCAGCATATGCGGCGAAATGGCCGGCCGGCCGCTCGATGCCATGGCCTTGCTGGGCGTCGGGTTCCGCAGCCTGTCCATGTCGCCGCCGGCGGTCGGCCCGGTCAAGACGATGCTGCGCAGCCTGAACGTGTCGCAATTACGCGAGTATATAGAAACCCTCTATCCCGTGCGCGATCACAGCCTGCGGGAAAAGCTTCGTTCATTTGCGATAGATCATGGGGTCATGATCTAATTCATTGCATTCCGCTTGGAAAGTTTGTTACAACTTCGGCGACAGTGACGGGGCGGTTTGCGTGACTTCGCCTGCCGCCTGATCATGGACTCAGTGCGGGAAGACGGCTGACGGTATGGGCGACACCAGACCTAGGAAACTCCACATCGTCGAGGAAGGCCGGAGCGGGCAGGGATCCGCGCCCCGCGTGTTCCCGGGTTCCGACGAGCCCCGGGTCGGCGACGTGCTGCGCAGCCGCCGCCTCTCGCTCGGCTACGACCTCCAGGAGGTCGCGGTGGCCCTGCGCATCCGGTTCGCCTATCTGGAGGCGATCGAGGAGGGGCGGTTCAACGACCTGCCCGGCGCCACCTATGTGTCCGGTTTCCTGCGCACCTACGCGGAGCATCTCGGGCTCGATCCCCAGATGGTGCTGCGCCGCTTCAAGGAGGAAAGCTCGGGCGCGCTGACCGCCAAGCCGGAGCTCTACCTGCCCAAGCCGGTGCCCGAAGGCCGCATTCCCGGCGGAGCGCTTCTGCTGGTCGCGGTGCTGCTGGCCGGCGCCGCCTATGGGGGCTGGTACTATGTCAATTCCACCGGCCGCGACCTGGTCGATCTGGTGCCCGAACTGCCGGATCGGATCGCCAGCGCGCTGAACGTCGCGCCGGCCGCACCGCCTCCCGGGCTGGTCGTTCCGGTCACCCCGTCCGAGCCCGGCCCGCCCGCGCCCGACAGCCGGACGGCCGAAGCGCCGCCCGCGGCGGCCATCCCGGCTCCCGCGCCGGCGGTCCCCCCGCCGGCGCCTCCCGCCGCGGCACCCCAGGCCGCTCCGCCATCCACGGCGGCGACGCCGGCTCCGGCTCCCGCCCCGCCGTCCGCACCCGCCGCCGTGGCTGCCGCGACCGGGGCCAACGCCGAGGAAGCCGAGGAGGAAGAGAGCCCGATCGTCGAGTCGACTCCGATCGCGCCGCCGAACGGCGACCCCCGCGCCGCGCAGGCGTCGGAGACGGGCGCCCGGCCTCCCGGCGCTTCGCCCGCGATCCCCGCTCCCCCGGCCGCACCGGGCCAGGTCGCCGCTTTGCCGATGCCGCCGGCGCCTCCGGCCGCTCCGGAAGCGGGGCAGGGGGATGCCCGGATCTACGGGGCGATCAACGGGCAGTCCCGCATCCAGATCCGGGCGACCCAGGACAGTTGGATCCAGGTGCGGGACGGGACCGGCGACCTGCTGATGACCCGCGTGCTCCGCCCCGGCGACGTCTACCGCGTGCCCGACCAGCCCGGCCTGCGGATGGTCACCGGCAATGCCGGCGGCCTGATGGTCTCGGTCGACGGCGGGCAGGGCAGCGCCCTGGGCGCCCAGGGACAGGTGATGCGCGACGTCCAACTGGATCCGCAGCGGTTCGCCGCCGGGGTGCGCTGACCCGGGGGTCTTGCCCCGGACTTGCCCTTGACCGGGGGCATGCGCGTCCGCACTTTAGCGTCAGGCGTCCCTGCGCCTGCCCTCGTGCCCGCGTCCCCCGGGGGCGCCTGTTACCCCCGCGCCCTTTCGGGCGCATGTCAAAATTGTCGAAAGCCAGTCCATGACCGTCCGTCCCTACCGCCACATCGAGCGCCGCAAGAGCCGCCTGATCCATGTCGGCAAGGTTCCCGTGGGCGGGGATGCGCCGATCTCGGTGCAGACGATGACCAACACGCTGACCACCGACGTCAAGGCCACGGTCGAGCAGATCCAGCGGATCGAGCAGGCCGGCGCCGACATCGTCCGCGTCTCGTGCCCCGACCAGGAGTCGGCCCTGGCGCTGAGGCAGATCACGCGGGAGATCGCGATCCCGGTCGTCGCCGACATCCATTTCCACTACAAGCGCGCGATCGAGGCCGCGGAGAACGGCGCCGCCTGCCTGCGCATCAATCCCGGCAACATCGGTTCGGCCGACCGGGTGCGCGACGTGGTGAAGGCGGCCAAGGACCATGGCTGCTCGATCCGCATCGGCGTCAATGCCGGCTCGCTGGAGAAGGACCTGCTGGAGAAGTACGGCGAGCCCTGTCCGGAGGCGATGGTCGAGAGCGCCCTGGACCATGCCCGCATCCTGGAAGACCACGATTTCCTCGACTTCAAGATTAGCGTCAAGGCGTCCGACGTGTTCCTGGCGGTCGCGGCCTACCAGGGGCTGGCGGAGGCCTGCGACTATCCGCTGCATATCGGCATCACCGAGGCCGGCGGCCTGCGGGCCGGCACGGTCAAGTCCTCGATCGGCCTGGGGATGCTGCTGTGGTCCGGCATCGGCGACACCATCCGCGTCTCCCTGTCGGCCGACCCGGTCGAGGAGGTGCAGGTCGCCTACGAGATGCTGAAGTCGCTGAACCTGCGGCGGCGCGGCGTCACGGTGATCTCCTGCCCCAGCTGCGCCCGCCAGCAGTTCAACGTGATCAAGACCGTGGAGGTGCTGGAGCAGCGGCTGGCCCACATCACCACGCCGATGACCGTCTCGGTGATCGGCTGCGTGGTCAACGGGCCGGGCGAGGCGCGGGAGACCGACATCGGGTTCACCGGCGGCGGCAGCAACACCCACCAGGTCTATATCGCCGGCCAGCCGGACCACCGGCTGAAGGACGAGGACATCGTCGGCCATCTGGTCGGCCTGGTCGAGAAGAAGGCGGCTCAGATCGAGGCCGAAAAGGCCGAGGCCGCCCGCATCGAGGCCGACAAGGCCGGAGCCGCCGCGGAGGCGGCCGAGTGACGGCGGGCCGGCGCCGCCCAGATCTCCCCTGACGCCCCCGCCATGCCCGCATCCGGGGGCCCTGCGTCGTCCGAACTGGTGCTGGTCGGCGCCAACCACCGCTCCAGCTCCGGGGCGGTGCGCGACCTGATCTGCACCGAGGAGACCGAGGTTCCCGGCGTGCTGGCCCGCCTCCGGGCGGCCGGGCTGTCCGAGATGCTCTGGCTGTCCACCTGCGACCGGGTCGAGGTTCTGGCGGCCTCGTGCGATCCCGCCGCCGCCGCCGCCGCCGCCGCGTCGGCCCTGGCCGAGCGCGCCGGCATGACCGCCGAGTCCCTGGGGCCCGAACTCTATACCCTGACCGGCGGCGACGCCGTCCGCCACCTGTTCGCCGTCGCCTGCTCGCTCGACAGCCAGGTCGTCGGGGAGCCGCACGTGCTGGGGCAGGTCAAGGCGGCCCACCGGGCCTCGGTCGCCGCCCACGTGACCGGGCCGGAACTGGAGGCGGTCCTCCAGGCGGCCTACGCCGCGGCCAAGCGGGTTCGCACCGAGACCGCCATCGCGGAACGTCCCGTATCGATCGCCGCCGCCGCGGTCCAGACCGCGCGCGACATCCATGGCGACCTGGACCGCTCCGCCGCCCTGCTGATCGGCCTGGGCGACATGGGCGAGCTGATGGTGGACGCGCTGCGCGAGGCGGGGCTGCCCCGCCTGACCGTCGCGGCCCGGGTCGATCGCCGGGCCGAAGCGGCGGCCCGGCGGCTGGGCTGCCACCATGTGCCGGTCGATGATCTCGACACGGCGCTGGTCTCCGCCGATATCGTCGTGACTGCGGCGGGGCTCGGGCGCTATATCCTGTCTGCCGACCGGATGGAGGCGGTGTTGAAGAGGCGCCGCCGCCGTCCGGTCTTCGTGATCGACACGGCCATCCCCGGGGACGTCGATCCGGACGTCGGCGGCTTGGAGGGCGTCTTCGTCTATGACCTGGCCGACCTGGAGCGGGTCGCCCTGGAGGGCCGCGCCACCCGCGAGGCCGCGGCCGCGGCCGCCTGGGCGATCGTCGACCAGGCGGTCGCCGCTTTCGCCCGGGGGCGGGCGGAGCGGGCGGCGGTTCCGGCCGTGGCGGCCCTGCGCGGTCATTTCGAGGCCGTAAGGAGCCGCCTGCTGGCCGAGCATGCCGGCGCCGATCCGGCCGAGGCGACCCGCCTGCTGGTCAACCGGCTGCTTCACGACCCGTCGCAGGTGCTGCGGGCCATGGCGGCGTCGCACGACATGGAGCAGGTGGAGGCCGAACGGCTGCTGCGCCGGTTGTTCCGCCTGGACCGGGCGGAGAACGCCGCCACCGGCGCTGGATTTTCGACTGCGGGCCCCGTTCCGGGGCCCAGTGAGGGTGAGGTACGGTGAGTTTCGAGGATATGTTCAACCGCGTCGCCGCGCGCCACGACGAGCTGCGCGACGCCCTGGCCGGCGGTCAGGTGGATGCCCAGGCCTTCGCCCGGATGTCGAAGGAATACGCCGAGCTGACCCCCATCGCGGAAGCGATCGCCGACCTGCGCAAGGCCCGGGCCGAGCGCCAGGACCTGGCGGCCATGCTGTCCGATCCCGAGATGAGGGATCTCGCCGAGGCCGAGATCCAGGCGCTCGACCGCCGCCTGCCCGAGCTGGAGCGGGGCATCCAGGTCCTGCTGCTGCCGAAGGACGAGGCCGACGCCAAGAACGCGATCCTGGAAGTCCGCGCCGGCACTGGCGGGGAGGAGGCTGCCCTGTTCGCCGCCGAGCTGTTCCAGATGTACCAGCGCTATGCGGCGCTGCGCGGATGGCGGTTCGAGACCATGGACGTGTCGGAGACCGGCATCGGCGGCTACAAGGAGGCGACCGCCTCGATCACCGGGCGCAGCGTGTTCGCCCGGCTGAAATACGAGAGCGGCGTCCACCGGGTCCAGCGGGTCCCCGCGACCGAGGCCGGCGGCCGAATCCACACCTCCGCCGCCACCGTGGCCGTCCTGCCGGAGGCGGAGGAGGTGGATATCCAGATCGACGAGAAGGACCTGCGCATCGACGTGTTCCGCTCCAGCGGGCCGGGCGGCCAGTCGGTCAACACCACCGACAGCGCCGTGCGCATCACCCACCTGCCGACCGGCATCGTCGTCTCCCAGCAGGACGAGAAGTCGCAGCACAAGAACAAGGCCAAGGCCATGCGGGTGCTCCGCTCCCGCCTCTACGACGCTCAGCGCAGCGCCCTGGACGCCGAGCGCGCGGCCAACCGCAAGAGCCAGGTCGGCAGCGGCGATCGTTCGGAACGCATCCGGACCTACAATTTTCCCCAGGGCCGCGTTACCGACCACCGGATCAACCTGACGCTCTACAAGATCGACAAGGTGATGGGCGGCGAGGCCCTGGACGAGGTGATCGACCCCCTGATCGCGGCGGACGAGGCGGAGCGCCTCGCCGAACTGCAATGACCGGTCCGGCCGCCCAGGGGGCGTCCGGGGGGCTCTCCGGGACGCCCATGCTCCGGGAGGTGATGCGCCACGCCGAGGGCCTGCTCCGCGAGGCCGGCATCGACACGCCGGAATTGGACGCCCGCCTGCTGACGGGGGCCGCGCTGGGCATGACGCGCGAGCATATGCTGATCCATGCCACCGCGCGGCTGAACCAGCCCCAGGTCGCCCGGGTCCTCGGCTTCGTCGCCCGGCGGGTTGGGCGCGAGCCGGTCTCCCGCATCCTGGGCCGGCGCGAGTTCTGGAGCCTGGATTTCACCTTGTCTCCCGCGACCCTCGATCCCAGGCCCGATTCCGAGACGGTGGTCGAGGAAGCCCTGGCCGGCGTCGCGGACCGGCAGGCTTCCCTGTCGGTCCTGGACCTGGGGACCGGCACAGGCTGCCTGCTGCTGGCCGTCCTCAGCGAACTGCCCAAGGCCACGGGGCTCGGCATCGACCGCTCGGAGGAGGCGGTGGAGACGGCCCGGGCCAACGCCCGGCGGCTCGGACTGGGGCAGCGCGCGCGCTTCTCCACCGGGGACTGGGCCTCGGGAATCGAGGATCGTTTCGACCTCGTGATCTCCAACCCGCCCTACATTCCCGATGCCGACATCGAGGCCCTGGCCCCGGAAGTCACCCGGTTCGACCCGCCGGCGGCGCTGGCCGGCGGCCCCGACGGGCTGGACGCCTACCGCACCATCGTCGCGCAACTCCCCGGGGTACTGAAACCGGGCGGGCGAATCATCTTCGAGGTCGGATTCGGCCAGTCAGCCGACGTGTCGGCGCTTCTCAGGGCGGCCGGTTTCGGGCGGATCGGCGTGCGGAAGGATCTCGGAGGCGTGGAGCGCGTGGTTTTTGGCCATTTGGACGCGTGATTCCGCGCTTGCACACAAGAAAGGGGTTGGATTGCAGCCGTTTCCCCGCTAGGGTCTTTAACTACGAAGGACCGCAGCATGTTTGGCGCGGCCTGCGTGATAAGAACCCCCGATATTCCACCGCGCAGCATCGCTCCGCGGGTGCTTGGTAGCCCGTGTGATCGCCGCCAAGCTGGATCGGGGCGCGCAAATCTCAAAGTGGGGCTCGTAATAGCCGAATGAGACAAGGACCAAACACCAGGCGTTCTCGCGGCCGGGGCAGCAATAATGGTGGCCGTCGTCAGAACAATGTCCCTTTGCGCCATCAGACTTTCGACAGCAACGGTCCCGATGTTCGCATCCGAGGCAATGCTTTCCAGGTATACGAAAAGTATCTGGCGCTAGCTCGGGATGCACAGACTGCCGGTGACCGAATTGCAGCTGAAAGTTATTTTCAGCATGCCGAGCATTACTTCCGTATCATCGGCCTCATCAACGAACAAAGTGGCGAGAACCAGCGCGGCCGCGACGGCCGTAACGGCAACGGCGCGCCGAATGGGCACGGCGGCGCCAACGGCAACGGCCAGGACCAGTTCGGCGACGACCAGGATGACGACGATGAAGACGCCGACGCGGAAGACGAACGCGCTCAAATGAACGCGTAACGTCGGCTTTCTTCCAGGGACGGGGGCCGCCCGCGGCCTCAGTCGATCAGGCGGACCGGATCGCCGGGCGCGATGCGCCCGCCCCGGATGACACGCGCGTAAACGCCGCAGTTGCGGTGGCTATAGCCCCGCTGAAGCTGGAGAGGGATGTTGATGTCCCGCGTCGCCGTGGCGGGGTTGACCTCCGTCGCGGCGCAACGGCCGATCTGCTCGGCCACTTCCAGCACCACGTCGCCGATTGCGATGGAACGGCCGACCCACTTGGCCTCGGCCCAGCCCTCCATCCCGTCGAGCAGCAGGTTCGCCCGGAACCGGATGGGATCGACGGGGGCCTGGACGACCCGTTCTATGTCCTGGACGCTGGCCAGGTTCAGGATCGAGACGTACTTCTCCGGCGTATCGCTGAACATGACCCCGGGCGCCTCCACCAGGCTCGGCGTTCCCGGCGCCTCTCCCTTCATGTAGGCCGCGAAGAACTGGTTGATCAGCAGCCGCCCCATGGCGCTGGTGATCTGTCCGCGGGCCACCTGCCTGCCATTGCGGCGCACCGTCAGGACGCCCGTCGCCGAGTCGTAGTCGGTCTCCAGCGCCGCCAGTCTTTCATTCTTGGCCAGCATCAGGAAATCCCTTTTCGGGCGCCACTCCGGCGCCGTCGGGTCGAAGCTGGAAGCCCCGTGGCTGATGGCGAACCGCCGGTCGTCCGGAAGCCCTTCGCCGGGCGCCAGGATGACCTGGTCGAGAGCCTGGGCGCTCAGTCCCTTGACCGGATAACGATATATCTTCGCAACTGCGGTATTCATGCCTGATGTTATGCAGATGGGGCAGGGGTGCGTCAATCCCACGATGGGATGCGGCCGGCCCGAGAGGACGTGTGTTTCGGACCCGGATATTTTTTCGGACGGCATGAGAATGCGAACGATTTGCATTTGCAAGAGGATCGGGATCGGTTATAACCATTTCCAGCCGGTCACACACTCTCTCCTGTTCCGTGATCCGAAACCTCGCAGACTGGTCCGGCCGCCCCCGCCATCCCTCGGCGGGGGTGTTTTTTTTGCCAACGCGTCACCAGAGGTCGGAAGGCTCGCCGCCGCCGGCCAGTTCCGCAAGTCGGCGGCGCGTCGCCGGAGTCGTGTCGCGGGGCAGGGCGTCCAGGGCGAAGAAACGGCACTCCACGATCTCCAGCCCGTCGACCTCTGGGGTTCCCCGCCACTCGTCGACCACGAAGACGCTGACATGGTCGCTGGATCGGTGCCGGAAGCGGGCATAAAGGCCCAGCATGCGCGCGGTTCCGACCACCTCGACCCCGACCTCCTCCCGCACCTCCCGGGCCATGGCCTGGCGGACCGTCTCGTTCCGGTCGACGCCCCCGCCGGGAAGATGCCAGCCGTCGACATAGCTGTGGCGGATCATCAGGACGGCGCCGTCCGCGTCCCGGATGATGGCGCGTACACCCATGGTCAAGGGCCTTGCGACGGTCAGCCAGCCGACGCGCGCCAGATGGGCGGTACGGAGCAGGCCGGACTGGGCCAGAAGCTTCTTCACGCGGTTGGTCTCCAGGACAAGCGGGTATGACGCTTCGGCAACATAGGCATCGGATGGCGAAATGCCCACTCCCGCCCGCTTGTGCGCCGAATAACCCCTCGCCATATAGGGTTCAGCATCCTCCTGGATCGCACATCAGTGGGTCGGAATTCGGTCGTGCTGCCTCGCGGGCGACCGGTAGACAAGGAGCGTTTTCATGGACTTCGAGAAATACACGGAACGGTCCCGCGGCTTCGTACAGGCCGCCCAGGGGCTGGCGCTTCGGCGCGGACATCAGCGGCTGACCGCCGAGCACCTGCTCTGCACCCTGCTGGAAGACAAGGAAGGCTTGGCGGCCAACCTGATCCGCTCGGCGGGCGGCGACCCGGCGCGGGCGCTTTCGGCGGTCGAGGCGGAGCTGAACAAGCAGCCCAAGGTCGAAGGCGCCGGTGCCGGCCAGATCTATCTGGCACCCGAGCTGGCGCGCCTCTTCCAGACCGCGGAGGAGCTGGCGACCAAGGCCGGCGACAGCTTCGTCACCGCCGAGCGCCTGCTGCTGGCATTGACCATGGCCGAGGGCAGCCCGTCCGCCAGGATCCTGAAGGATGCCGGTGTCACGGCGCAGTCGCTCAACCAGGCGATCAACGCGATCCGCAAGGGCCGCACCGCCGACAGCGCGTCGGCCGAACAGGGCTACGACGCGCTCAAGAAATACGCCCGCGACCTGACGGAGGCCGCGCGCGAGGGGAAGCTGGACCCGGTCATCGGCCGTGACGAGGAGATCCGCCGGACCATTCAGGTCCTGGCCCGGCGCACCAAGAACAACCCCGTCCTGATCGGCGAACCCGGCGTCGGCAAGACCGCCATCGTCGAAGGGCTGGCGCAGCGCATCATCAAGGGCGACGTGCCGGAAGGCCTGCGCGACAAGCGCCTGATGGCGCTCGACCTGGGCGCCATGGTGGCGGGTGCCAAGTACCGCGGCGAATTCGAGGAACGGCTGAAGGCCGTCCTGCAGGAGATCACGGCCGCGGCCGGCGAGATCATCGTGTTCATCGACGAGATGCATACCCTGGTCGGGGCCGGTAAGGCCGACGGCGCGATGGACGCCTCCAACATGCTGAAGCCGGCGCTGGCGCGCGGCGAACTGCACTGCGTGGGCGCCACGACGCTGGACGAGTACCGCAAGCATGTGGAGAAGGACCCCGCGCTGGCGCGGCGGTTCCAGCCGGTCTTCGTCTCCGAGCCGACGGTCGAGGACACCATCTCGATCCTGCGCGGCCTGAAGGAGAAGTACGAGCTTCACCACGGCGTCCGGATCACCGACAGCGCGATCGTCTCCGCGGCCACCCTGTCGCACCGCTACATCACCGACCGGTTCCTGCCGGACAAGGCGATCGACCTGATCGACGAGGCCGCGTCGCGGCTCCGCATGGAAGTCGATTCGAAGCCGGAAGAGATCGACGAGCTCGATCGCCGGATCATCCAACTCAAGATCGAGCGCGAGGCCCTGAAGCGGGAGAGCGACCAGGCGTCGCGCGACCGGTTGGAGAAGCTGGGCGCCGAACTGGACGAGCTGGAGCGCAAGTCGGCCGACATGACGTCGCGCTGGATGGCGGAGAAGGAGCAGCTGACCGGCGCCCAGAAGCTGAAGGAGCAGCTGGACCACGCCCGCGTCGAACTGGAGCAGGCCCAGCGCAACGCCGATTGGACCAAGGCCGGCGAGCTCGCCTACGGTGTCATTCCGGAGCTGGAACGGAAGCTGAAGGCTGCCGAGGAAGTGGCCGGCAACCGGATGCTGAACGAGGAGGTGCGCGACGGTGACATCGCCTCGATCGTCAGCCGCTGGACCGGCATCCCTGTGGACAAGATGCTGACGGGCGAGCGCGAGAAGCTGCTGGCGATGGAAAACCGCCTGGGTACCCGGGTGATCGGCCAGGACGAGGCGATCGTCGCGGTCTCCAACGCGGTCCGGCGCGCCCGCGCCGGCCTTCAGGACCCGAACCGGCCGATCGGCTCGTTCCTGTTCCTCGGTCCGACCGGCGTCGGCAAGACCGAGCTGACCAAGGCGCTGGCCGAGTTCCTGTTCGACGACGAGACCGCCATGATCCGGCTGGACATGTCGGAGTACATGGAGAAGCACGCGGTCGCCCGCATGATCGGCGCTCCTCCGGGCTATGTCGGCTATGAGGAGGGCGGGGCCCTGACGGAGGCGGTTCGCCGCCGGCCCTATCAGGTGATCCTGTTCGACGAGGTCGAGAAGGCGCACCCCGACGTGTTCAACGTGCTGCTCCAGGTGCTGGACGACGGCCGCCTGACCGACGGGCAGGGGCGCACGGTGGACTTCCGCAACACGCTGATCGTCATGACCTCCAACCTCGGGTCGGAGATCCTGGCGAACCAGCCGGAAGGGCAGGACAGCTCCGCCGTGCGCGACGAGGTGATGGAGATCGTCCGGGCGTCGTTCCGGCCGGAGTTCCTGAACCGGCTCGACGAGATCCTGCTGTTCCACCGGCTGAGCCGAGGCCACATGGGCGGCATCGTCAAGATCCAGCTGGGCCGCCTGCGGCGCATGCTGGCCGACCGCGACATCGAGCTGGCGATCGACGACAAGGCGCTCGCCTGGCTTGCCGATGCCGGCTACGACCCGGTCTACGGCGCCCGGCCGTTGAAGCGGGTGATCCAGCGGGCGCTGCAGAACCCGCTGGCCACGATGCTTCTGGAAGGCCGCATCGCCGACGGGC